>DATGBR010000275.1:0-4063 GCA_035312605.1 Candidatus Methylomirabilota bacterium
TCGGGCTGGCCACGCGCGACTACTCACATTCGACCGCCCCCAATCGGCGCTTTCCGGATCTCATCACCGGGCGTCTCCTCAAGGCGGCGATGGCGGGCCAGCCGGCGCCCTACGGGGCCGAAGACCTCGACGGGCTGGCGCGCCACTGCACCGAGCAGGAAGACAACGCGACCAAAGTCGAGCGACAGGTGCAGAAGTCGGCGGCGGCGCTCCTCCTGGCCCCGCGCATCGGCCAGCCGTTCGACGCGATCGTGACCGGCGCGTCCTCGAAGGGCACCTGGGTCCGCATCCTGCAGCCGCAGGTGGAAGGAAAGCTGGTCCGTGGATCGCAGGGGCTCGACGTCGGCGACCGCGTGCGCGTCACGCTGCTCGACACCGACGTCGAGCGCGGCTTCATCGACTTCGGCCGGGCGTCGGGGTAGGGCGCACGTCGTGATGGAGCGTCGCGCGTTCCTGGGGACCCTCGTCGGCACCCTCCTGACCGGGCCCCTCACCGCGGCCGCCCAGCCGGTCGGCAAGGTCTACCGGATCGGTCATCTGGCGGCCAGCTCGCCCTCCGCGGAGAACACTCGGCTGCTGAGCGCGTTCCAGACGGAGCTGCGCGAGCGCGGGTGGATCGAAGGGCAGAACGTCGCCTTCGAGTACCGCTGGGCGGAGGGCCGCTACGAGCGGCTGCCGGCCCTGGCCGCCGAGCTGACCGACGCCAAGGTGGACCTGATCGTGGCGGGCGGAACCCCCAACGCGCTGGCCGCGCAAGGGGCGACCCGCGTCATTCCGATCGTGATGGTCGGCGCGACCACGCCGGTGGAGCTCGGGCTGGTGAACTCGCTCGCGCGCCCCGGAGGCAACGTCACCGGCGTGACCTTCGACGTCTCCCCCGAGCAGACCGCCAAGCTGGTCGAGCTGCTCGCCGAGGTCCCCGGCGTGTCGCGCATCGCGGTCCTGTGGAGCCGGGGATATCCGGCCGCCGACCGGTACCGGCGCGCGCTCGAGCGCGCCGCCGCGGCCCGCCAGCGGACCACCCGCTTCGTCGAGGTGCTCAAGCCGGAAGACTTCGACGCCGCCTTCGCGGCCCTTCGCCGGAGGCCGGTCGAAGGGCTCATCGTGATGACGGATCAGATCGCCCAGATCAGGGGCGAGGACATCGTGCGGTTCGCGACGGAGATGAGGGTCGCGACGGTTTTCGGCGGCCCCGCTCGGCGCCTCGTCGTGGCGGGAGGACTCATCTCGTGGTCCGCGGACTCCGGCGCCTACTGGCGCCAGGCCGCGGTCTACGCCGACAAGATCTTGAGGGGAGCGCTCCCGGCGACCCTGCCGGTCGAGCAGCCGACCACGTTCGAGCTGGTGGTCAACCTCAAGACCGCCAGGACGCTCGGCCTCACCCTTCCGCCGTCGCTCCTGCTGCGGGCGGACGAGGTGATCGAGTAAGCCCTCGCGTGTTCCGCCGGCGGCCCGGGCGCCGCCGCCCACCGCCGAGACGGGTCCGAGCGGGCGATGGCGAGCCCACCAAGGTCCCGGTGGACGTCGAGTTCACCCGCGGCGCGCCCGGGAGTCGGCCCTCGCGGCCCTCGCGGTAGGACCGCTGGTCGAGGTCGCCGCGGCGCGGCGCCGGAGCACCCCCAGGCGGCGTCGCTATTCGGTACACCCCGTGTGTCGGAAAGGACGCGCACGAACGGGCTCCGGCCCCGCGTTCCTCCCCCGGAAGTCGATCTGCCGGCCACCGCGGCTGCCGATCCCGTGGCACAGGCGATGCACCTACCCCGATTCGGCCGACTCATGAACGCATTGACGCCTCGACGACTGATGGTGTGCGCGACCCTGGTGGCGTGTCTCGGAACCGCAAATCTTGCCGGGGCGGGGGCGCCCACGGATATGTTGCGCGGCGTCTTCCACGACGCCAACGTGGTCCTCACCGATCCGGCCACCGAGCAGCGGCCGCTCGACCGGCTGATCGCCATCCGCGCGCTCTTCAGCCGCGTGTTCGACTTCCGCGACGCGGCCGAGCGCTCGCTGGGCCGGCAGTGGCAGGCGCGCACCGCGGCCGAGCAGCAGGAGTTCACGCACCTCTTCGCCGACTTCGTCCAGCGCGGCTTCGTGTACTGGCTCGCCGCGGTGGCCGAGGTCGATGGGCACGCCGGCGGCGCCACCGTGCAGTTCGTCGGCGAGTCGGTGGACCACGACACCGCGACGGTGCAGACCGCGATCCTGGCCCGGGGTGGGCGGCTGATCCCGCTCACCCACACCTTGGTCTACCGCAATCGGCGCTGGGTGGTCCGGGACGTCTACATCGAGGGCATCAGCCTCGTGAACAACTACCGCTCCCAGTTCGACCGGGTGATCCGCGGCTCCTCCTATCCCCAGCTCCTCCAGCTCATCCGGGCCCGCATCGCCAACGAGTACCCGTTCCCGGAGCCTGCCGGCCCGGGCGCGGCCGCCATCTACACCCCCGCGCGCGACATCCCGTTCGAGACTCGCTGATCCGCGCTCCCGAGCCCGCCGGATCGTGCTACGGCGCGATCCAGCCGGAGCCTCCATGGAGCGCCGTCCTCCTCGGATGGGAAGAACTCCCGCCTGAATGGTATGTTCGGGGACACCAGAGACCTTCCCGGGAGGCAGCGCATGAGCGGAGCAAACGGGGCGACGGAGTTCACGGACGTAGTGGGGACCCTCGACGAGCTTCGCGCGCTGATGGGCGAGCCCTCCGAGATCGCGCTCCGCAAGGACATCGGCCGGCTCGACGAGCATTGCCGCGCCTTCATCGCGCGGGCACCCTTCGTGCTCGTCGCCACCGCGGACCGCGCGGGGCGCTGCGACGTGAGCCCGAAGGGTGACGCTCCCGGCTTCGTGCTGGTGGTGGACGACCGGACCCTGCTGGTTCCGGACCGTCCGGGCAACAGGCGCTTCGACGGGATGCGGAACCTGCTCGAGAACCCCGGCATCGGCCTCCTCTTCCTGGTGCCGGGCAGCGAGGAGACTCTGCGGGTCAACGGCCGCGCCCGGATCGTCCGGGACCCGGTGTGGCTGGCGCACCTGGCCGCCCAGGGCAAGACCCCGCAGCTCGCGATCGCGGTGGACGTCGAGGAATCCTTCCTCCACTGCGCGAAGTGCGTGAAGCGCTCCGGCCTCTGGGAGATTGACCGCTGGCCGGACCTGGGTGGCCTGGCCTCGCCGGCCCAGATGTTCCGCGACCACGCCCGGCTCAACACCATGACCGTCGAGGAGCTCGATCAGCGCCTGCAGGACGGCTACCGCAAGAACCTGTACTGAGCCACCCCGGGGGAACCGACATGGCTCCGATGCCGATCGAGGTCCGTCCCATCACCGGCGCGCTGGGCGCCGAGATCCACGGCATCGACCTGGGCGCCGACCTCGACGCGGCGAGCGTGGCCGCGGTCCGACGGGCCTTCCTCGACCACTGCGTGGTCTTCTTTCGTGACCAACACCTCGACGCCGCGCAACAGAAGGCCCTCGCGCGCCATCGTGGGAGAGGACAAGCACCTCGCGGTGCACGACGCCGGGCGGTTCCGGCGCATCATGCGCCGGGTCCAGATCGCGGGCGACAAGCCCGTCTGAGCGGCCGGTGAAGATCGTCGTCACCGCCCGGAGCGGGGCGGGCGAGTTCGAGTGCCAGCCCGGGGAGAAGATCCTCCACGCCGGCCTCCGGAGCGGCCTCGAGCTGCCGTACGAGTGCGGCACCGGCACCTGCGGCACCTGCAAGGCCCGGCTCGTGAGCGGCCGGGTGGAGAGCGAGTGGCCCGAGGCCCCGGGGAACCGCTATCTCAGGGACCCGGCCGATCTCCTGATGTGCCAGTGCGTGGCGCGCGAGGCCTGCGCGCTCGAGGTCTCCGTGCTGAGGCCCCGCGAGGCGGGCACCGCGCCCCCCGGCGCCATGCAGGGCCGGGTGAGCGCCTGGCGTCGGCTGACCCACGACGTGGCCGCGTTCGACGTCGATGTCGACCACCCGCTCGACTTCGACGCGGGCCAGTTCGCCCTCCTCACCGTCCCGGGCATCGCGGGGGCCCGCGCGTACTCCATGGTGAACTTCGAGCCGGGGGCCCGCCGG
>DATGBR010000276.1:0-8587 GCA_035312605.1 Candidatus Methylomirabilota bacterium
TGGCCGACAGCAGCGTCACCAGGGCCGTGCCCACAAACATCCTGAACGTGTTCATGTCGCGACCTCCTTCGGTCAGCGCTCGACGGGCGCGTAGTCTCAGTGGCGGTCCAGCTCACGAACGTAGATCGTGTCCGCCTCCACAGTGTCGGCCGAGATCTCGTCCGCGTAGATGACGGACGCCACCACCTCCGGGGCCTTGATCTTCCCCTGACTGTCCCGCACCTTCACGCCGCGGGTCTGGTGCACGGCGCCGCGCACCTCGTCGGCCTCGATCTTGTTGGCGTAGATGGTGTTCGCGCGCACCCCCCCGGCCTTGATCTCGTCGGCCTGCACGATCTGGGTCGGGGCGGGGACGGGTACCACCACCGCGGCCGGCGGCGAGGACACGAAGGGAGCCTCGATCCCGACGTGGTTGGCGGAAACGATTGCGACCGGAACCGTGAACGCCACCTCGGCGACGGCTCCGGTGAGTAATCTTTTCGTCCGATTCATTTGGGTCCTCCATGAGGGCACGCAGCACCAGACGTGCCAGAAGTGAAAGGGCGCGCAAATAGGAGATTCCTTGCGCCGCCCGGACCGTCCGACGTCGGGACCGGGGAATTCCTGCACGGTAAGGCGTACCGGTCCGCTGGAACGCGGCTCGTGTCACCCGATTGACGGATGGGGACCGGAGCCCGCGACGGGGATCCCCGCGCCGGTTAAGGCTCCGTGTCCGCCGCGAACTCGACCAGCCGGCACAGGGCGTTTACCAGCTGCATCTCCTCGATGGACTGACACCGGGCTTCCAGCAGACGCGGGGAGCAGACCAACACCGCGAGGCACTGCGCGCGGGAGATCGCGACGTTGAGACGGTTCCGGGAGAAAAGGAAGGAGAGGCTGCGTGGCACGTCCTCTCCGCTGGAGGTCGCCATGGAGAAGAAGACGATGGGCGCCTCCTGGCCCTGGAACTTGTCGACGGTGCCCACCCGGACGCCGGTCGGCAGGCCGGCGCGGAGCCGGAGCACTTGGGCGTTGTAGGGTGCGACGACCATGAAGTCGTCGTCGCCCAGCGGGCGGGTGGCGCCGTCGGCGTCGGTGAAGGTGCCTCCGCGCATGCCCGCGATCATCGTGGCGACCCGGACGACCTCCTCGTCGGAATGGGAGCGGTTGCCTTCGTGCTCGACCGGGGCGAACCGGATGCCGGTGCCGAAGGACGTCGTCCGGCGCGCCGCCGAGTCGTCCGAGTGCAGGCGCCCCGCGTAGACGATCTCCGAGATGAAGGCCGAGACGGCGGGATGCATGCGGAAGCTCTGCTCGAGGAACACGCCGCGATCTTCCGGGATCGTCGGGGCGTCTCCCAGGAGGTGCTCCAGGACGGAGGCGCCGGTGCCCGTCGGGTGGACGCCCTGCGAGACCTGCGCGAGCTGGAGCGGATCGCCCAGGAGGATCAGGTTGCGGGCGGCCGTGCCCATCGCCAGGGTGTCCGCGAGCGAGACCTGCCCGGCCTCATCGATCACCAGGTCGTCCAGCCGGCGGTCGACGCCGGGGCGGGAGAAGAGCCAGGCCGTCCCGGCGAGCAGCTGAACGTCGGGGCCGGCCTTCTCGAACCGGTCGTTGTCGGGATCGCTCTGGATGAACTCCCCGTGGTACTCGGACTCCGGGTTGCCGGCGGATGCCTTCTTGAGCCCCTCGAAGCGCAGCCCGGTCGCGCGCGCCACCTTCTCGATCTCGGCGAGCAGGTTGTGGATGGCCTTGTGGCTCTGCGCGGCGATGCCGATGCGCCGGCCGTGGGCGAGCAGGTGCACGACGATCCGGGCTCCGGTCCACGTCTTGCCGGTGCCGGGAGGCCCCTGGAGAAACAGGTAGCTCGCGTCGAGGCCGAGGGCCAGCGCCTGCATCGCCGCGAGGTCGGTGGTCTGGATCCTCGCGCCGGGGGCCAGGCCGCGGATGCGCGGGTGCTCGCGGGCGAGGATGGCTCGGAGCGCCGGATAGCGACCATCGCCGGCGCGCATCGAGTCGGCGAGGCGCAGCACCGCCGCGCGCTGGGTCCGGTCCTCGAGGGGGCCGCCCGCGACGATCGCCTCCGGGAGCGGGCGCGAGCCGAACTTCGGCCCCCGCAGGAGCCGGAGCCGTCCCACCGCGCCACTCGTGTCGTCGATCTCGACGATGTCGCCCGCACTCCTCCCGGTGGCCGGGTCCTGGACCGTGAGGCCGGCGCGGAGCTTGTGGTCCTGGATCGGGAAGATGAGGGTGTGGACGAGGGATTTCCTGCGTGCCTCGGGCGGCGTGCCGCGATCGACGTCGAGGTAGGCGATCGCCTCCGTGTCCTCCAGCAGCTCCTCCGGCGACTTGGCGAGACGATCGAAGTACGCCCACCACGCGGGCCGGGCCTCGCGCCGGTGGTATTCCAGCAGCTCGCCCGCGAGCCAGCGCGGTGTCCCGGGCTCCGCGCCGTCGATGAGCTCCTGACGGAGCAGGTGTCGCGCGTCCTGCGCCTCGGTGGCCTCGGGTGAGAGCGCGTGGGCCTCCGGCGCCTCCGGCCAGGGCAGGTCGGGCGGGCGGACCCGATGGAGCCATTCGAGCAGGCCCAGCGTGGAGCGACAGTCTTCCAGGTTGTAGGCCGCGATCTCGTCGAGCAGCGTCGGGGCGCGCCGGTCGAGCCAGCGCTCGTAGTGCAGGATGGCCTGCGTGCCCGACTGCACGGCGCCGCCCCGGCTGAAGCCGAAGAGCGCCTCGACGTCCTTGAGCGAGTAGCTGGGCACTCCCGCCCGGAGGGCCCGGCGGACGATCGTGTGCAGGTCGACGAAGACCTGGCGCCGGAGGAGGTCGTCCACCTGGGCCTCTCGCGTGGAGTGCTCGGCCATGAGCCGCTTGAGCGTGCTCGGCTCCGAGCCGGTGAAGTGATAGACGTGCATGTCGGGATACCGCTCGAGCTGCGCGTGGACCAGGTCCACCAGGCCCTCGAACGCCCGCCGCTCGCCGTCGCGATCGTGGGCCCAGAACGGCTGGTACCGAGGCTCGGCGCCGTCGAGCAGGAGCACGCCGAAGAGGTACTCGAGCCCGCGTGCGGGCTCGAAGAACGGGTGACCCTCGAGATCGAAGACGACGTCACCGGGTGATCGCGGGGGCAGGGAGGCGAAGCCGCGCCCCGGCTCGACGTCGAGCGCCCGCCATTCGAGCGTGCCCGAGCGCTGCCGGATCAGCTGCAGCCCCGCCTGCTCGCGCAGGCCTTCGAAGGTCGACGCCGCGATCCGGGGGATCGCAGTTTCGGGGTGCGTCTCGGCCAGCGCGGTCAGGGTGTTGATTCCCCCGACGAAGAGCCGTTTCACCTGGCTCCGCTGGATGCCGGCCACGCGAACGACGTGGTCCTCCCGCTCCAGCTGGTCCGCGCAGAGCCCCCGGAAGTCGCAGAACGAGCAGTGGTGGCAAGGGTAGGGGCCGGTGGCGGCACGGGCGGCCACCGCGGTCCCGAAGCGCTGGCGCACCCGCCGGAAGTAGGCGGTCACGTCGGCGAGGCGGATGGGGACGCGCTCGCGGGTCCCGAGGACGACGTACGCGAGGTCGGGCGCGAGCCGCTGGGTCTGTTCGAGCGCCTGGCTGTAGAAGGAGAGCTGGAGCGCGTGCTCCGGGCGCGGATGCCGCGCCAGCTTCGTGTCCAGCACCTGGTAGCTCCACGCGCCGAGCGCCGAGGGCCGGTCGATCCGCTCCAGGAAGTCCGCGATCCCCCGCCAGCCGTCCGAGAAGAACACGGCCTGGTAGACGTAGTCCGCGCCCCCCCGCATCGCCTCCGCGGTGCGGCGCGTGCCGGCCTCGAAGTCGCGCCGGGCGTTCAGACGCACCTCGACGACGGTGCGGCCCGCATCGTGGAGTGTCGCGAGGAACGCCCGTTCGTGCTCCTGGCCCTTGCGCCGGAGGAGCTCGGCATAGGCGTTCTCGTAGCTCGGCCGCCGGCCTTCTCGCAGGGCCACCGCCAGCTCCAGCTGGGTCAGGTGCTCGCAGGCCAGGAAGCTGCCCAGGTCCGACGGTGAGAAGAGGAACTGGTCGTTCAGATGCTGCATGGTATTGCCGGGCATTGTAACCGCGAGTCGGCTAGCGGGTCCTCGGGACGCGACGGTTCCATCGCCCCGCGTAGACGACCAGGCCGCCGGTGAGCACGACGAGCCCGACGAGCGCCAGCCAGCGCTCGACGCGGTGCACGTCGGCCAGGATGGCGCCGATCTGCTGCGTGAAGAAGTAGGCGAGTCCAAAGACGAGCGGGACGCTCACCGCCGCCGCGGCCGCGTCGGCCAGGATGAACTTCCAGAACGGCACCCGCGCGATGCCCGCGGTCAGGAACGCCGCCGCGCGCAGCCCGGTCACGTGGCGCGCCATCGCCACCGTCTTCATGGCGTGCTCGCGGTACGCGGCCTTCAGCCACTTCGCGCGCGGCGGGGTCAGCACCCGGCGCACCACGCGCCAGCCCAGCACGCGCTCCCCCCAGCGCCGGCCGACCCAGTAGAGGACCATGTCGCCGGACAGCACTCCGAGCACGCAGACCGGCAGCGCCAGCCACCACCAGGCGAGCCCCTCGTGGCTCAGGATGCCGGCGGCGACGATCGGCATCTCCTCGGGGATCGGCACGCCCAGGCTGCCGAGCAGCAGGGCGGCCAGGATGCCGAGATACGTGAAGCGCTGGAGCAGCTCCTGGAGGATGGCCATGGCTCCGGCATCCGCGGGAGCTAGGTCCCCGCTGGACCGACCTCCACGTAGAGCTCGACCTCGTGGCCGTCGGGATCGCGCACGCAGAAGCACGGCGTGCGGGCGCCCTCCTGGTCCCCGAACGGCACCAGGCCGCGCGTCAGGCACTCGTCCCGGGCCGACTGGAGAGCCTCGCGGGAGCGGCCGATGCAGAACGCGATGTGGTAGAGGCCCGGTGCGCCCTTCGGCGGGATCCCGCCGCCGCTGCGGGCGACCTCCAGTGACACGTCATGGTGGTGAGCGCCCGCGGAGAGGAAGGCCATGCGGCCGCCTTTGCCCCGTCCGGTCTCCCGCAGGCCGAGCAGGTCGCGGTAGAACCCGACCGAAGCGTCGAGGTCGCGGACGAAGATGGAGACGTGGCCCAGCTCGGTCACCCGCATGACGTGTCCCACCAGTATAAGCACCGCCACGGCGGAGCCCCGCCCTAGAATGGTCACGACCCACCCTCGTGGCTGGAGGCCGGGAATGACGCGGTGGCCGGGAATTCCGGCGGTCGGCTTGCTTCTCGCGGGAACCCTGTGCCTCGCGTCGGGCCCGGCCGCCCTCGCGCCGTCCGTGGGTGCCGCCGTCCTGCGCGGCGACTGCCAGGATCGCCTCGCCGAGTACTTGAAGAAGCCCAACCCCGGCTACTTCTTCTACGTCGAGGCCCCCGGCTCGAGGAAGTACGCGTGCGACGGGAGCGTCGAGGAGCGGGGCGAGTTCGACCGCTACCCCGGGTCGGCCCAGCGCGCGTTCACCGCGTGCCAGAACGCGGCCGACGACGGCGGCATCAAGGCGCGGTGCGAGGCGATCGCGCGCGGAGCCGCGATCGTGGCCCGGTCGTACGCCGAGGCGCAGGCGCGAGACGATGCGGCCGGCCTGGTCCGGGACGCGATGCGCTGCGGCCAGCTGCCGCTCGGCCGGTGGTTCTGGGTCGAGCGCGCGTTCTGCGATATGCCGTGGCGCGGCACCGCGGCCGCCAAGGGGGTGGTGATCTGGAACCACGGCATTCACGGGACGGTGGCGCAGCACGCGGCGCCCGTGCCGCCGGTCCTCCGGCTCTTGCAGGCGCGCGGCTGGGACGTGGTGAAGATCGCGCGCAACAATCTCGGGGAGACCACCGGCGAGCAATCCCTCTCCCGGGCCGTCCGGCGGACCCAGGAGGAGATCGCGGCGCGCCGCCGCGAGGGATACGGCAAGGTCATCCTGGCCGGGCAGTCCTTCGGCGGCTACATCACGCTGGACACGGCGGAATCCTCCAAGGATGTCTACGGCGTCGTCGCGATGGCTCCGGGCATCCGGTTCGGCGGCACGGGTAACCTCGATGCGTCGGTGACGGAGCGGACGCTGGGCGCCCTCACCGTCGATCGCCTGGCGCTCGTGTTTCCGCGCCACGACACGCTCTTCGGGAGCCAGGAGCGCGGGCCCGGCGCGGCCAGGGTCCTGGCGCGCCGCGACGGCTCCTTCCTGCTGCTCGACGAGACGTACGACATCGTCGACCACGGCGGGGGGACGACCGGCAAGTTCGCGGTGCGGTACGGGCCGTGCCTCGTTCGCTACCTGACGAGCCCCGAGGTGGGGAAGGGCGCCGTGCCCTGCCCCGAGGGCGCGGCCGAGCAGCGCCGCGCGGCCGAGGAGCTGCTGCCCCGGCTCCCCGGCACGGTGAAGCTCGCGCCGGCGTCCGACCGCGCGGCCGAGGAGGGGGGCGTGCTTCTCGGCACGCAGTGGTACGGCATCCTGGAGCCGACCGCGGAGGTCGTGTCCTTCGCCATCGTGGACGTGGACGGCGTGGGCCGGCGCGCGATGTTCGGCGTCGCCTCGGGCGCGCGGCGCGGTGGGCTCTACCCGCTCTCCACCGGAGAGCCGGGCGTGACGTTCCGCGTGGCGGACCGGGCGATCGTCACCGTGAAGGGGACGACGCTCACCTGGACTGCGCCGGGCGGCCGGGCCTCGCACGCGGCGAGGCTCCATCCGCTGACCGAGCCCTAGACCAGCGCGCCGGCGGCGGCGCGCCGCCCGCCGTCGCCTTGACAGGGCCGAGCGGGCCAAGCAGTATCCGGGCGTGAGCGGTCCGGCCCTGATCCACGTCGTCGTCAGCGGGCTCGCGACGGGCTGCATCTACGCGCTGGTCGCGCTCAGCCTCGTGATCGTCTACAACGCCACCCGCACCGTGAACTTCGCCCAGGGGGAGATGCTCATGGTCTCGGCGTTCGTGGCGTGGTCCGCGCAGCACACCGCCGGCCTCCCGCTGCTGGCCGCGGTGGCCTGCGGGGTGGCGGCGGGCGGGCTCCTCGCATTCCTGGTGGAGCGCGCGATCGTCCGGCGCGCCCTCTCGGCCACCCACTGGGACGTGCTGATCATCACGCTCGGGCTGTCGCTCGCGCTGCGGGCCGCGGCCGGCATCGTGTGGACGAACGAGGAGCTGCCGTTCCCCGCGCTGTTCTCGAACCGGCCCATCGCGATCGGCCCGGTGCGCGTCGCGCCGGTGTCCCTGGGCGTCATCGGCGCCTCGCTGATCCTGATGCTGGCCCTCGTCGCGCTCTTCCGCGCCACCCGCTTCGGCCGGGCCATGCGCGCGGTCGCGCAGAACCAGACCGCGGCGCGGCTCATGGGCATCAGCGTGGAGCGGGTGTACTCGGGCGCGTGGGTGCTCGCGGCGGTGGTGGGCGGGGTGGCCGGCGTGCTCATCGCCCCGGTGACGTTCCTCTCGACCAAGATGGGGCTGATCGCGATCAACGGCTTCACCGCCGCGGTGCTGGGCGGCTTCGGCTCGCTGCCCGGCGCGGTGGCGGGCGGCATGCTCCTCGGGGTGATCGAGAACCTGGCCCCGCTCTACCTGCCGACCGGCATCCGCTACTCGGTGCCCTTCCTCGTGATGATCGCCATCCTGGTCGCGCGCCCGCGCGGCCTCTTCGGCTCGCTCGAGCGGCGGAAGGTCTAGTGCGCGTCGCGGCGTGGGCGCTGGGCGGGATGGCCGCGCTCGGGTGGCCGCTCGTGGCGCCGCGGTACTTCGTGTTCCTGGCCACCCTGGTGGCGGTGAACGCGGTCGTCGCGATCGGGCTCAACCTCCTCTCGGGCTACACCAACCAGCTCTCGTTCGGTCACGCGGGCTTCCTCGCCATCGGGGCCTACACCGCCGCGCTCCTCACCCTGCGGGCGCCCGCGCTGCCGGTGCCCCTGACCCTGCTCGCGGCCGGGCTCGTCACCGCCCTCGTCGGCCTGGCGCTCGGCATCCCGTGCCTCCGGCTCGACGGCCTCTACCTGGCCATGGCCACGCTCGCCTTCGGCTTCGTGGTCACGGAGGCGATCACGAATCTGGACTGGCTCACCCGCGGCAACGACGGCCTGCGCGTGCCGCTCGCGCATCTCGGCCCGTGGGCGCTCGACACCGACCGCTCGCGCTACTACCTGGCCCTCGCGGTGGCCGCGGCGATGATCCTGGCCGCGCTCAACGTGGCGGCCACCCGCACCGGCCGCGCCTTCCTCGCCATCCGCGCCAGCGAGATCGCGGCCCAGGCGAGCGGGATCAACGCGGCCGCGTACAAGACGGTGGCCTTCGTGCTGTCGGCCTTCTACACCGGGGTGGCGGGCGGGCTCTTCGCCTTCGTGGTGGGCTTCCTCTCCCCGGACGCGTTCGACGTGTTCCTCTCGGTGGACTTCCTGGTGATGATCATCCTGGGCGGGCTCGGCTCCGTCTGGGGTGGGGTGGCGGGCGCGGCGATCGTCACCGTGCTCAACGACTCGCTGGCCGGGTTCCAGACCTACCGCCCGCTGATCTTCGGCGCGATCATGATCGCCTGCATGCTGTTCGCGCCCGGCGGGCTGGCCACGATGACAAGGAGACAGTCATGAGACAGCGATGTGGGGTGGTCATCCTCGTGGTCGGGATGCT
>DATGBR010000277.1:0-4200 GCA_035312605.1 Candidatus Methylomirabilota bacterium
TTGGCGTAGTGGGCCAGCTCGTCCCGCGCGTGCTCGTGCAGCCGCAGGTTGTCGGACTGGATGCCGTAGCGGCGGAACCACGCGAGGCAATCCTCGATCCAGCGGTCGTGCCAGTACTCGTCGGCCGGCCGCCCCTCCACCGTCTCGTGGGGGTTGACGAAGTACTCGATCTCCATCTGCTCGAACTCGCGCGTCCGGAAGATGAAGTTGCCCGGGGTGATCTCGTTGCGGAAGGCCTTGCCGATCTGCCCGATCCCGAAGGGAAGCTTGCGCCGCATCGACTGCAGCACGTTGTCGAAGTTGACGAAGATGCCCTGCGCGGTCTCCGGGCGCAGGTAGGTCACCGCGGCGTCCTCCTCCACCGGCCCCATGAGCGTCTTGAACATCAGGTTGAACTGGCGTGGGGGCGTCAGCTCCCCCTTGCCGCAGTCCGGACAGAGGGTCCGCGCGGCGCCACAGTGGGAGCACGCCCCCCCGGCCGGGATGGTGAACTTGTTGCCCTTGGTGGCCGGGCAGTAGTGCACCCACGGGGTCTCTGCGAGCTGGTCGACCCGGAAGCGATGGCGGCACTCGCGGCAGTCCACCATCGGGTCGGTGAAGTTGTCGACGTGACCGCTCGCCTTCCACACGGTGGGATGCATGAGGATCGAGGCGTCGAGACCGAGCATGTCCGGGCGCCGCTGGACGAAGTCGCGCCACCACACCCGCTTGATCTTGTTCCTCAGCTCGACGCCGAGCGGCCCGTAGTCCCAGGACGACCCGATGCCGCCGTAGATCTCGCTCGACTGGAAGACGAACCCGCGGCGCTTGCAGAGCGAGACCAGCATCTCCATCGAAACCATGGCGGTCAGGATAGCACAGCGAAGCGGCCGCGCGGCCGGGCCGGCCGCGTCAGCGGCGCTGGCGGGCCGCCGCGAGGTTTCGCCTCGCCTTGTCGTGCCCCGGATCCAGGCGCAGCGACTCCTCGAAGTGCTCGACGGCCGGACCCACGTCGCCGCGGAGCAGGAGCGCCGCGCCGAGGTTGTTGTGGGCGGCCGCGTCACCCGGCCGCAAGCTGACCTCCTTCTGGAACAGCGCGACCGCCGCGTCGTACTTGCGGTGCTTCAGCATAAGGTAGCCGAGCTGGGCTCGGGCCTCCCCCGCCTCGACGAACCGCTCCTGCCGCGCCAGCACCGCGGCCAGGTTCTGCTGTCCGAGCTCCCACTCGGGCGCCAGGCGCAGGGCGACGCGCGTCTCGCGCTCGGCCTCGGGCAGGCGTCCCCGGTTCAGGTAGGCGAAGCCCAGGTTGCCGTGCGCGAGCGGCGACGTGGGCTCGAGCGACACCGCGTACGCCCAGAGCGTCTCGGAGTCCCGCCAGACCCACACGAGCCGGCAGGACAGGACGGCGAGTCCGGCGTAGCCGACGACCACCACCGCGAGGCCGGCCAGCGCCCACCGACGCGAGCGTGGTCGCTCCACCGCCCACCGGCCGAGCCGGCACACCGCGCCGCCTACGAGCAGCGCGAGCCCGAGACCGGGCAGATAGCTGTACCGTGCGGCCACCAGCTGCGGTCCGGACTGGATGATCCCGCTCACCGGGGCCACCAGCACGACGTAGCCGAGCCACACCGCGAGCCCCGCCGGCCACCGACGGCGGAGCCATACCAGTACGGAGGTCAGGCCGATCACTCCCGCCGCGCTCGCAAGCATCGGCCCGTCGTAGGGGTCCTGGCTCGTCAGCAGCTGGTACATGGGGGAGATCAGGATCGGAATGAACGTCTTCCAGACGTAGAAGGCGAGGCCGTAGAGCGCCACCGCCACCCGGTTCTCGAGGGGCAGTGCGGCGATCATGTCCCCGTGCGAGCGGACGGCGTGCTGCGCGATGACCGCGGTGGCGATGCCGACGGCCACGTACGGAGCCTTCTCCCACCAGACCGACCGGGCGGCCGGAGTCGTCCATTCGCGCCACCAGGCCGGCAGCCGTCTCAGCGGATAGACGTCCAGGATGATCAGCAGGACCGGCAGGGTCATGACGATGGCCTTGGCCATCGCGGCGAGAACGAAGCACGCCACCGAGCCCGCCAGCCAGCCGCGCCGGCGCGTCCCGTTCGAGCCGACCGCCTTCAGGTAGGTGAGGATCGTCAGCAGGAACCAGAGCCCGGAGAGCACGTCGCGGCGCTCGGTCGCCCACGCGACCGACTCCACCCGCAGCGGATGGATCGCGAAGAACAGCGCGGCGGCGAGCGCCCCGAGCCCGATCACGCGCTCTCCCGCTCCCGTCGCGACGCGCAGCAGCCGCAGGGCCACGAAGTAGAAGACGACCGCGGACGCCGCGTGGAGCAGGACGTTCGTCAGGTGATAGCCGAGCGGGTTCATGCCCCACAGCCGGTAGTCGACGCCGAAGGAGATCCAGGTGACCGGGATCCAGTGGCCCGCGAGCGTGGTGGTGAACATCCAGCGCAGGTTCTGCCAGCCGAGCCCCCGGAACTCCAGATTGTCGACGAGGTTCATGGGGTCGTCCCAGTCCACGAACTGGTGCCCCAGGGCCGGCCAGAACACCGCGACGGTGATCAGCGCGATGGCGAGCGGACCGAGCCCCCGCCACCACCACGGAGCCGTGGCGGCGGCCGGGACCGGGTCGGGGGATCGCGAATCGGCCGGAGTCGGGATCCGCGATCGGGAGCGCCTCGACGCCCGCGATCGGGAGCTCACCGCTCGGGCAGCGACACCATCGGAGGCACGCGTCGAGTCTGGGTGATGAAGCGCGACGAGAGCGGGTAGCGCCCCATGAGCCGCGCGAGGAGCCCCTCGAGCAGGCCGGCCAGCTCCGCGTCCAGATCGGAGGCGAGATTGAGCCGCAGGGCCTCGTCCCAGGAGAGCGCGCGCAGGCGCTTGAGGGTCCCCACCAGGGCCCCGGACAGCGGGATCGCGTCGGCTCCCGGCCGGCACGCCGCGCAGACGAGGCCGCCCGCGGCGACGTCGAGAGCCGGGTCGTCGAAGGGGTGGAGCCGACCGCACGACATGCAGCGGTCGATCCGGGGCCGGTGCCCCAGCAGGTCCACCGCGCGGAGCCCGAAGCAGACCGCGACCCGCGCGGGCCGGGCCGCCGTCTCCATGGCCTGGAGCGCCCGCACCAGCAGCCCGAACAGGGCGGGCTGCGGATCGCGGTCGGCGGAGAGACGCGCCACCACCTCCACCGCCCACGCCCCCTGCCCCAGCCGCTCGAGGTGCTCCCGCACCCCGACGAACGAGCGCACGATGTCGAAGTGGTCCACCTGCACCAGCTCGCTGCGCCCGCTGTCGAAGAACACCATCTCGCCGAGGGTGAACAGCTCGAGCGCGCTCCCGAAGCGCGAGCGCGGGCGCCGGGCCGAGCGGGCGATTCCCCGCACCTTGCCGTGGTCGCGGGTGTAGAAGTCAACGAGCCGGTCGCTCTCCCCGAAGGCGCGCCGGCCGATGACCACCCCGCGGGTCTTGTAGAGCGCCATCAGGAGGTCAGGAGGAAGCCGAACTCCCGGAGGGCCCGGTCGTCCTTGCGCCACTCCGCGCGCACGCGCACCGTGAGGTCGAGGAAGACCTTGATGCCGAAGAAGCGCTCCAGGTCGGTGCGGGCGGTGGCGCCGATGCGCTTGAGCATGGCCGCGCCCTTGCCGATCACGATGCCCCGCTGTGACTCGCGCTCCACGAAGATGACGGCGCGGATGTAGAGGCACTCGGGCCGGCGGCGCTCGGTCAGCTCCTCCACCCGGACCGCGCAGGCATACGGCACCTCCTGGTGGGTCAGGCGGAAGATCTTCTCCCGGATCGCCTCCGCGACCCAGAAGGTCTCCGGCTGGTCGGTGAGCGCGTCGGGGGGGAAATAGGCCGGCCGCTCGGGCAGGGTCGCCACGATCAGCTCGAGCAGCCGTGCGCAGTGCTCGCCGCGCTCCGCCGAGATCGGCACGATCTCCGCGAACGGATGAGCGACCCGGTAGGCCGCGATCAGCGGGAGCAGGCGCGCCTTGGGGCTCACGAGATCCGTCTTGTTGAGGCAGCAGAAGACGGGGGCGCGGGAGGCTTTGAGGCGGTCGAGCGCCTCCCGGTCGAGGCGGCCGGGGTCCTCGGTGGCTTCCGCCACGAAGCACACCAGGTCCACGTCCTCGACCGCCCGCTCGGCCGTCTTCGACATCAGCTGCCCGAGACGGCCCGCGCCCGGATGCAGACCCGGCGTGTCCACGAAGA
>DATGBR010000278.1:0-12389 GCA_035312605.1 Candidatus Methylomirabilota bacterium
CGCTCCTCACCCTCAAGGGCGTCGGCCGCAAGACCGCCAACCTGGTGGTGACCCAGGGCTTCAACAAGCCGGGCATCTGCGTGGACGTGCACGTGCACCGGATCTCGAACCGCTGGGGCTACGTGACCACCCGGACCCCGGAGGAGACCGAGATGGCGCTCCGCCGACGGCTCCCCCGCCGCTACTGGATCGGCTACAACGATCTGCTGGTGTCCTTCGGGCAGAACGTGTGCCTGCCCGTCTCGCCCCACTGCTCGCGCTGCCCGATCCGCGCGGGCTGCCCGCGCAAGGGCGTGCGCCGCTCCCGCTAGCTCCGCGCGCGGCGCGCGCGCCGCCTCAGCCCGCGGAGCAGGGCGAGCGCGTCCCGGTCCGCCCGCGGCTCGGGATCCTTCGGCGTCTCGAGCGTCATCGGGACCCGCGTGAAGCGCCGGTCGGTCATCAGCAGCCGGAACGCCTCCACCCCGAGGTGACCCCGGCCGATCTTCTCGTGCCGGTCGAGGCCGGAGCCGAGCGGCTGCTTGGCGTCGTTGAGGTGGAAGGCCACCACCCGCTCGAGCCCGAGCCGGCGCGCGCACTCCGCCATCGTCGCCCGGTAGCCGGCGCGCGAGCGGATGTCGTAGCCGGCCGCGAAGAGGTGGCAGGTGTCGAGGCAGATCCCCACCCGCTCCGGCTCCCGCACCGCCCCGATCACCGCGGCCAGCTCCTCGAAGCTGCGCCCCACGCTCGCCCCGCCGCCCGCGGTGTTCTCGAGCACGATCCGCACCCGCTGCCCGCGCGTGCGCTCGTGGAGCACGTCGATGGCGCGGGCCACCCGGAGCACGCCCTCCGCGAGCCCGGTCGCCCGGTGCGAGCCGGGGTGGATCACCACGAAGGGCAGCCCCAGCGCCTCGGCGCGCTCCAGCTCGTCCTGGAAGACGTCCACCGCGCGATGCCACTCCGCGGGCACCGGGGTCGCCAGGTTGATGAGGTAGTTCGCGTGGGCGAAGACGACCCGGATGCCGCTCGCCTTCCAGGCCGCGCGAAACTCCCGCACCTCGCTGTCGGTGTAGGGCCGGGCGGTCCACTGCCGCTGGTTCTTGAGGAAGATCTGGACGACCGAGCAGCCCACCGCGAGCCCCCGCGTGAGCGCCAGCGGCAGGCCCCCCGCGATGGACATGTGGGCGCCAAGCCAGTCACGCGTCGAGCTGCCGGGCGACCTCATGCAGCTCGCGCTCGAGCCGGCGCAGACGGCCGCCGAGGGCCCGCCCGCGGGGCTTCTGCCGCAGCAGGCCGCCCTCGATCAGGGAGAGGAAGGCGGCCGAGATCTCCTCGGCGCCCCATCGGCCGCGCGGGTTGTACCACTTGTGCACCCAGTTGACCATCCCGAGGATCGCGAAGACCACCAGGCGCGGCGGCACGTCCCGGAACACGCCGGTGCTAGTCCCCTCGGCTACGATGCGCTCCACTCCCTTGTCGTAGCGGTCCTTCTGGGCCGCGAGCGAGCGGGCGAAGCGGGTGGGCAGGTTCGCCTCCTCGCCGAAGAACACGGTGAGGAAGGACCGGTTGGCGATCACGAACCGCACGTGCTGCCGGACCACGCGCCGCAGCTGGTCCTCCGGGCCCAGGTCCGAGGCCAGCACCAGGCTCAGATCGCGGGTGAAGGCCTCGATGGTCTCGCGCGAGATGGCGGCGAGCATCGCCTCCTTGGCCCGGAAGTGGGTGTAGAGCGAGGCCTTCGACATCCCGAGGCGGGCCGCGATGAGGTCCACCGTGGAGGCGGGGTAGCCGCGCTCCCGGAAGAGGTCGGCGGCCGCGCGCAGGATCTGGGCCCGGGTCGCCTTGCGCCTCGCGTTCATGGCCGCCCCAGTCTACTTGACACCCCCCGGACCCCGTGCTAAAAACCGAAGAGTATAGAAACTATACTGATGGGTTTTCCAGGAGGTGCCCCATGGAGCGTCGCGTGATCCCCGGTCAGATCGACACCGTGTTCGAGTTCGACTACTCGGTGCAGGCGGAGGACATGCGCGGCCTCTACGAGAAGGCCAAGCGCGACCAGTGGAACGCGAGCCGCGACATCGCCTGGGAGACCCCCGAGCCCTCCGACGGCCGCGTGCTCTCCGACGAGCTGGTGGACATCTACGGCAGCAAGATCTGGTCGAGCCTCTCCGAGAAGGACCAGGTCGAGCTCAACCGGCGCATCGCGGCGTGGCGCCTCTCGGTCCTGGTCTACGGCGAGCAGGGCGCGATGCTGGCGTGCAGCCAGATGGTGAACATCGTCACCGGCACCGACGAGAAGTTCTTCCAGGCCACCCAGGTCATGGACGAGGCCCGTCACAACGAGGTGCTGGAGCGCTACATCCAGACCCGCCTCGGCGGCACGCACTATCCGATGCCGGAGAACGAGCGGGTGCTCTTCGACACGATCCTCACCGACTCCCGCTGGTACATCAAGACCATCGCGCTCCAACTGGTGGCCGAGACCTTCGCGGTGGCCATCTTCAGGATGATGCAGGAGGCCGCCGCCGATCCCCTCCTCCGCCAGGTCTGCAGCCGGATCCTGCAGGACGAGTCGCGCCACATGGGCTTCGGCATGCTGGCCCTGCCCGACATCGTCAAGGAGGCGAGCGACGCGGAGCGCCGGGAGATGGAGGACTTCACCTGCGTGGCGCTGGAGAAGGTGCTGACCGGCTTCTTCCCGCTCGAGGCCTACCGCGACGTCGGCTTCACCCCGGCCCAGATCGAGGAGGCCAAGGCCTACCGGCGCGACGTGGCCGCCCGCAACGACTACGCGGTGTACCGGAAGTTCTTCAAGCGCGACATGCACACCTCGATGGTGAACAACCTCGCCCGCATCGGCCTCCTCACCGAGCGGGTGCGGCCGCGGCTGTCCGCCCTCGGCATCGAGCTGCCCTCGGCCGCGGCCTGAGCGCCGGCGGCGCCTAGCCGCCGAACAGCTCGCGCAGCCGGCGGTCGCGGTAGTCGAAGAGGCCGCGGACACGCCGGCCTCCTCCGAGCGCGTGGACGAGGCGCCCGAGCGCGCCGCCGGGGAGCCGGTACGTGACCCGGTCCTCGAGCCAGGTGCCGGGCGCCGCCCCCGGCTCGTCGCGCCGCGGACCCTCCACGAAGCGGTGCCGGTGCTCCCAGCGCGCGAACGGTCCCCGCAGCTGCGCGTCGACGAATCGATGGGGCGGGTCGAACTCGCGGATCATCACCCGCCACGCCACCGGTAGGCTCGGGACCCGGAAATCGAGCACGGCGCCCGCGGTGAGCCGCGCCGGCGGCGGCGCGATCCAGCGCGGCCGCGCCCACGCGGGCTGGATGCGCGGCAGATTGGCCGGATCCGCGAAGAAGTCGAACACCTCGGGGCGGGGCCGCGCCAGCCACACGCGACGCTCCAGGATATGGTCCGCCATGACGGCCGCGCTATCATAGGCGGGTGCCCGACGCCGGTCAAACGCGAGCGTACCTCGCACTCACGCTGATCTCGGTGCTCTGGGGCTCCTACCCCGCCTTCGCCAAGCTGGCTCTCGCCCACTTCCCGCCCTACGTGCTGGTGGCGCTCCGCTGCTCGCTCGCGTCCGCGTTCCTCAGCGTGCTGCTCTTCCGCCGCGGCTGGGAGGAGTTCCGCGAGCTGCGCGTGGCCGACCTGCGCACCTTCACGTTCCTCGGCTTCGCCGGGCTCTTCGTCTCCACCGGCGGCACCTACCTGGGCATCGCGCTCAGCACCGCGGCCAACGCGGCGATCCTCCAGGCCGCGACCCCGGTGATGGTCGCCCTCGGCGCCCGCTTCTACCTGGGCGAGCGCCTGCGCCGGCGGCAGTGGGCGGGAGTGGTCGCCTCGATGGCGGGGGTGCTGCTGGTCATCACCCGCGGGAGCTGGCGGGCGATCGCCCACCTCGACCTGCTGCCGGGCGACTTCATCCTGCTCGTCTCGCAGGTGGGCTGGAGCGCCTACACCATCTACGGCAAGCAGGTGCTCGCGGTGCATTCGCCCGTGGTGGCCACCACCGCCTCCTACATCCTGGGCTCCGCGATGCTCCTGCCGATGATGCTGGTGGCGGCTCCGTTCTTCCCCCGCCCCGACTTCACCTCCCGGACCGCGTGGCTGGTCGTCCTCTACCAGGCCATCCTCGGCGCGGTCGCCCACGTGTGGTGGTACGAGGGGGTCAAGGCGGTGGGCCCGAGCCGCGCCGCGATCTTCATGAACCTGCAGCCGATCGTGGGCGTGCTGCTGGCGTGGGTGATGCTGCGCGAGGCCGTCGAGTGGCCGGAGGTGGGCGGCGGCGCGCTGGTCCTGCTGGGCGTGGCCCTCACCACCCAGGCCCCGCTCACGCCGCCCGCGCCTCCGCCTAGCCGAGCTTCTTGACCTCGGCGAGGATCTTGTCTGGATCGGGCAGCTCGCCCTTGCCGTAGCGCTCGGTGAAGCGGATCACGCCCCCCTTGTCGATGACGAAGGTGGCGCGCACGTTCGCGTTCCAGTCCGGCCAGTAGACGCCGTAGGCGCGGACCGCCGAGCGCTGGATGTCGGAGAGGAGCGGGTAGTTGGAGATGCCGACCGACTTCGCCCAGTTCTCGTGGCTGAACGGGCTGTCCGTGCTGATACCCATGACCTGGGTATTCGCCGCTTCGAAGTCGCGGATGCGACGGTCGAAGGCGGGCATGCAGGTGGATCAGCCCGGGGTCCAGTCGAGCGGGTAGAACAGGAGCACCACGTTCTTGCCCCGGTAGGTCTTGAGGCTCACCTCCTTGAGCCCGATCGTCTTCAGCGTGAAGTCGGGAGCGGGATCGCCCACTCCGGGTGCCTTGCCCTCGCTCATTGCGCTCATCCCTCTCTCACCCGCCCGAAGCGCGGGCGGAAGTTGGTCGCCTCTGACGCGCGGTCCTCGCCGGGGACGACCCCGCGCGCCCGCGACGGGCGCACCGGCATCGGCGGCTTGCGCCGCCCCGTCCACAGCTCGCGGCGGCGCGCCTCGAGCGGCGCGTCGCGCTCCCCCAGGTAGCCCGCCGCGGTAACGACGCGCCCGGTCTCCCACAGCCGGCGGAAGCGCTCCGGATACGCCGCGTCCCGCAGCGCGTGGTGATCGAGGATCACCCGGCAGCCGGTCTGATCGATGATCCGCAGCAGGTGCTCGATCCCCCGGTCCACCAGCTCGGCGCCCAGCTGCGACTCGAGATAGGCGGGCGGGCCCGACAGGTAGAGTAGTGTCGGACGCTGCCGCGCCAGGTAGGCCGCGGCCACCGGGGACAGCGGGCCCTGGACGTCGGAGGCGTGGACGAAGCGCGTGCCTTCACGGCGGTCTTCCACCGTGAGCGCCACCACGTAGCCGAGCCCGGTGCCGTCGGGCCCGTGGCTCAGCGGCGGCGAGGCCTGGAGCACCGCGTCCACCGTCTCGAGCCGCCGGCCCTCCGCGGCGTCCGTCGGGCACGAGCCCCCGATCACGCTCCAGAACCGCTCCGCGCGCTGGGCCTGCCGGCCGGCGATGTGCCGCTTCGGATCCTTGGCCCAGACGTGCCGGCCCGCGTAGAGGCCGGGGTCGTGGCGGAAGTGGTCCTCGTGGTAGTGGCTGATGAAGATCAACGACGCCCGCGCCGCGTAGGTCGAGATGCGATCGTTCGCGCGGCGAAGCGCCTCCCACTCCTCCTCCACCGGCGGGAGGTTGAAGCGGCTGGGAGCGAGGATCGCGCCCGGATCGATGAGGACGCGCGTCTGCCCGCACTCGACGTAGGTGGCCACCGAGCGCACCCCCAGCGAGTCGGCCGCGAGCGGGGTGACGATCATCGGAACCCCTCACCACCGAACCCCTCACCACCGAACCCCTCACCCTGCCCTCTCCCCAGGGGGGAGAGGGGGAGCGCTAGATGCATCGGCCGCCGTCGACCGGAAAGACGCTGCCGGTGATCATCGCCGCGTCGTCGGAGGCGAGGAAGAGCGCCGCGTTGGCGAGATCCTCCGGCTTGTTCAGGCGGCCGAGCGGCACCGTGCCGCGGTAGCGGGTCATCCCCTCCTCGTCCACCTGCTTCTTGCCCATGAAGGTGGCGAGCATCGGGGTCTCGGTGGCCACCGGGGCGATCGCGACCACGCGCGCCCCGAAGGCGGCGAACTCGAGCGCCAGGCTCGCGGCCATGGTGTGCACCGCGCCCTTGGAGGCCGAGTAGCACTGCACGCCCGGGCGCGGTCGGACGCCCGAGGTCGAGCCGGTGATCAGCAGCACGCCGCCCTTCTGCTTCCGGAAGACCGGCATCAGGAACTTGGCGGCCAGGAACACTCCCTTGACGTTCACCGCCATGATCTGGTCGAACACCGCCTCGTCCACGCTCTCCACCGGGGTCGGGAACTGGGGCACCCCCGCGTTGGCGTAGAAGATGTCGAGCCGGCCCCAGCGCGCCACCGCCTGCTGGATCGCGGCCTGGTTGTCGGCCGACTTCGACACGTCGGCCCGGATCGCGAGGGCCTGGCCCCCGCTCCGCTCGATCTGCTCCGCGGTGGCCTTCGCCGCGTCTTCGCGAACGTCCACCACCGCCACCCGCGCGCCCTCGCGAGCGAACAGCACCGCCGTCGCCTGCCCGATGCCCGAGCCCGCTCCCGTGATCAGCGCCACCTTGTCCTCGAGCCTCATGCCGGCCCTCCTTTGGGATCGCTCCCGGCTTCCTTGATGTCGACGATCGTCCCGCCGGTCGCCCGCACCAGCTCCTGCGGCGCGATGGGGAACACGCACTCGGGCAAGCCGGCGGCGGCGTAGACCAGGTCGTAGCCCAGCAGGTCGCGATCGACGTAGATCGCGAGCTGGCTCGCGAGCCCGATCGGCGGCACGCCGCCGATGGTGTAGCCGGTGGCCTGCTTCACGGTGGCCGGATCCGCGCGGCGGATCTGGCCGCCCGCCAGCTCGGCCAGGCGCCGCTCGTCCACCCGGTTGGCGCCGGAGGCCGCCACCAGGAGCGGCCGCCCGTTCGCGGTGAAGACGAGGGACTTCACGATCTGGCCCACCGTGACCCCGAGCGCGTCGGCGGCCTGCTGCGAGGTCCGCGCGTGGACCGCGAGCTCGATCACGCGGCGATCGAGCCCGTGGCCGCTGATAGCCGCCTGTACCTTCTCGACCGCGGGCTTCACGGGCCTAGAGCGCCAGCTCCGCCATCAGCTCGAGCGCCTCCGGCTGGACCGCGCCGCAGATCAGCGTGGTGATGCCGGAGCTCTTCCAGCGTGGCAGCCGCTCGCGGATGCGCTCCTTCGGTCCGCACAGCGCGACCTCGTCCACGAGCGCGTCGGGCACCGCGGCGGCCGCCTCGTCCTTCTTGCCGCCCAGGTAGAGATCCTGGATGCGCTTGGCGTCGGCCTCGTAGCCGTAGCGGCTCACCAGCTCGTTGTAGAAGTTCTTGCCGCGGGCCCCCATGCCGCCCACGTAGAGCGCGAGCCGGGGCTTGACCATGGCCCGGCACGCGGCCGCGTCGGGCCCCAGCACGATCGGCACGGTGGGCGCGACGTCGAAACGCGCCAGCGACTTGCCCCCGCCCGCCGCCTTGAAGCCGGCCTCGAGGCTCGGGGTGAACACGCTCATGCGCTCGGGCGAGAAGAACACCGGCAGGAGCCCGTCCGCGATCTCGGCCGCGAGGGCCACGTTCCGCGGACCGATCGCGGCCAGGTAGATCGGGATGTCGCTCCGCCCGTGGAGGATCGACTTGAGCGGCTTGCCGAGCCCGGTGGCGTCCGGACCCGCGTAGGGGATCTGGTAGTACTCGCCCTTGTGCTCGACCGGCCGCTCGCGCTTCCAGACCATGCGGACGATGTCGACGTACTCCCGCGTCTTGGCGAGCGGCTTGCCGAAGGCCACCCCGTGCCAGCCCTCCACCACCTGCGGGCCGGAGACGCCGAGGCCCAGGAGGAAGCGGCCTCCCGAGAGCTGGTCGATCGTCAGCGCGGTGGTGGCGGTGAGGGTCGGGGTGCGGGCCGGGATCTGCATGATCGCGGTGCCGACCCGGATGCGCTCGGTGCGGGCCGCGATCCAGCAGAGCGGCGACACCGCGTCGGAGCCGTAGGCCTCCGCCGACCACACCGAGTGGAAGCCGAGCCGCTCCGCGTGCTGGACCAGCGACAGGTCGACGCCGAGCTGGGAGCGCGAGTAGCCGATGTTCAGTCCGAGTCGCATCTTACCCTCCGATCAGAGCCGCGCGAGGGCGGCGATGGCCAGTGGACGCCGCGCGCCGCGCGGGCCGCTCCAGCGGTGCTCCCGGAGCCGGATCCGGCCCCGCCGTGCCACGAGGCCCTCCTGCTCGAGCAGCACCCGCTGGGTGAGCATGCCGCCCACGTTGGCCCGCCGGCTGATGCCGCCCTGCGCGTTCACCACCCGGTGCCACGGCAGGTGCGCCGGCGCGTGCTTCATCGCCTGCCCCACCGCGCGCGCCGCCCGCGGGTACCCGAGCAACGCCGCGATCTGGCCGTAGGTCGCCACCTGCCCTCTCGGGATGCGCTCGACCAGCCGGTAGACCGCCGCATGGAAGCGCTTCATGTCCGTTCCAGGCCGAACTGCAGCTCGTACAGTCGTGAGTACAGCCCTCCGAGGGCGAGCAGCTCCGCGTGACGCCCCGCTTCGCGGATCTGCCCGCGGTGCAGCACGAGGATCCGATCCGCGCGCTGGATCGTCGACAGCCGGTGGGCGATGACGAGGCTCGTCCTCCCCTCCACCAGGCGCGCGATCCCGACACGCACCAGCGCTTCCGATTCCGGGTCGATGCTCGACGTCGCCTCGTCCAGGGCGAGAACGCGAGGATTATAGATGATGGCGCGGGCGATGGCCAGCAGCTGGCGCTGGCCCTGCGACAGGTTGAGGCCGCGCTCGCGCAGCTCCTCGTTCAGTCCGCGCGGCAGCGTGGCCACGAACCGGTCCGCGCTCGCCGCCGCGAGCGCCCGCTCCACCGCGGCCCGATCCACCGCCCCGTCGCCGGCCAGGCGCAGGTTGTCCTCCACCGTCCCCGAGAAGAGGAACACCTCCTGCGGGATCAGCCCGACGTGGCGGCGTAGCGTGCGCAGGCTCCACTCGCGCACGTCCACCCCGTCGACCAGCACCTGGCCCCGGGTGACGTCGTAGGCCCGGGTGAGGAGCCGGGCGATGGTGGTCTTGCCCTCGCCGGTCGGGCCCACCAGCGCCACCTGCTCGCCGGAGGCCATGCGGAACGAGCAGTCGCGCAGCACCCACTGCTCGCCCTCGTAGGCGAACCACACGTTGCGGAACTCGACGGCCGGCGTGGCCCCCGTGGTCGCGCGAGGGGCCGGCGGGCCGGGAGCCGGCGTCCGCTCCGGGCTCGTGATCGTCGGCTGGCTGTCGAGAAGTCCGAAGACCCGCTCGGCCGAGACCGTCGCCGCCTGCATCACGGTGTACTTGGCCCCCAGGTCGCGGATCGGGAGGAAGAACCGTCCGGTGTACTCGAGAAAGGCGACCAGCCCGCCGAAGGTGAGCGCCCCGGTGACCACCTGCCCGCCGCCGTACCAGAGGAGCAGAGCCACCGCGGCGGCGCCCAGGGCCTCGACGGTGGCGTAGAGCGAGGCGTCGTAAAAGGTGGAGCGGAACTGGCCGTGGCGCAGCGCACCCGACAGCTCGCCGAACATCTGACGCTCGCGCGCCTCGCGCGCGAAGAGCTGGATCACGCTCATGCCCTGCAGCGACTCCTGGAGGAAGGCGTTCATCCGGGCGAGGCGGGTGCGCACCACCCGGTAGCTGTCGCGGGCCCGGAGCCGGAAGTAGCCGGCCGCGATCACGAGCACCGGGACCAGCGCGAAGGTGACGAGGGCGAGCTTCCAGTTCATCCCGAGCATGATGACCACCACCCCGGTGAGGGTCACCACGTCCCCCAGGAGCGAGACGAGCCCGCTCGTGAACAGCTCCTGGATCGCCTCCCCGTCGTTGAGGAGTCGCGTCATCAGGCGGCCGACCGGGCTCCGGTCGTAGAAGCGGGCGTCCTGGCGCTGGAGGTGCTCGAACAGGGCCGCGCGGAGATCGTGGATCACGCGCTGCCCGGTGAGCTGGGTCAGGTAGGCCTGGGCCGCCCGGAGCACGTAGAGCCCGACGAGCAGGAGCAGGAAGAGCAGGGCCACCCGGCCCAGCCCGGCCCAGTCGCGGCGGAGGATGTGCTCGTCGATCGCGATCTTGACCAGGTACGGCTGGGCCAGCTCGATGAGCGACACCGCCGGGAACAGGGCGCACGTGACCAGGACGAGCCGGATGTGCGGCCGCGTGAACGACCAGACGCGCCGCATGACGCGCGTGTCGTAGGCCCGGCCGAGGATCTCGTCTTCCGGCTCGGCGTCACGCATTGGCGAGCTCGTCCTCCAGCTGCTGCACGCGCCACAGGCGCGCGTAGAGGCCGCCCGCGGCCACCAGGTCGGCGTGGCGCCCCTCCTCGACCACGCGCCCCTCGTCGAGTACCACGATCCGGTCCGCCTCGGCCGCGGCCTTGAGCCGGTGCGTCATGATGAGCGTGGTGCGCCCGCTCGCCGCCGCGCGGAGCGCCCGGGTGATCTCCCACTCCTTGGCCGCGTCGACCGACGCGAGCACGTCGTCGAGGACCAGGAACGGCGGGTCCGCGACCAGCGCGCGCGCCAGCGCGACCCGCTGGCGCTGGCCGCCGGACAGGGTGAGGCCGCGCTCACCGACCACCGTGTCCCAGCCCGCGGGCAGCGCGCCCAGGTCGTCGGCCAGGCCCGCGGTGCGGGCCACCTCCTCGAGCCGCTCGGGCGAGGCGTGCTCGTCGGCCAGCCGCACGTTGTCGCGGAGCGGCCGCGAGAAGAGGAAGGACTCCTGCGGCACGTATCCCACCGAGCGGCGCAGCGGCCCGAGCGGCAGGTCGAGCACGTCGCGGCCGCCGATCCACACCGTCCCGCGCGGCGGCTCGTAGAGCCGGCAGAGCAGCGTGCCGAGGGTCGACTTGCCGCTCCCGGTGGGCCCCACCACCGCCACCACCGAGCCCGCCGGCACCACGAACGACACGTCCTGCAGCGCGGGGCCGCGGTCGTCGTACGCGAACGTGAGGTGCTTGAACTCCAGCGGTCCGTTGGGCAGGAGCGCAGGCTCGGAACGGTCGACCGGGGATGGGTCGACCGCGGCACCGGGACGGTTGTCCGCGGACGGGTCGACGGCGGCTCGGGAACGATTGTCCGCTGATTGGGGGAGTGCGGGGGCCATTTCTGGGCCCCCGCTGATGAAGGAAAACGCGTCAGATAAACCACCCAAGCTCTCATGCGGGCGCGCATCGAGAATCTCCGTCACCCGCTGCATCGCGGCCAGCCCGCGCTGGATGCTGGCCAGGGTCCAGCCGAGCGCGATGGTGGGCCAGGCGAGCTGGGCCAGGTAGCCGTTGAAGGCCACGAACGAGCCGAGGGAGATGCGGCCGTCCACCACCGCCTTGCCGCCCAGCCAGAGGACGATCAGGGCGCCCACGCCGGAGACGAGTCCCATCAGCGGCCACGACACCGACTGGACCCGCGCCAGGGCGAGGTTGCGCGTCCGGTATTCCGCGTTGAGCCGGGCGAACTCGGCGATCTCCCGCTCCTCCATGGTGTACGCGCGCACCACCGCCATGCCGGTGAGGTTCTCCTGGGCCTTGGCCGAGAGCGCGCCGAGCTGCTCCTGCACCGCGGTGGAGCGCACCTCCACGTCGTGGTTGAAGCGCTTGGCGATCACCACCAGGCCCGGGAACGGAGCCATCGCGAACAGGGTGAGCCACGGGTCGATCATCCACATGGCGCCGAGCGTGCCCGCGAACGCGAACAGGGTGCCGATCAGCATCACGCTGCCGAAGCCGGCCAGCGCCCGCAGGGCCGAGATGTCGTTGGAGGCGCGCGACATCAGGTCGCCGGTGCGGTGGAGGTGGTAGAACGCGGGCGGCAGGGTCAGCAGCCGCGCGTAGAGCGCGGCGCGGAGGTCGTGCTCGACCCACTGCCCCGCCCCGAGCATTGCGAAGCGCGACCCGAGCCGGGCCACCCCGTGGGCCGCGGCCAGGAGCAGGATGAGGAGCACGAAGGGGCCGAGGTGGGCGGCGGCCCCGTCGCGCTCGAGGGCGTCCACCGCACGCTTCACCGTCCACGGGATGCCGACCGCCATGATCGTCGCGACGAGGAGACACGCGGCGCCGCCCAGGTAGCGCAGGCGATAGCGGAGCAGAAACGGCAGGAGGCGTTTGAACGAGAACACCGGGTCAGTATAGAACAGCGCCGGGCGCCGGACCGCCCGGCGGGCCCGCCGCTAGCCGGCGGGAGCGGCCGGCGCGCCGTCGCGATACGGACGGAGCGCGGCGTAGATCGCGAACACGGTGGGCACCGCCACCCCGTGGCGCTCGGCCAGCCGCACCACGTGGCCGTGCAGGGCCTCCAGCTCGAGCCGCTTGCCGTGGATCAGGTCGTGGTGCAGCGAGGAGTAGGCGTT
>DATGBR010000279.1:0-7615 GCA_035312605.1 Candidatus Methylomirabilota bacterium
GTCACCATCGAGAATGCCGCTTCGGCGAGGCCGAGGCGCCACGCTTGTTCGAGTCTGTACACGACGACGTCGGGTGGGCTGGGCATGGGACTATCGATCGGTCGCTCAATCATCGACAGCCACCGGAGTCGGCTCTGGGCCACGGCCAACCCCGACCATGGCGCTACGTTCAACGTCGCGTGACCGGGTCTGTGATGAGCGCGGAGATACCGATCGGTCTTTGTCGTCGACGACGACCGATCCGTTCGCGACTCTCGCCAGAGGTTCATCGCCTCTGTAGGAATGACCGTAGAAGTCTTCCCGACCGTTCAAGCGTGCCTCAGTACTCCCGGGCGGGATGCGCCTGGTTGCCCCGTCCTCGCGTCGGTTCGGGCCATGAGCCGGGTCTCTGGCGGAGCTCGTCCGGACCGCCGCGCGCCTCGGGATTACCGCTGCCGGGAGTGGTCGAACCCCACCAAAGGTCGGGTAGACGCTTTCCACCCAGCAAACTAGACTGGTAGCAGATCGACGATTCCGAGTAATTCCCACGGACTGGCGAGGATGGGCGAGCGCACCAGGCGGACGGTCTCCGTAGTGGACGACGACCAATCACTGCGTCGGTCCCTCAGCAATCTCTTGACTTCGGTCGGCTTCCAAGTAGACACGTTCGCATCAGCGGAAGAGTTCTTGAGCTCCGGCCAGCAGGAGAACACCGGCTGTCTGGTGCTCGATCTGCGGATGGGCGGGATGAATGGCTTTGATCTGCTTCGTCACCTGGCGGCCACTGGCTCCCGAATTCCTGTGATCATTCTGACTGCTCACGACGACCACGAAGCGCGCCAGCGATCCCGGGAGGCCGGTGCGGTCGCGTTCTTCGGGAAGCCTGTCCGGGCCGATGCCCTGCTCAATGCCGTAAAGCGGGTGCTGGGCCATGACGTCCGGTGAACTCGGCAGCCAGCCGCACGCCGTGACCGGCTACGTCGAGGTGGCCTAGGTCGCCTGGCACCTGGGCGATCACGAGTGCCTGTCGTGACGGCGCTTTCTCGCCACCTGTTCTCGGTGTTGCGGGAGGGCGAGCTCGCCCTCTACCGAGGCTCCGGCGACAGCCTGGAGCCGATGCTGCTGGTCGCGCCTGTCGGGGAATACTCCGCGCACGAATCCCGCGCGATGGCCGGCATGACGCTCGTGCTCGAGGATCCCGGCGGCGAAGCCGCGACCCATTGTCTGCGCAAGGAGCGGGTCGCGGGCATCCCAGGGCCACGTATTCTTGGCCGTATTGCAATCCGATCCAGATGAGGCCGCTCCCGACCCACACCGCGATCGCCCATCCCGCGCTCCTCACGAGCGCGCGCGCAGGCCCAGGTCATGCTGAACACCAGGAGCTATGCCCCGCGCCCGAGGCCGCCCATGGCTCGCCACCCCGAGGAGACTGTTGGTTCTGTTTGCTCCAGAGTGCGCTCTGGTGCGCACAGGTGCACTACGAGCAGGGGTATTAGGAAGGCGCTCCTTACCCGGTAGATCTGACCAGGCAACTTCCGCCGGGCCCGCCCCGGGATCGGGGGCCAGGGATCGCCGGCTAGAGGTACTGGCCGGGGTCCCGGGGCGGGCCCATCTCGGGTCCGGGCGGCAGCCCGCGGCGACGGCGCATCTCGTCGATCTCGGCGCGCGCCTGCATGTGCTGCGTCCAGAGGGCGGCCTGGATTCCCTGGAAGAGGCCCTCGAGCCATCCCAGCAGCTGGGCCTGGGCGAGCCGGACCTCGGATTCGCTCGGGGTGTTCTCGAGCGGCAGGGTCAGCGTCTCGAGCTCGTCCTGCAGCTCCTTCGACACGCCTTCCTTGAGCGCGGCGAGCGCCCGCTCGTAGACCTCGCGGAGCCGCTTGCGCCCGGCCTCGTCGGGCTGCGACTGGCGTACGTCCTGAAGCAGCTCCCGGATCATCGACGCGATGCGGATCAGCTTGGCGGGCTGCTCGACGACGGGGCCCTGCGCGGTGCCGGGGAGGATCATCGGCAGGGTCTGCGGCTCTTCCGCGGGCGGATCGTTCTCGTTCTGGCTCGCCATGGCTCGAATCGTACCACGCCCCCGCCGCGGCCCCGACCCGGATCCGGTCGGGGGAACGCGGTAAGACGTTCCGGCGGACCGCGCGCGTCTCGCGCGCCGAGCGGAAGAGGGGCGGGAAGCGCGGATCGGGGCTCGGGCACGGACCTTGCCTGACTCTGATGGCAGAGCGGAGCGGGACATTCGCGGGAGACAGGCCGGGAGACTGGGAAGGGAGATCACAATGACACGCTGGCTCGTGATCGTGGGACTGGTGCTGGGAGCGTGCGCGGCAATCGGCGTCGATCACGCCGCCGCGAGCATGGCCTCCATCGTGACGGTGGCGCCGGTGGTGGAGGACGAGGGCCAGGCCGGCGTGGAGGCGGCGGCGGCGAGCGCGCTGCGCCGCGCGGTCCGCGGCGCGCAGGCGATGGGGCTCGACGAGATGATGCTGAAGAGCATCCGGCTCGTGCCCGGCACCGGCGTGGTCGTGGAGATCATCGCGTCGGAGTCGAACGAGCCCGGCGACGACCGCGATACCGACGGGGACATCGAGCGGTCGAAGTTGCAGATCGTTCCGGGAACACGGCTCTAGGCCTTCTTGCCGGGCCGCTCCGCCACCGGGAAGCCCTTGCTCTTCCACGCGGTGAAGCCGCCGTCCATCTCGACGACGGACTCGAGGCCCATCTGCTGCGCCACGTCGGCGGCGAGGGCGGAGCGCCAGGCCCCGTTGCAGTAGAAGACGAACTCCTTGTCGGCCGCGAAGACGTCCTTGTGGTAGGGGCTGTCCGGATCGATCCAGAACTCGAGCATGCCGCGGGGGCAGTGGAACGCCCCCGGGATCATGCCCTCGCGCTCGAGCTCGCGGACATCTCGAAGGTCGACGAATACGACCCGCTCGCTCCCGAGGCGCTGCTTGGCCTCCTCGAGACTGATGGTCTTGATGCGGGACTTGGCCTCGTCCACCATCTGCCGGAATCCCTTGCGGGGGGTTTTCATACCTCGAGGTTCTCCTTCCGCACCGCGGCGTTGGCGGCCAGGGCGGCCGGCGTGCCCTCGAACACGATGCGGCCGTGGCCCATGACGTACACCCGGTGCGAGATCTTGAGCGCGATGGTGAGCTTCTGCTCGACGAGGAGGATCGAGACGCCCCGACGGGCGATCTCGTCGAGGAAGCGCCCCACCTGGGTCACCAGCATGGGGGCGAGGCCCTCGGTGGGCTCGTCGATGATGACCAGCTCCGGATCGCCCATCAGGGTGCGGCCCATGGTCAGCATCTGCTGCTCGCCCCCCGAGAGCACGCCCGCGATGTTGTGCTGGCGCTCGCGCAGAAGGGGGAAGAGGTCGAACATGTCGTCGAAGGACCAGCGGCCGAAGCGCCCGGCCTGCTTGAGCCCCAGCTCGAGGTTCTGGCGCACGGTCAGGGTGGGGAAGACCTGGCGGTCCTCCGGCACGTAGCCGATGCCGGCGTGGGCGATGACGTCGGCGCGCTTGCCGGCCAGGCTCTGGCCCTTCCAGATCACCTCGCCCACCGGCTCCACCAGGCCCATGATCGCCTTGCACGTGGTCGAGCGGCCGACCCCGTTCCGCCCGAGCAGGCTCACGATCTCGCCGCCGCCCACCTCCAGGTTCACGCCCTGGAGGATGTGGCTCTTGCCGTAATAGGCGTGCAGGTCGCGCACCGCGAGCATCAGGCGATCCCGGTCTCGACGGGAGCCCCGAGGTAGGCGTCCTGCACCGCGCGGTTCGCGCGGATCTCGGCCGGCGGCCCGGAGGCGATGACCTGGCCGTAGACCAGCACCGTCACCACGTCGGCGAGGTCGAAGACCACGCTCATGTCGTGCTCGACCATCACCAGCGTCTTGCCCGCGGTGATGCGCCGGATGAGGGCCACCGCGTGGTCGGCCTCGCTCCGGCTCATGCCCGCGGTCGGCTCGTCGAGAAGCACGGTGTCGGCGCCGCCCGCGATGGTGATGCCGATCTCGAGGGCGCGCTGCTCGGCGTAGGAGAGGAGGCCGGCCGGGAGGTCGCGCCGCGCCTCGAGGTTCACGTCGGCGAGGAGCCGCTCCGCCGCCTCGTTCAGGGCCCGCTCGCGGCCCAGGAGGTGCCAGAAGGAATAGCGATAGCCCCGCGACCAGAGGAGCCCGCAGCGGATGTTCTCGAACACGCTCATGCGGGAGAAGATCGACGTGACCTGGAAGCTGCGCGAGAGGCCGCGCCGGGTGATCTCGTGAGGGTCCAGTCCGTCGATGCGGCGGCCGTGCAGCTCGATGCGGCCGGCGGAGAGCGGGAAGCGGCCGCTGACCAGGTTGAAGAGCGTGGTCTTGCCCGCCCCGTTCGGCCCGATGATGGCGTGGCGCGAGCCGGTGGTCACGTCGAGGCTCACGCCCATGATGACCGCGGTGGGGCCGAAGCTCTTCTCCACGTCGATCAGGCGCAGGGTGGGGGCGGTCACGCGCGCATCCCCGCCGCCTTGATCTCGTCTACCACCGCGTGCCAGGCCAGCGCGAACCGGCCCGCGGCGTGGCGCAGCCAGAGACCGCCGCCGACCAGCAGTACCGCGGCCACCGCCCACGGCAGCGGAGTGTGGGGCTCGATGGTGACGCGCGACAGGGTGAAGCTCTTGCCCTGCGCGGCTCCGATGGTGAGGAACGAGCACAGCTCGACCACCAGCACGAAGCCCACCACCACCAGCAGGGCGGGGACCAGCAGCCGGAGATAGGGGCCGGCGAGGCGACCGAGCCGGCGGGCCCGCCAGATCGGCTGGTGCATCATCACGAGGCCGCCGATGCCGCCGGGGGCGAAGGTGACCATGAGGATGAAGAGCACGCCCGCGTAGACGAGCCACGAGTTGGAGAGCAGGCTCACCCAGCTCTGGAGCAGCACGATCAGCACCGCGCCGATCACCGGTCCCGCGAAGACCCCCACGCCGCCGATGTAGGTCATGAGCAGCGCGTTGGCGGACATGGACGCGGCGACCGTGTCGTAGGTGACGATCTCGTAGGTGAGGGTGTACAGTGCGCCCGCGATGCCGGCGAAGAAGCCGGAGAGCGTGAACTGGAAGAAGCGGACCAGCCGCGGGTCGTAGCCCACGAACTGGGCGCGCTCGAAGTTGTCGCGGCAGGCGTTGGCCATCCGGCCGAGCGGGGTCCGGGTGAGCAGGAGCATCAGGGCGATCGAGATCGCGGTCCACGCCACGATCAGGTAGTAGACCTGGATCGACCCGCCGTAGCCGAGCCCGAAGAGGCTGTGCCCGGTCATGCGGTTGGTGCTCACCCCGCCCTCGCCGCCGAAGAAGGTCTGGAACATGAGGGCGCAGGCGGTGATCAGCTCCCCGATGCCGAGCGTGATCATCGCGAAGGCGGTGGCGCGCTGCTTGGTCGCGAAGTAGCCGAGGACGATCGCGAAGAAGAGGCCCCCGAGCCCGCCCACGAGCGGGGTCACCTCGAGCGGCAGCGGGAGCGTGCCGGCCTTGGACGCGGTGATCGCGTGCGCGGTGACGTAGCCGCCCAGCCCCAGCAGGACCGCGTGGCCGAAGGAGAGCAGGCCGGCCTGGCCCATCAGCATGTTGTAGCTGAGCGCGAAGATGACCATGATGCCGATCTGGCTCAGCATCGCGACGACGAAGCCGGAGTGCCGCCCGGTGGTCCAGTCGTAGAAGAACCAGGGGACGACGAGAGCGAAGGCGAGCGTCGCGAGCCAGGGCCACTGGCGCCGCAGGAGGCCGCCGGCGCGACCGGCCGCCAGGGGCGCGGCGGTGGTGCCGACCGCGCTCTCGCTCATGTGTCGCGGGTACCCATGAGCCCGCGCGGCTTGATCAGCAGCACGAGGATCAGCATCAGGTAGGGCAGGAGCGCGCCCACCCGCGGCAGGGGGATCGTGAGGACCTCGGCCAGCGGAGTGGTCGGGCCGATCGTGACCCCCAGCCGAGCCAGGAGGTCGGCGAACGAGACGTCGAGCACCACCGCGAAGGTCTGCACCAGCCCCATGATCAGCGAGGCGATGAAGCAGCCGGCCAGCGAGCCCAGCCCGCCGAACACGACCACCACGAACACGATGGGGCCCATGGTGGCGGCCATCGACGGCTCGGTCACCAGGTAGTTGCCGCCGATGACCCCGGCGAGGCCGGCCAGCGTCGAGCCGCCGGCGAAGACGATCGTGAACACCCGGGGGACGTTGTGCCCCAGGGCGCCCACCATCTCGGGGTGGGTCAGCGCGGCCTGGATGACGAGGCCGATCCGGGTGCGGGTGAGCAGCAGCCAGATCGCGACGAACATCAACACCGAGATCAGCAGCATGAAGGCGCGGTAGGCGTGGAAGTTCGAGCCGTAGACGTGGAACAGCGCGCGGTCGAGCACCGGGGGCACCCGGTAGGGAACCGGCAGGAGTCCCCAGGCCATCTGGGTCGCCTTCTCGATGATGAAGGCGAGGCCGACCGTGAACAGCAGCTCCGCGATGTGACCGTTCCGGTGTACGCGGCGGAGCGCGTACATCTCGATGAGGGCGCCGAGCACCCCGCACAGCGCCGGAGCCACCACCAGCGCGGGCCAGAAGCCGATCACCCGGCTCACCGAGTACGCGAAGTAGGCGCCCAGCATGTACATGCTGGCGTGGGCGAAGTTGAGCACGCCCATCATCGAGAAGATGAGGGTGAGGCCGCTCGCCAGCATGAAGAGGAGCATGCCGTAGACGAGGCCGTTGAGGAGCGAGACGAGCAGGACTTCCATCTAGTAGAGCCTTCTCACACTTGCACACTTGCACCCTCGCCCCCTCACCCTGCCCTCTCCCCGAAGGGGAGAGGGTTGAGGGAAGAGGGGAGAGGGCCGGGGTGAGGGGCGCTGTTCCCCGCGGCCGCTACGACGTCGGCCGCTTCATGTTGCAGGTGTTGGGCTGGTCGAGGTCCTTGGGCAGGACGGTGGTCTCGGTCTTCCAGCCGAGCCCGGTCTTCTCGGAGTCGTACTTCACGCCCTTGGTGAACACGCCCACGAAGTACTCGCTCAGGATCTGGTGGTCCGGCTTCCGCATCGTGACCTGGTGGCCGAGCATGTCGGTGATGGTCAGGCCCTCGAGGGCCTGGGCGAACTTCAGCGGGTCGGCGGAGCCGGCCTTGTTCATCGCGGCCTGGAGGAACTCGAAGATGGTCCGGAAGCCGGCCGCGTAGAAGTCGAAGTCGTGCTGGGAGCGGAACTGCCGGGTCCAGCCCTCGGTGTCGGTCTTGCCGGTCTCCACCGCGATGTTCTCGTGGAACGACATGACCGAGCGCACCTTGCCGTTGCCGGCGGGCCCGATCGCGGTGGCGCCGCCGCCGAGGTGCGCGTACATCGTGTAGTACCGGATGTCGAGGCCGGTGTCCATGCCCGCCTTGATCAGCAGCGTCATGTCCGGGCCCCAGTTGCCGGTGATCAGGGCCTGCGCGCCCGAGGCCTTCACCTTGGTGACGTAGGGCGAGAAGTCCTTCACCTTGCCGAGCGGGATCAGCTCGTCGCCCACGATCTTGACGTCGGGCCGGAGCTTGCCCAGGAAGGTCTTGATGTCCCGCTGCACGGACTGGCCGAACAGGTAGTCCTGGTTGAGCAGGTACACCTTGGTGACGTCCTTGGG
>DATGBR010000280.1:0-5428 GCA_035312605.1 Candidatus Methylomirabilota bacterium
TTCCTGCGCTTCCTGCGCAGCCACCGGGCGCCCTCGACCTGACCATGAAGGTGCTCGTCATCGACACCATCGCCCCCGAAGGCGTCGCGTACCTGACCGAGCGCGGGTTCCAGGTCGACCAGGTCTCGAGCAAGCTCGCCCGCGAGGACCTCCACGCGCGTCTCGGCGACTACGAGGCTATCGTCACACGGTCCTCCACCACGGTGACCGCCGAGTTCCTCGCCCGCGCCCGGCGACTGCGGATCCTGGGCCGCGCCGGGGTCGGGGTCGACAACATCGACGTGGACGCCTGCTCGCACCAGGGCGTGGTGGTGGTCAACGCGCCCTACGGCAACGTGGTCTCGGCCGCCGAGCACACCGTGGGTATGCTGCTGGCCCTGGTCCGGAAGATCCCGATGGCCCACGAGGCGCTCAAGCGGCTCGAGTGGGATCGCGGCATCTACGGCTCGGAGCTGTTCCGCAAGACCGCGGGCGTGCTGGGGCTCGGCAAGGTGGGCTCGCGGGTGGCCGCGCGTCTGCGGGCCTTCGACATGGAGGTGCTCGTGTACGACCCGTTCATCCCGGAGAGCCGGGCCCGTGACCTGGGCGTCCGGCTCACCGATCTGCAGACGGTGCTGAGCCGGGCCGACATCCTCACCGTCCACGTGCCGCTGACCGACGACACCGAGAGCATGATCGGCGCGCGGGAGCTGGCCGCGATGAAGCCGGGGGTGCGGGTGGTCAACTGCGCCCGCGGCGGCATCGTCAACGAGGCCGACCTCCTCGCCGCGCTCGATGGAGGCCACGTGGCCGGGGCCGCAGTCGACGTCTGGAGCGAGGAGCCGCCCGAGTCGCCGGTGATCAAGCGCCTGATCCAGCATCCCCGGGTGGTGGTGACGCCGCATCTCGGCGCCAACTCCCAGGAGGCGCAGGTCAACGTGGCGGTGGACGTGGCGCGCCAGCTCGTGGCCTTCCGTGACGGGGAGCTGGTCGAGCACGCGGTGAACATCCCGGTGGCCGACCGCGAGACGGCGGCCGAGCAGCGGCCCTTCCTGCAGCTGGCCGAGCTGCTGGGCCGCTTCTGCCAGCAGCTCGAGCCTGACAATGTCGAGCGGGTGGAGATCGAGGTGGCCGGGCACATGGCGCGCTGGGACCCGGAGCTGGTCGGCCGCGCGGTGCTGAAGGGGCTGCTCGCGGGCGTGACGGCGCAAGCGGTCAACCTGGTCAACGCGCACCTGGTCGCCCGGGAGCGTGGCCTGGCCCTCGACGTGCGCACCGATCCGGAGCCGGGCTCGGGCTACACCAACCTGATCACCGTGACGACCCAGGCCGGCTCGGGCCGCAAGGTCATCGCGGGGACGGTCTTCGACGGGGTGCCCCGGATCGTGCGGCTGCGCGACCTGCATGTCGAGTTCGTCCCGGAGGGCCACATCCTGGTGCTGGCTTACGAGGACCGGCCGGGCATGGTGGGGCGCATCGGGTCCATCCTGGGCCGCCACAACGTGAACATCGCCTCGATGCACGTGGGCCGGCGCACCCGCCGCGGACGCGCGATCGTGGTGCTGCTCCTCGACGACGACGTGCCCGCCGAGGTGCTGGAAGAGGTGAGCAAGAGCGTCGAGGCCGACTTCGCGCGGGTGATCCGGCTATGAACGCTCCGCGCGGCCGTCGCGGCGACACTCCGGTGGGGGTCTTCGAGACCCGGCCCTGGGGCGGCTTCCAGACCGTCGAGGAGGGGCGCGGCTACAAGGTCAAGCGGCTCTTCGTCCGGCCGGGGCAGCGGCTCAGCCTGCAGCGCCATCGCTTCCGGGCCGAGCACTGGGTGGTCGTCTCCGGCTCCCCGCGCGTGATCATCTCGGGCCGCCCGAAGCGGCTCAAGGCGCGGGGGTCGGTCGATGTGCCGCGCGGGGCGTGGCACCGCATCGAGAACCCGGGCCGCGTGCCGGTCGTCCTCATCGAGGTCCAGCATGGGCCCTATCTCGGCGAGGACGACATCATCCGCCGCCACGACGACTACGGCCGCGCCGGGAGCACGACGACCAAGGCAAAGGCCAACCCCAAGAGCAGGAAACGGTAGACCGCTGCAGTGGCTTGGCGAGGCGCAGCCGAGGCGAGCCGAGCGGATAAGTAAAGAGGCTAACAGCAGCAGCCCACAACGGGCCGCCCCGACCCGAACGACCACCAACCCAGCACCCCCAAGACAAGGAGCCACCCCATGCCCATCAACTCCCGCTACCTCTTCAGCGCCGCCATGGACGTCGACCCCGCCCAGGAGCGGCTCTTCAACGAGGTCTACGACCGGGAGCACGTGCCGAGCCTGCTGACCGTCCCGGGCGTGGTGGCGGTCTCCCGCTACGAGCTACAGCCCCTCACCATGAGCATCGGGGGGCAGCTCAAGACGATCGTCATCGAGAACGCGCCAAAGTACGGCGCGCTCTACGAGATCGAGAGTCCCGAGGTGCTCATCAGCGAGGCGTGGGCGAAGGCGGTGAAGCAGGGGCGGTGGCCGGCGCAGGTGCGGCCGCACACGCGGAACCGGCAGCACACCCTCTATCGCCGCCTGCCTTGAGCGGACCCGGCGGCCGCCTCAGCGCATCCAGCTCGACACGTTGAGGTAGAGGGCGAAGAGGCCGAGGTACTCGTGCAGCACCGCCTCGCTGCAGCGACGGCGGCGCCACCAGCCGTCCGCGCTCGAGCACTCGTCCGGCGCCGCGACGATGCCCGCCTCGATCGCGCCCGCCGCCTCCCGGCGCCAGATGAGCCGGACGCGGCGGGTGTGGTGGCCGCTGGTGACCAGCGTGACCCGGTGCCAGCCGCGGGCCTTGGCGGCGGCGACCACCTGGCGGAGCTCGGTCTCGGTGATCTCCACCGGCTGGTCCAGGGTGACGATCGCATCCTGGGGCACCCCGAGCTTCTCGAGCACCCGCACCGATTCGCCCTGGAAGTCCAGCGGACGGATGCCCATCGCGATGAGGGTCTGGACGCGCCCCGGTACGAACTGGCGCGAGACGAGGACCCGCGGCGCCCCGCCGGCCTGGAAGAGCGCGGCCGCCCGCGCCTCCCGGCCGGGGGTGCCACCCGCCACCACCACGATCGCGTCGGCCGGGGGGCCCGGCTCGTTCACCACGAGGGCGTGGCCCGCCGCGCGGAGCAGGGGACGGTGCGCCACCGCGACCAGCGCGAGCAGCGCCAGCACCACGAGGAGGGCGGTCAGGAGCGGCCGGCGCCTCATTCGCGCGTTCCCCGCGCCAAAAACCTTGGTGGGGGACCCCATGGCAAGTACGATCGACGCCAGGAGGTACTACCCATGCGACGGTTTCTCGTCCTTTCGGTGACGGCACTCGCGCTGACCGCGTGCGCCTCGACGCCGCCCAAGGTCCAGCGCAGCGAGTTCGAGGACATCCCGGTGCCCAAGGGGCTCGCGGTGGACCTGAACCGGTCCACGATCATCGAGTCCCCCGCGGTGAAGGCGGCGCGCCTCTTCTACAAGGGCCGCATCGAGCCGGACAGCCTGTCGGTCGCGTTCCGGACCACGCTCGAGGCGAACGGGTGGAAGCACCTGTCGTCGACGACCGCGTCCGACAAGGGCACCACGCAGGTCTACGAGAAGACGGGCAGCTCGCTCCAGGTGCTGATCTACGAGAGCTGGTACTACACCTGGGTGGAGATGTCGGCCACGCGGATGGTCGGCCAGGCGGCTGCGCTCAGATAGCGACGAGCGTCGCGTCACGGCGGCGCCCCTAGGGGCGCCGCCAGCGCCGCCCGCTGCGCTCGATCAGCGTGTCGGCTTCGGCCGGACCCCAGGTGCCGGCCTCGTAGTTGGGGAATTTCCGTGGATCGCCGGCGGCCCAGCCCGAGAGCACCGGCTGCAGCAGCTCCCACGCCATCATCACCCAGTCGCCGCGCGCGTAGAGCGTGGCGTCGCCCTTCATGGCGTCCAGCAGCAGACGCTCGTACGCCTCGGGTGGCTCGCCGCCGAAGGCCTGCCCGTAGTCGAACTCCATCTCGACCGGCTTGATGCGCAGCTCCGAGCCCGGCAGCTTCGCGCCGAACGAGAGTGACATCCCCTCGTCGGGCTGGATGCGGAGCACGAGGCGGTTGGGCTCGGTGAGGATCTCCGGGTTGCGACGGAAGACGAGGTGCGGGGTCTGCTTGAACTGCACCGCGATCTCGCTCGCCCGCTTGGGCAGGCGCTTGCCGGTGCGCAGGTAGAACGGCACCCCCGCCCACCGCCAGTTCTCGATCTCGAGCCGCAGCGCCGCGAAGGTCTCGGTGATCGACTCGGCCGACACGCCCTTCTCCTCGCGATAGCCCGGCACCCGCTGGCCTTCCACGAAGCCCGGCCCGTACTGTCCGCGCACCGCGACCCGGTCCACCTCGTCGGCCGCGATGGGGCGGATCGCGCGCATCACCTTGGTCTTCTCGTCGCGCACCGGGTCGGCGTCGAACGTGACCGGCGGCTCCATCGCCACCAGGCAGAGGAGCTGGAGGATGTGGTTCTGGATCATGTCCCGCAGGGCGCCCGATTCCTCGTAGTAGGCGCCGCGGCCCTCGACCCCGATGGCCTCGCCCACCGTGATCTGCACGTGGTCGACGTGGTTTCGGTTCCAGAGCGGCTCGAAGATGCCGTTGGCCCAGCGGAACACCAGGATGTTCTGGACCGTCTCCTTGCCGAGGTAGTGATCGATCCGGTAGACCTGGTCCTCGTGGAAGACGGAGGCCACCACCTGGTTGAGCGCGCCCGCCGAGACGAGGTCGCGCCCGAACGGCTTCTCGATGATGATGCGCACCCAGCCGTTCGTGTTCTCGGGGGGCCGGTTGAGGCCGGCCTCCCCGAGACGCGTCACCAGCGGCGAGTACACCGAGGGCGGGGTGGAGACGTAGAAGAGCCGGTTGGCTCCGGTGCCGCGCTCCTGCTCGACCTGCTTGAGGTACGCGCTCAGCCCGGCGTACATCCCGCCGTCGGCCGGATCGCCCGCGTAGTAGAAGAGGGCCTGCGCGAAGCGCTCCCAGACCCGCGTGGAGGGCGGCTGGACGCGCGCGAAGTCAGCGATGGCCTCGCGCATGCGGGTGCGGAACTGCTCGTTGGTCATCTCGGAGCGGGACACCCCCACCACCGCGAACGGCTCGGGGAGCACGCGGCTCTGGAACATGGACCAGAGCGCGGGCAGGAGCTTGCGCCGGGTGAGGTCACCCGACGCGCCGAAGATCACCAGGGTGCAGGATTCGTCGATCGTGGAGGCGGTCATGACGTCATAACCTCTTGGCCAGTCCCTGGACCATCTGCAGCAGCTGCTGCAGGCCCTGTGACTGCTTGCCGTTCAGATGGAGCCGGATGACCCGGCGCGCGGCGTCGCGCAGACTCTGGAGATCGCCCAGCGCCTGGGCGGCCTTCAACGTGGAGAACCCGTAGCCCGCGCCGGGGATGGCGAGATCCTCGCGGTCGTCG
>DATGBR010000281.1:0-16049 GCA_035312605.1 Candidatus Methylomirabilota bacterium
CGTGGGCACGAAGAGCGCCGGGATGTTGCGCTTGGTGCGGCCGATCTCGATCAGGTCGCGGAAGCCCGCGGTGGTGAGCAGCGCCACCCGCGCCCCGCGGCGCTCGAGCACCGCGTTGGTGCCGACGGTGGTGCCGTGCACGAGGCGGCGCACGTCCGCGCTGGCGATGCCGAGCGCTTCCAGGCCGGCCAGTACCGCGGCGGCCTCGTGGCGGGGCCGCGACGGCACCTTGGTCACGACCACGCGGCCGGTCGCCGCGTCCACCGCGGTCAGATCGGTGAAGGTGCCACCGACGTCGATGCCCACGATGTACATGGCGGTCAGAGCCCCGTCGCGTCGAGCACGAGCTCCGCCGCCGCCACCAGCGAGGGCGCCCGGTCCGCGATGTGGGCCATGCGCGGATCGGTGGACTCGCCGCGGACCCAGCGGCGATGGAGCTGCACCACCACCACCACGGTCTTCCAGAGCGCGAAGGCCTCCCACCAGCGCGCCGCCGCCGGATCGGTGCCGGTGAGCGCGGCGTAGCGGGCGGTGATCTGGGCGCGCGTCGGCAGGCCCATGTGGGCCAGGCCGGGGCGCGTGCCGCGCTGGGTGGCGGGCGTATCGGTGGGGTCGGGCCAGTAGTTCAGCAGCGTGCCCAGGTCGACGAGCGGATCGCCGAGCGTGGTCATGTCCCAGTCGAAGATGGCGGCCACGTGGTCGGGGTCCTCCGGGGCGAACTGGCAGTTGTCGAGCTTGAGGTCGTTGTGGACGATCGACGCGCGGCCGGGCGCGGGCTTGCCGCGCGCGAGACGCTCGTGGATGCGCTCCATGGCGTCGTCGGCGCCGTCGGGGCGGGCCAGGGCCCAGCGCTTGGCCCAGCCGTCGAGCTGGCGGTCGACGAAGCCGTCGGGGCGTCCCAGATCGCCGAGCCCGCACGCGGCGGGATCGAGGGCGTGCAGCTCGGCCATGGCGGCGACCAGCGCGAAGGCGACGCGGCGGCCGGCGTCCGGATGCGCGTGGAGGGCGGCCGGCATGCTGTCGCGGATCACCTCGCCCCGGCGCCGCTCCATGACGAAGAAGTCGGCCCCGAGCACTGCGGGGTCCTCGCAGAAGAGATAGCCCCGCGGGGCGCGGTCGAAGTGGCGCCAGAGCCGCGAGAGGACGCGGAACTCGCGCTTCATGTCGTGGGCGCCCGGCGCGATCTGCCCGAACGGAGGCCGGCGCAGCACCAGCTCGGTGGTCCCGACCCGCAGCAGGTAGGTGAGGTTGGCGGAGCCGTTGGGGAACTGCAGCACCTCGATCGGGCCCTGCGCCTCCGGGAGGACCTCGGCCAGGCGCGGGCGCAGCCACGTCTCCAGCGCGGCCCAGTCGAGCGCCTCGCCCGAGCGGACCGGAGCGATCTCGGCGGGCGCGTCGGAGACGAGGGCTTCCGGGACCGGCGCGCCCTCCGCGGCCGGGGCGCGCGGGGAGCGGGCGGTCAGGCGGCGCCTCCGTGGATGCCGAGCACCGCGCCGGTGGTGAAGCTCGACGCGCCCGAGGCGAAGTAGAGCGCGGCCCCGACGATCTCGTCGGGCTCGCCGCCGCGGCGGAGCGCCATCGTCTCCTTGGCGCGCGCGCGGAAGGCCTCGAGGTCCCACGCCTTCGAGATGTCGGTGAGGAAGGGGCCGGGCATGATGCAGTTCACCCGCACCGTGGGGCCGAAGGCGCGCGCGAAGCCCTCGGTGAGCGCGTTCAGCGCGGCCTTGGCCGCCGCGTAGGGGATGACGCCGGCGGAGGGCCGCACCGCCGCGGTGCTCGAGACCATGATGATCGAGCCGCCCGCGCCCGCCGCCATCCGCGCGCCCACCATCGCGGTGAGACGGAACGGGCCCTTCAGGTTCACGTCGAGGACCTTGTCCCACAGGTCCTCGGTGACGTTCTCGATACGGTCGTAGAGCGGGGACATCCCCGCGTTGTTCACCAGCACGTCGACCCGCCCGAACTCGGCGTAGGCACGCTCGGCGAGGGCCTCGACCTGGCCCCAGTGGCCGACGTGGCAGGCCACCGGCAGGGCGCGGCGACCGGTCGCCTTGCGCACCTCCTCCGCCGTCGCCTCGCAGGAGGCGAGCTTGCGGCTGGCGATGACCACGTCCGCGCCCGCCTCTGCGAAGGCCAGGACCATGGCCCGGCCGAGGCCGCGGCTGCCGCCGGTGACCAGCGCGACCTTGCCGCTCAGGTCGAAGAGGCGGCTCAGCATCCGAGCCGCTCGGCCAGCTCCACGAAGTCGCCCGCCACCACGTCGAACGGCTGCGCGGTGTCGGGCTCGTCCGCGCCGCGGCCGGGGCCGTGCTCGAGCGGGCGCGGGATGTAGGCGGTGCGCAGCCCGCAGCGGGCGGCCGCCTTGAGGTCGCCGGGATGCGCCGCGACCATCAGGCACTGCTCGGGCCGGAGCCCGAGCGCCTCGGCCGAGCGCAGGTAGGCCTCGGGGGTGGGCTTGTAGGCGCGCGCCACCTCCGCGCCGAGGATGGTGTCCCAGGGCAGGCCGGCGCGCTTGGCCATGTTCACCATCAGCGCGATGTTGCCGTTGGACAGGGTGGCCAGGACGTAGCGGCGCTTGAGGCGGGTGAGACCCGCCACCGCGTCGGGCCACGGGTCCAGCCGGTGCCAAGCGCGGTTGAGATCGTCGATCTCGGCCGGGGAGAGGCCCTCGATCCCGAAGTCGCGCAGCAGGCGGACCAGGCTCTCCCGGTGGAGGTCGTCGAGGCGCACCCATGGGCGGCGGCCACTCCGCACCTCCTCCATCGCGGGCTGGTAGAGCCCGCGCCAGGCGTCGGCGAACTTGGCCCAGTCCACCGAGAGGCCGCGGTGCGCGCCGAAGGCCTGGCCCTCCCGGATGATGCTGCTCCGCCAGTCCACCACCGTGCCGAAGACGTCGAAGGTGAGCGCGCTGATCGAGGCGGGGTCCATGAGATCGAGCTCCTTGTGTCGCGCATGCTACGACGGCCGGGACCGGGAAGGCAAGCCGCGGGCCGGCGTGGTAATCTCGGCCGCGGCGGCGCGGCGACCACTTCGCAGGACGGAGGCGATCATGATCGCGATATGGGTGAAGGTGCGGATCAAGCCGGACATGCGGGAGAAGTTCCTCAAAGCCATCGAGGTGGACGCGCTGGGCTCGGAGCGGGACGAGCCGGGGTGCCTGCGCTTCAACGTGCTCCAGGACGAGAAGGACGCCAACGTCTACTACTTCTTCGAGGTGTACAAGGACCAGGCCGCGCTGGAGGCCCACCGCAACACGCCGCACTACGCGGTCTGGCGCGGGGTGGCCGACGTGCTGGAGGGACCGACCGAGCCCACCCGCTGCCAGACGGTGTTCCCGGCGGCGCGCGCCTACTGGGGGAAAATGTAGCGGCTAGCGCTGACCGATCGCGCGGTTGGCGACCGCCACCGTCTTCTTCTCCACGTCGAACCGGTGGGTCTCCTTGGTCTCCACGTCGCCGCCGGTGACCCGGATGAAGAAGGTGTCGTCGCCGAACTCGATGGAGTGGATGTCGCCCACCGCGAAGGCGGCGGCGTGGCCGGGCTCGTTCATGAACTCGCGCTGCAGGGTGAGGTCGGCGTGGCCGGGCTTGCTGCCGTCGTCCAGCCGGCGCCAGCGGCGCATGCGAGTCGCGTTCTGGTAGTTGCCGTAGACCACCCAGCACGGGCCGTGATCGTGCACGGAGGACGCGGCCCCCTTGGCCCGGCCGTGCACGAGCACGTGCACGTCGGTCTCCGGATCGTGGCCGATGGTGGTCCGCTCCACGTGCGGCACCGGGTCGCCCAGGTGCTTCTTCAGGAGCTCCGGGTTGTGGAGGAGCTTCTCCAGGTGATCGCGGATCTCGGCGAGGCCGGCCGGGATGCCCCTGGTCTTGATGGTGGCGCGGGTGTCGGCCAGGAACTGATCGAGGGAGTACGTCGTTTCCATGGGGAGTCTCCTTTCCGAACGAGGGGATTCTAGCAGAAAACCCGATTCCGAGAGGAGTGCCCATGAAGAAGGCGAGCCGCCTGGCCGGCGCGGTGCTGGCGCTGAGCCTCGTCCTGCCGGTGAGCGTCGGGGCCGAGACGTGGGTCATCGACCCGGCCCACACCGTCTCCGGCTTCACGGTCAAGCACATGATGATCGCCAACGTCACCGGCGTCTTCGAGGTGACCAGGGGCACCATCGAGTACCGGCCGGGCGACCCCGGCTCGGTCAAGGCGGACATCACCATCGAGGCCAAGAGCGTCAACACCCGCATCGGCCGGCGTGACGACGATCTGCGCAGCGACAACTTCTTCAGCATCGAGAAGTTTCCCACCCTGGCGTTCCGGTCCCGGCGGGTCCAGAACGTGCGGGCGGAGGGCTTCGACCTGGTGGGCGACCTCACAATCCGCGACGTGACCCGCGAGGTGGTGCTCCGGGTGGACGGGCCGACCGCGCCGATCAAGGATCCGCAGGGCAACCGCCGGGTCGGCGCGACCGCGAGCACCACGATCAGCCGGAAGGACTTCGGCATCATGTGGAACCGGACCATCGAGGCCGGCGGCGTGGTGGTGGGCGACGAGGTGAAGATCAACCTGGAGGTCGAGGCGGTCGAGAAGAAGAGCTAGCGTGGTGTAGACTGGGGGCCCGTGCCCGACTCGATCGCTCCCCCCAGCCTCCGCCGCGACGTCCGCATCATCGGCCTCATCGGGACGGCGCACTTCTTCAGCCACTTCTTCCAGCTCACGCTGCCGCCGCTGTTCCCGCTGCTGAAGGACGTCTTCGGCGTGCCGTACGTGGCGCTGGGCCTGGCGGTGAGCGTTTTCTACGGCGGCTCCGGCATCGGGCAGACCCTGTCTGGCTTCCTGGTCGACCGGGTGGGCGCGCTGCGGGTGCTGATGGCCGGGATGGGGCTCCTGGCCGGCGCCATCGCGCTGGCCGGCCTCGTGCCCTCGTACTGGTTCCTGCTGCCGGTGGCGCTGCTGGCCGGCCTCGGCAACAGCGTGTTCCATCCCGCCGACTACTCGATCCTGAACGCCTCGGTCGACCCGCGACGGATCGGGCGCGGCTACAGCGTGCACGCGATCTCCGGCAACCTCGGGTGGGCGGTGGCGCCGACGGTGGTCTTCGCCCTGACCGCGCACTTTGGCTGGCGCGCGGCCCTGGTGACGGTGGGCGGGCTCGGCCTCGCGATGGTGGTGGTGCTGGCCACCCAGGGCGGCGCCTTCACTGGCGCCCACGGGGGCGCGCGGCGCGCCGGCGGGGTGACCGACGTGCGCGTGCTGCTGACCGGGCCGGTGCTCGCCGCGTTCGCCTACTTCGCCCTGATCGCGACCGCGCTCGTCGGGATGCAGACCTTCGGGGTGACCGGCCTCATGCGGGTCTACGAGACGCCGATGGCGCTCGCCACCGCGGCGCTCACCGCGTTCCTGCTGGGAGGTGCCGCCGGCATCCTGGGCGGCGGCTTCCTGGCCGACCGCACGAGCCGCCACGACGTGGTGGCGGTGAGCGGGCTGATCGGCGCGGCGGCCGTGATCCTGCTGGTCGCCACCGGGGGCGTGGGGCCCTCGCGGCTGCCGCTGCTCCTGGCCGTCGCCGGCTTCTGCCAGGGCGTCACCGCGCCCTCGCGCGACATGCTGGTGCGCGCGGCCACGCCGCCCGGCGCCTCCGGCAAGGTCTTCGGCTTCGTCTACTCCGGGCTCGACCTCGGCTCCTGCCTGGTGCCGGTGGCCTTCGGGTGGATGCTCGACCACCGCGATCCCCGTATGCTGTTCGTCGCGGTCGGCGTGCTGCTGCTCTGCACCATCGGCACCGTCGTGCAGGTTCGCCGCCGCGCCCAGCCCGCGCCCGCCGCCGTCACCCCCGCCACTCCGTAGTCGCGTCGCCTCGCGCGACGGCCCGGCTAGAACCAGTGGGCCTTGTCGACCACGTTCCGGAGCGGCTGGCCCGCGAGGAACCGGCGGCAGTTGTCCAGCAGGATCTCGCCGCGCCGGTCGTCGAGGTACGGGCCGTAGCCGGCGGTGTGCGGCGTGATCAGCACGTTGGGCGTGGTCCAGAGCGGGTGATCCGCGGGCAGCGGCTCCTGCTCGAAGACGTCGAGCGCCGCGCCCGCGATCTCGCCGGCCCGCAGCGCGGCCACCAGGTCGTCGAGGCGCGTGGTCATGCCGCGCCCGATGTTGATGAAAAACGCGGTGCGCTTCATGCGCTGGAAGCGCGCTCGATGCATGAAGCCTTCCGTCTCCGGGGTGTGGGGGACGGTGAGGATCACGAAGTCGGCCTCGGGCAGGAGCGCGTCGAGCGCGTCGGGCCCCTCCAGCTTGAAGACGCCGGGCGGGGCGTCGCGGCGGCGCGCGTCGATGCCGATCACACGCAGGCCGAAGGCCTCCGCGAGGCGCGCGGTCTCGCTGCCGATCCCGCCCACGCCCACGATCAGCGCGGTCGACTCCGGCAGGTGGACGACCCCGGTGTCGAGCGGCGCCGGCTTCCACTCGCGCCGGAGCTGCAGCGGCAGGTAGTGGTGCAGGCCGCGCGCGAAGGCGAGCACGAAGGCCATGATGTGGGCGCCGATGTGGTCGTTGTAGATCTCGCGGAAGTTGGTGACGACGACCGGATGCGCGACCAGATCGCCGAAGTAGTAACCGGCCGGCGGTGCGGCCTGGGGCGCCTGCAGCCAGCGGAGGCTCCGGGCCTGACGCAGGAGCGCGGGCGAGATCGTCCCGAAGGCCGCCTCGGCCTGGGAGATCTCCCGGGCGGCCTGGGCCTCGTCCTCCGCGACCACGACCCGGAGGGCGGGCAGGGCGGCGGTCACGCGGGCGGCCCATTGCCGAGTGGTCTCCGTCTGCGGCGGCAGCATGAGCAGGGTGGCCATGGCGCTGTGCATCCTACCATCTAGGCGGGCGGCTCGTTCCGCTCGAACTCCCACGCCGCGAAGCACCGGATGTGGACGTGATACTTGTCGAGCCCCGGATCGCGGCCATCGCGAGCGAACTGTATCTCGAACTCGAGCTGCTCTGCCCCGACCGGCAGTCGAAGAAGGAGGGGATCGAGCCAGATGCCGAACGGGCGGGGCGCCAGTCGCGTCAACCGGGAGCCCGGTGGAAGGCAACTGGAGAGTATCACGAGCCGGGAGCGTCGAGGCCGTCGCGTACCGGCGGCTAGGTGATTGGCGGACCGGGGCGCTAGGATCGGGGAAGGATGGCGAGCCGGGTCGGGGTGCTGGGCTGGGTCACGGGCGTGCTGTCGGCGGTGCTGGGCGCGCTCGCCTTCGGCGCGGTGCTCTGCCTCTGGTTCCCGGCCGTCCTCACCACGCCCGCGCTGCGCGACGTCTACCCCATGGAGATCGTCCGCACCGCGATCAAGATCGCCCTCGGCGTCGCCTTCGTGCTCGGGGTGATCAGCGTCCTGCTCAAGCGACGGAAGGCCCTCGGGCTCACCGGCGCGGGCCTGGCGCTCCTGGCCACGCTGATGGGCGGCTCCGAGGTGGCGGTGGCCACGCCGGTGGCGCGCTCCAACCACGTGGGCCTCGACTGGTTCCTGCTCGATCTCTTCCTGCTGTCGGCCATCTTCGTGCCGATCGAGCTCCTCTGGGCCCGCCTCCGCGAGCAGTCGACCTTCCGGCCGGAATGGCGCACAGACCTGTGGCACTTCGGGGTCAGCCACCTGCTCGTGCAGCTCACCGTGTTCCTCACGATGGCGCCGGCCGCGCTCTTCTTCCGCTGGGCGGTGGCGCCCGAGGTGCAAGCCGCGGTGGCCGCGCAGCCGCTCGTCCTGCAGTTCGTCGAGGTGCTGTTGGTGGCCGACCTCACCCAGTACACGGTGCACCGGCTCTTCCACCGGGTGCCCTGGCTCTGGCGCTTCCACGAGATCCACCACTCGAGCCGCTACATGGACTGGCTGGCCGGCTCGCGGCTGCACCTGGTGGACATCGTGGTGACGCGCGGCCTCACCTTCCTGCCGCTCTACGTGGCCGGCTTCGCCCAGGGCGCGGTCTTCGCCTACGTCCTCTTCGTGTCCTTCCAGGCGGTGCTCATCCACGCCAACGTGAGCTGGCGGTTCGGGCCGGTGCGCTGGCTCCTGGCCACGCCGCAGTACCACCACTGGCACCACGCGGTGGAGCCGGTGGACGTGAACTTCGCGGTGCACCTGCCGGTGATCGACGCGGTATTCGGGACGCTCTACCTGCCCGACGACCGCTGGCCCGCCGCGTACGGGCTCGCGGGGCCGCCGGTGCCCGACGGCTACTGGGTCCAGATGGTCTTCCCGTTCCGGCGAGTCCGATCGTGACGCGGCGGCTTAGAAGCGGGCGGCGCGGTAGGTCTCGGGGGCGAGCCGGGCGAACAACAGCGCGACCGCGGTGAGCATGACCGCGGTGGCCGCGAGCGCCGCGTTGGCGCCCGCGAGGTCGGCGGCGAGGCCGAGCGCGATGGGCCCGACCACGTAGCCCAGGTCCGAGAGCATCCGGTAGGTGCCGAGCGCGGACGCGTTCATGCCGGCCGGCGCGGTGTCCGCCGCGTAGGCCGCGGGCGCGGCGCCGCTGATCCCCATCGCCACGCTCCACGCCGCGCAGGCGACCAAGAACCACGCGTAGGTGGGCGCCATGAGGAAGAGCAGGAGCGAGATCCCCGACAGGACGGTGGCCGGCACGATGATGATCTTCCGCCCGTAGCGGTCCACGAGCACGCCTGCGGGGTAGGCCAGCGCGAGGCCGACCACGCTGGCCAGCGCCAGGCCGAACCCGATGCGGTCCGGATCGAGCGCGAGCCGGTCGCGGGCCAGGATCGGGATGATGTTGAACAGGGCTCCGGTGCGGGCCACCGCGTTCACGAAGGCGATCAGGCTCACCAGCAGGAACCCCTGGTGGACGGTCAGGAGGCGGAGCTGCGCGCGGAACGGTATCTCCGCCGCCTCGGCCTCGCCGGCGGGCCGCGCGGGCCTCGTCTCCGGGATCGCGAGCCAGGCCACCCCGGAGGCGAGGAGCGACGTGGCCGCGTACGCAAGGAACGGCGCGGCGAGGCCCCAGTGGGTGGCGAGCAGGCCGCCGGGAAAGGGACCGATCCCGACCGCGAAGATGAACACGCCCTGGTAGACCGACATCATGCGGCCGCGATTGGAGGGCGTGGAGATGTCCGCGAGCACGATCAGGCCGGTGGTGAGCACGAGGGCGGCGCCCGCGCCGGCCACGAAGCGCGCGCCGACGAACGCAGGATAGGTCGGGGCGAGCGCGCAGAGCACGTTGCCGAGGCTCGACACGAGGCCGCCGACCGCGAGGGTCGTGCGGCGCCCGAGCGAGTCCGCGAGGCGGCCGGCGGGCACCGCGACCAGGAATCGCGCGAGGCCGTAGACCGCGATGGCGAGGCCGATGGCGGACTGCGCGACGCCGAAGGAGCGCGCGTAGAGGGCCAGCGCGGGCACGATGCTCCCGAAGCCGAGCTGGTTCACCGCGATGAGCACGCACATCCACGTCAGGATGCGCGTACGCGCGGGGGCTGGCATGACCGCTCGGGTGTATCCCGTATTGCGATGGAGCGCAAGCCCGGCGCGGCGTATGATCGGGCCCACCACACGGACAGGAGGCGGTCATGGCGGCAGATATGGCAAAGGGCTTCGCGGTCTTCGCGGGCGTGGCACCCGAGATCATCCGAGCGTCGGCGCGCGAGGCCGAGGCACGCGGCTTCAGCTCGTTCTGGGTGAACCATCCCGGCCCCGTCGACGGCCTGGGCTCGCTCGCGCAGGGGGGCGCGGAGACGCAGCGCATCGATCTGGGCGTCGGCGTCATCCCGCTGCACACGCGGGGTCCGGAGGCCATCGTGGCGGGCGTTCGGCAGCACGGGCTCGCGCCGGCCCGGCTCCTGCTCGGGGTGGGGAGCCCGAATCCGCAGGCGCTCGCGCGCGTGCGCGACGCGGTGGCCGCGATCCGCAAGAGCCTGACCGCTCGGATCGTCGTGGCGGCGCTCGGGCCGAAGATGTGCGAGCTGGCCGGGCAGGTCGCCGACGGCGTGCTCTTCAACTGGCTGACGCCGGAGTACGCGCGCCGCTCCGCCGAGCTGGTGCGCGCCGGGGCCAAGGCCGCCGGGCGCCCGATGCCGCGGACCTACGCCTACGTGCGCGTGGCCCTGGGCCCGGGCGCCGCCGACCGGCTCAACGACGAGGGCGGGCGCTACGCCGCCATTCCCGCGTACGGCGCCCACTTCGTCCGCATGGGTGTGAAGCCGGTGGACACCGCCATCGCGGCCACCTCACCCGAGGGCATCAAGACCGCGCTCGCCGCCTGGCGCGGCGCCGTCGACGAGGTCGTCCTGCGCGCCATCGTCGCCCACGACACGGTCGAGGACCACCTCACCCTTCTCCGCGCCATCTGACCCTTACTGGAGCTCGCGGCGGACGAGGCGGGCGCCTTCGACGAGGGCGGCGAGCTTGAGGCGGGTGGCCCAGCGCGGGGTCTCCCAGAAGCCGCAGTCGGGGTTGAGCCACAGCTTGTCGGGGGCCACGTAGCGGAGGATCGCACGGATCCGCTCGGCGACCTCCGCCGCGGTCTCGGCCTTGAAGGCCTTCACGTCGATGACTCCGGCGCCCAGCTCCTTGTCGGTGGGAAACTCCTTCCACAGGGGCAGATCGTCCATGCCGCGATTGGCGTACTCGAGGACGATCTGCGACGCGGTCAGCTCGTGGAGCGCCGGGTAGACGTTCCGATAGCTGCGCACCGGCTGGAACGGGCGCCCGTAGAGGTTGCCGAAGCAGACGTGCACCGAGATCTTGGCCCGCACGCCCTCCACCGCGCGGTTGACCCCGAGCGCGAACTGGGGCGCGGTCCCCGCGTACATGCCGCTGTGAGGCTCGTCGATCTGGATGAAGTCGGCGCCCGCGTCCACCAGCGCCCGGCACTCCGCGTTCACGATGGCGACCAGGTCGGCGAGCAGGGTGTCGCGGTCGCGGTAGGGGCCGCCCGGGCGCAGCGGGAACATGAGCGTGTAGGGCCCGGGCACGGTGGCCTTGAGCGGCCGGGTGGTGAGCGAGCGGGCGAGCTTGAACTCCTCCACGATGCCGAGCCCGGCCGGGGCCGTGACCTGCTCGACGACCTGGAACGGGGTGTTGGTGTCCCAGTGCGGCTGGCCGAGCTGGCGCGGCTCCGGGAGCGCGCGGATCCCCTTCAGGTGGTCGTAGAAACCGATGATGAAGCGCACGCGCCCCATCTCGCCGGTGCTGAGCACGTCGACCCCGGCCCGCTCCTGGTCCAGCAGCGCGACCTGGGTCGCGTCCTCCATCAGCTCGGCGAGATCGGTGGCCCCGAGGCGCCCGGCCTGAAGCGCCTCGCGCGCGAGCCAGACCCAGCCCGGGAGCCCGTGGCTACCGATCACGGAGGTGGGCAGGAGCGGGCACGACGCGGTCATCGCGGTCGCTTCTCCATGGCGGCGCGGATGTGGTCCATGGCCGCGCGATGCTCGGCCGAGTCGAGGCACTCGCGCAAACCGGCTTCCATCTCGCGGCGGAATTGATCGAACTCGAGGTCGAAGGCGCGCGCCATCAACCGCTTGCTCCAGGCCACGCTGGTGGCGGGCAGCGCGAGGAAACGTTCGACGCACTCCTCGACCGCTCGCGCGAAGTCGGCGCCGGGCACCACGCGGTGCACGAGCCCGTACTGCTCGGCGCGGGCCGCGCTGATCGGCTCGCCGGTGAGGACCAGCTCGCGCGCCCGCGCGTCCCCGATCAGCCGGGGCAGGCGGTAGAGAGCCATCGACGGGATGAGGCACTCCTTCACCGCGGGCAGCCCGATGGTGGCCTCCGCGGCGGCGAGCCGGTAGTCGCAGACGAGTGCCAGCTGGAGGCCGCCGCCCAGGCAGTGGCCGTTGATCGCGGCGATGAACGGCAGGGGCAGGCGCTCGATGGCGGTCATCGCGTCCTCCCACGCCACGAAATGGTCCAGCGTCATCGCCCCGGCCGCGAGGGCCTTGAGGTCGACGCCGGTGCAGAAGGCGCGGCCCGCGCCCCCGATCACCGCGACGCGCAGGTCGGTCCGGGCCGCGATCACCGCGACCACGGCCCTCAGGTCGGCGACCCAGCGCGGGTCGCCCGCGTTGAGGACCTCGGGCCGGTTCAGGGTGATCCGGGCTACCGGCCCGTCGAGCGCGAGATCGACGGCGGAGGCGAGCATCGCGGGCGGAGCGTACGTGGCCCCGGACCGGGCTGTCAAGGCGCGGGCCGGTGCTGGCCCCTCCCGGCGGCCGCGTGCTACCCTTTGCGCGTTGGCACGCCGTACGCGCCCGAGGAGGATCGAGGCATGCTGAGCCACGAGGACAACGAGCTCCTGACCCGGACCGGACCGGGCACGCCCATGGGCGATCTCGTCCGCCGCTACTGGATTCCCGTCGTGGAGTCGAAGGAGCTGGCGCCCGGCGGCCGCGTGAAGCGCGTGCAGCTGCTCGGCGAGCGCCTGATCGTCTTCCGCGGGAAGAGCGGCCGGGCCGGGCTGATCGCGGAGTTTTGCCCCCACCGCTCGGCGTCCCTCTTCTACGGGCGCGTCGAGGACGCGGGCATGCGCTGCGCGTACCACGGCTGGAAGTTCGGGCTCGACGGCCAGTGCGAGGAGATGCCGAGCGAGCCGCCCGAGTCGGGCTTCGCGTCGAAGGTGAAGACCAGCGCCTACCCGTGCGTGGAGGCGGGTGGCGTCGTCTTCGCGTACATGGGCCCGGAGAGCACGCCGCCGCCCTTGCCCGAGCTGGAGTGGACCCTCTTGCCCGAAGGGCACACGTTCACGTCGCGCCGGGTCCAGGACTGCAACTGGTTCCAGGCCCTCGAGGGCGGGATCGACTCGAGCCACATCTCGTTCCTCCACGCGCCGATCGACCACCGCAACAGCGAGGTCACCCAGGACATGGACCGGGTGAGCTTCGGGGTCGGGGCGGCCGTCTCCACCGGTGACCGCGCCCCGCGCTTCGAGGTGGTCGACACCGACTACGGCGTCCTGATCGGCGCCCGCCGCGCCAACCCGGACGGCCGCTGGTACTGGCGGGTCACCCAGTTCCTCCTGCCGTTCTACACGATGCCGCCCACCGATCTCGACGAGCGCGTCGTGCAGTCGCATATCTGGGTGCCGATGGACGACACCCACGTGGTGAACTGGATGGTGACGTGGCACCCGGATCGCAAGCTCACTCCCGAGGAGATCCAGCTCCACGTCGAGGGCAAGGGCGCCCACGTCTGCGACTACGCCCCGGCCACCTCCGAGCCCTACGGCGACGTGCGCACCGCCGCCAATCGAGAGAACGACTACTTCATGGACTGGGAGGTCCACCGCAGCCGGATGTACTGCGGCATCCCCGGCTTCGGGGTGCAGGACCAGGCGGTGCAGGAGAGCCAGGGCGACATCGTCGACCGCAGCCAGGAGCGCCTCGGCAGCAGCGACACCGCGATCATCCAGGTGCGCCGGCGCATGATGACGGCCGCCCGCGCGCTCCGCGAGCACGGTACGCCCGCCCCCGGCGCGAACCCGCGCTCGTTCCTGGTGCGCTCCACCTCGGTGGTGCTGGCCCCGGGCGAGAGCTGGGTGGACGGCGCCCGCGCGCGGGTGCTCGTGCGGGCGGGGGACCAGCTCACGCTCGTCTGACCGGCTCGATGCCCGGGCGCATGGCCGGCCGCGTCGCGCTCGTCACCGGCGGCGGTGGCGGCATCGGGGAGGCGACCGGGCGGCTCTTCGCGGAGGAGGGCTCGGCGGTGGCCCTGCTCGACGCGGACCGGGAGGTCGTCGCGCGAGCGGCCGAGGCCATCCGCGCCGCGGTGCCGGGCGCCTCGCTCTTGCCGCTCGTCGGCGACGTCACCCGCGAGGCGGAGGCTGCCCGCATCGTGGAGGAGACCGCGGCGCGCCTCGGGGGGCTCCACACCCTCGTGAACGTGGCCGGGGTCCGGGTGTACGCGCCGCTCGCGGAGGCCGACGCGGCGGACTGGGAGCGGATCATCGGCGTCAACGTGCTCGGCACCGCCCACTGCTGCGAGGCGGCGCTGCCGCGGCTGCGGAGCACCGGGCGCGGCTCCATCGTCAACGTCTCCTCGGTGTACGGGCTGATGGGCCGCACCGGCATGGGCCAGTACGACACCACCAAGGCCGCGGTGCTCGGCTTCACCCGGGCGCTCGCGGTCGAGGAGGCGCCGCACCGGGTGCGGGTCAACGCGGTGTGCCCGGGTGGGACCATCACCCCGTACCACATACGCCGGGCCGCGGCCCGGGGGGTATCGGAGACCGAGCTGCGCGGCGAGCGGACCCGGGACAACCTGCTGGGCCGCTGGGCGGAGCCGCGCGAGGTGGCGTACCCGATCCTGTTCCTGGCCTGCGACGAGTCCTCGTTCGTGACCGGCGCCACGCTCATGGTGGACGCGGGCCGATCGATCCTGTGACCGCGCCGCCGGGCGGCCCGCCCCGCGTCATCTCGCCCCGGGTCATCTCAGTAGACGTGCTCCGCGGCCTCACGGTGGCCGCGATGGTGCTGGTCAACAATCCCGGCTCGTGGACGTCCGTCTACTGGCCGCTCCGGCACGCGGAGTGGACCGGGTTCACCCCGACCGACATGATCTTCCCGTTCTTCCTCTTCATCGTCGGTGTGTCGATCCCGCTGGCGCTCGGGCCCCGGCTGGAGGAGCGGGCCGCGGGGCTGGTGGGCCGCGTGCTGTGGCGATCCCTCGCGATTTTCGCCCTCGGGGTCTTGCTGCACGCGCTGCCCTGGTTCCATCTCGCCACCCTCCGCATCCCCGGCGTGCTCCAGCGGATCGCGGTCTGCTACCTGCTGGCCGCGGTGCTGGTGCTCGTGAGCGGCGGCGTCGCGGGCTGGCGTCTGCAGGCTGCCGTGGCGGGTGGGCTGCTCGTCGGCTACTGGCTGCTCATGACGCGGGTGGCTCCTCCGGGCGGGGTGGCCGGGGACCTGAGCCCGGCGGGCAATCTGGCCGGCTACGTCGACCGCCTAGTACTCGGGCCGCACCTCTGGCAGGTGTCGAAGTTCTACGACCCGGAGGGCGTCCTGAGCACGCTTCCCGCGGTGGCGACCACGCTCCTCGGCGTCCTCGCCGGCCACTGGATCCGTGGGGCGGGGCCGACCCGCCGAGCAGTCGGTGGGCTCGTGATCGGCGGCGTCACCGCGACGGCGGCCGGCTGGCTGTGGGCGCAGTCCTTTCCGATCAACAAGGCGCTCTGGACCAGCTCGTATGGGCTGTTCATGAGCGGCCTCGCGGCGCTCACGCTCGCCGCCTGCTACTGGATGATCGAGGTGCGCGGCTGGCGGCGCGTCACGGGACCGTTCGTGGTGCTGGGGGTCACCGCGCTGCCGCTCTTCTTCCTGTCGAGCCTCATGGCGCGCCTGCTCCTGCTGATCCGGGTCGGGCCCGACCGCGTCCGCCTGCACGCCTGGCTCTTCGAGCACCTCTTCGCGCCGTGGGCTTCGCCGTTCAACGCGTCCCTGGCCTTCGCCCTGGCCTACGTCCTGCTCTGGTGGGGCCTCATGTGGGCACTCCACCGGAGCGGGCTCCGCCTCCGCGTGTGACGCCGGCCCGCGACCGGCTCACGAAGGGGTTGTCTCGGAGCCAGAAGCGCCACGGGCGGTCCACCCACGCCTCCGCGTAGTCGATGCCCACGCGCGGCCCCGCCGCGATGGCCCGCGCCGGCACCGTCGGGCGCGCCTCGATCCAGATCCGGTCGCCGAGCAGGTCGGCCCGGTCGAAGCGACGGTCGATGCCGAGGGCGACGCAGAGCTTGCCCGGGCCGCTGGTCAGGCCGCGGAGCGTCCCGCCGCCGCGCCGCCTGCGCATCAGGGCCAACCCCTCGACCGGTTCGAGCGCGCGCACGAGCACCGCGTGCGGGACGTCGGCCGCGCCGGTCACCACGTTGAACTGGAAGTACATGCCGTAGACGAAGTACACGTAGGCGGTGCCGCCGCGGGCGTACATGGTCTCGGTCCGGAGGGTCCGGCGGCCGCCCCACGCGTGCGAGGCGCGGTCCTCGGGGCCACGGTAGGCCTCGGTCTCCACGATGATCCCGGAGACCCGGCCGGACCGGGTGGGCACCACCAGCAGCTGCCCGAGGAGCCGCCGGGCGACGGTGACGACGCTC
>DATGBR010000282.1:0-4057 GCA_035312605.1 Candidatus Methylomirabilota bacterium
GTAGCCGCGACCGTAGCCCAGGTTGCCCATGAGGCCGGTGGGCGCGTTGCGCAGGTGGAGCGGCACCGGCTCGGCGGGCTGCTCCTCGATGTCGCGGCGGACCGCGTTCCACGCCGCGTACACCGCGTTGGATTTCGGGGCGAGCGCGAGGTAGCACGTCGCCTGGGCGAGGGCCAGCTCGCCCTCGGGGGTGCCGAGGAAGTGGTAGGCGTCCTTGGCGTCGAGGGTCAAGCGCAGCGCGGCCGGGTCCGCGTTGCCCACGTCCTCGGAGGCGAAGCGGACCAGGCGGCGCGCCACGTAGAGCGGGTCCTCGCCCGCCTCCAGCATGCGGCCGAGCCAGTAGAGCGCGCCGTCGGGGTCGGAGTCGCGCAGCGACTTGTGGAGCGCCGAGATCAGGTTGTAGTGCTGCTCGCCCGACTTGTCGTAGAGCAGCGCCTTCTTCTGGGCCGCCTCGCGCACCGCGGCCTGGGTCAGGCGGGCGCCCGGCTCGCTCACCGCGAGCTCGAGCACGTTGAGCGCGGTGCGGGCGTCGCCGTCGGAGAGGCGCGCGATCAGCGCGAGCGCCTCCGGCTCCACCGAGGCGCCGAGCCGGCCCAACCCGCGCTCGGGGTCCGCCAGCGCGCGCTCGAGGATGGTCACCAGCTCGGCCTCGCCGAGCGGGCGCAGCACGTAGACCCGCGCGCGGGACAGCAGCGCGCCGTTTACCTCGAACGAGGGGTTCTCGGTGGTGGCTCCGACCAGGATGATGGTGCCCTTCTCGACGTAGGGGAGGAAGGCGTCCTGCTGGGCGCGGTTGAAGCGGTGGATCTCGTCCACGAACAGGATGGTGCGGCGCCCGAGACGCATCCCCTCCGCCTCCGCCTCGGTCATCACCTGGCGGATCTCCTTGACCCCCGAGACCACCGCGGAGAACGGCACGAAGCGGGCGCCCGCCACGTCGGCGAGCAGGCGCGCGAGCGTGGTCTTGCCGGTGCCGGGCGGGCCCCACAGGATCATCGAGTGCAGCGCGCCCTGCTCGAGGGCCCGGCGCAATGGCCGGCCCGGCTCGGTCAGCTGCGGCTGGCCGACCACCTCGTCGAGGCTTCGCGGCCGCATGCGATCGGCGAGCGGCGCGGGCGCCTTGGCCGCGGCGGCCGGGGGCGAATCGAAGAGATCCACCCGCGCAGTATACCCATTCTGCCTCTCCCCTTCGGGGAGAGGGCAGGGTGAGGGGTTTCTAGTCGGCGAGCGCGGCGGGCAGATCGAGCAGCGAGTGGATCCGCGCGGCGATGATCACGCCGCGCTCCTCCATCTGGACCACGTCGGGGCGATAGGCGATGAAGGGCACGCCGGCGGCCTGCGCCGCGAGCCCGTCGACCCAGGAGTCGCCGACGACCACGATGCGGGAGGCGTCGGGCCAGCGCTCGCGCACCACGCGGAGGCCGTCCGGATCGGGCTTGAGCCGGCGCACCTCGTCGCGCGTCACCACGAGATCAAGATGCGGGAGCAGGTCGAAGCGGGAGAGGACGAAGTCGGCGACCACGCGGTCGTTGTTGGTCCAGATCGCGGTGGCGAAGCCGAGCTGCTTCATGGCCGAGACCGCTTCGCGCGCGAACGGGATCAGGGTGGCCTGGGCCATGGCCCGCCGCTCGTGGGCCACCGGGATCGTGAGCAGCTCGTCCTCCAGGTGGAGCGCCTCGCGCCGGACCAGGTCGAAGAGCTCGGCCCCCGACCAGCGTAGCTCGCGCTCGGGCACCGCGACGTTGCGGGCCCGCAGGAAGGCTTCCATCTCGCGCCCCACCGCCTTGAGATCGAGCGGCGAGTCGACCAGGGTGTGGTCGAGGTCGAAGACGCAGACCGCCGGGCCGGTGCCTATGCCACGGCCTCCGGCTTCGCGATCAGAGCCCGCAGAAGATCGGAGTGGGTGAGGATGCCGACCAGGCGATCCTCCTCGACCACCAGGGCCTCGTGGGCGCCGCGCTCGAGCAGGTGCCGCGCGGTCTCCGCGAGCGGGGTGCGCGCGGCCAGGGTGAGGGCCGGCTCCACCGCGCGCTCGACGGTGAGGAGCGCCAGCGTGTCGAGCAGCTCGTGGCGCGACAGGGTGGTCGCCTCGGAGGGCGTCAGGGCCAGCAGCCGCTCCTGGCGCACCACGCCCACGATGCGCCCGCGGTCCACCACCGGCAGGTGGGCGATCCCGTTGTCGCGGATGAGGCGGAGGGCCGCGGCCACGCTCGTGCGCGGGGTCACGGTGAGCGGGCCCGGCGTCATCGCGTCGGCCGCGGTCACGCCCGCTCCCCCTCGACCTGGGCCATCAGGTCCCGGAGCATCTCGATGCCGCCGTTGTCGAGTCGCCGATAGGCGAAGATCACCTCGACGTCGTGCGGGAAGCGCTCGCGGATCTGGTCCGCGGCCTGTTCGGAGCACACCACGATGCGCGTCTTCTCGAGCATCCGGTCGATGGACCAGGGATCGTCGGTCGAGGCCAGGATCGGCACCACGTGCGAGAGCCCGGCCGACTGCACCGAGCTCAGGATGTTCTGGCTGCCGCGCAGGGTGTTGCAGACGAGCCCGACGCTGGTGCCCTCGGGCAGCTCGGTCAGGCGCAGCAGGGACGAGATGTTCGACTCCGAGAGCAGGGCCACCGCGGGCGGACCGTCGAGCGGCAGCGCCTGCTTGACCTCGTGGATGTGGAAGAAGGTCGTGATCACGACCCGGTAGTCCTTGAAGAAGCCGGGCTCGCGCATCCGGGCCGCGAGATCTTCGACCAGCAGGCGATCCACCGTGAGCGACAGCTCCTCCTCGAGCTGCTCGCGGTAGCGGGAGAGCTCTGCGTGGTTGCACTCCACCAGGAGCACGCGGACCCGGGCCCGGCGGGCGCCGCGCGCCGGCGGCGCGCTGGCCGCGATGGTGGCGGCGAGCTCCTCGTGGGTGAACCCGAGCCGGCGCGCGCGCTCCAGCGCCTCCCGCACGAGGCGCTCGAGACTGCGGGCCGCGCGTCCCTCGCGCATCGGGGGGCGATCGGCCACGAACGTGCCACGGCCCTGATGGCTCTCGAGATAGCCGTCCTGGGAGAGGTCGGCCAGGGCGCGGGCCACCGTGTTGCGGTTGATGCGGAGGAAGCCGGCCAGCTGGCGCACGGTGGGCATCTGCATGCCCGGCTTGAGCGCGCCGGTGTCGATGAGGTGGCGGACCTGGGTCTGGAGCTGCACGTGGACGGGAACCGCGCTCTTCCGGTTCACCCGGAGCCCCGACGGCGGGGCGATCTGCGAGGATTCCCGCGCCACGTGCTGGCTCCTCCCTAGGCCGTGGCTCGTCGCGGCTGGCCCGCCCGTCGGGGGGCCCGCCCGGCCACCCAGTGGCCGACCTTGATCAGGGCGAAGCCGAGCGCCACGCGCACCGGGTGCCGCGCCGGCCGAAGCTGGCGGAGGAGGGCCCAGCGGGCCGCCTCGGCCCGGGCCTCGTCCAGCCGCTGCCTGGCCACCTGCTCTTCCATCTGCGGGTTCATCACACTGCCTCCTCTCTGAGTGTCCCTAGGACAGTTCGTCCTGGGGTACTGGACCGGGCTGCTTAGTGTCCTAGCACACTAAGACACTATGACAGTGTGATGCCCCGTGTCAAGTTATTCGGCGGCGAGCCGATACCCGACGCCGGGCTCGGTGAGGAGGTAGCGGGGGCGGGCCGGATCGCGCTCGAGCTTCCGGCGGAGGGTGCCCATGTAGACCCGGAGGTAGTGGGCCTGGTCGGTGTGGGCCGGGCCCCACACCTCCTTTAATAGCTGGCGCTGGCTGATGACCCGCCCGGCGTGCCGGACCAGGGTGGTGAGCAGCCGGTACTCGATGGGGGTCAGATGGACGTCCCTCCCGTCCACCTGGACCTGTCGCTTGACCTGATCGACCCGGAGCCCGGCGACCGCGAAGGTCGGCTCGCCGGAGTCTCCGACGGCGGCATGACGGAGGGCGACCCGTAGCCGCGCCAGTAGCTCCCCCACCGCGAACGGCTTGCTCACGTAGTCGTCGGCCCCCGCGTCCAGCGCGGCCACCTTGTCACCCTCCTGCCCGCGGGCCGAGAGCACGATGAT
>DATGBR010000283.1:0-4269 GCA_035312605.1 Candidatus Methylomirabilota bacterium
TCCGCGAGGGGGAGATCGTCTCGCTGCTCGGCGGCAACGCCTCCGGCAAGTCCACCACCATGAAGACGGTGCTGGGGCTGGTGCGGCCGAGCGAGGGGACGATCAGCTTCCGCGGCCAGCCGATCCATGGGCTGCGCACGAGCGAGATCGTCAAGCGGGGTATCGCCCCGGTGCCGGAAGGCCGGCGGGTCTTCCCGCGCATGAGTATCCTCGAGAACCTCGAGATGGGCCGCTATACCCGCCGGGCCGAGCCGGGCGGGGACGAGGACCTCGACCGGGTCTTCGGCCTCTTCCCGGTGCTGCGGGACCGGCGCCACCAGCTCGCGGGTACCATGTCGGGCGGCGAGCAGCAGATGCTCGCCATCGGCCGCGCCCTGATGACGCGGCCCACGCTGCTCTGCATGGACGAGCCCTCCATGGGGCTGGCCCCGCGCCTGGTGGAGGAGGTCTTCGACATCATCCGCGCGATCAACGAGCAGGGGACCACCATCTTCGTGATCGAGCAGAACGTGAACATGGCCCTCTCGATCGCCGACCGCGGCTACGTGCTGCAGATGGGCGAGGTGGTGCTCACCGGCTCCGCCGCCGAGCTGCTGGAGAGCCCGCTGATCCAGAAGGCCTACCTCGGCAGCGGCGCCTGACCGCGCCCAGGGCCGCCGGCGCCGCCTAGGGCCCGGCGGCGTAGCCTAGGGAATACTCGGCGCCGCGCAGAGCGCGGCCAGCTCCGGCGCGGTCACCTCCACCTCGAACCCCGCCTCCTGACGGTCCCGGTCCGGCCCGAGCTCGGTGAAGCACGCCTCGTCGGCGTAGCGGTGCGGGCCGAGCCGCTGGTAGAGGAGCGCGGTGCGGAACACGGAGCCGGCGGCGCGGGCCGAGACGCGCAGGTAGCGCACGGCCGGGAGCGCCTCCGCGCCCTGGGCGAGCGCCTCGTGAAGTACCCGGCCGCTCAGCGGGCCCTTGGCCTGCAGCTCGATGCCGAGCACGTGGGCCAGCGTGAGCGCGATGTCGGCGTTGCCGACCGGGGCGGTGTCGACGAAGCCCGGCTTGAAGTCGGGCCCGGCCGCGGCCATGAAGTTGTAGGTGTCGGCGCGGCTGAAGCTGCCGTGCATGCCCTGGCCGTGCTGGAGGTTGTTGTCGGTGATCTCCACCGCGGTCATGTAGCGGTTGCCCGGGTCGGTGGCGAAGCTGCGGAAGTTCAGCACCACCGCCGGCGTCGGCAGCGCGGGCGAGCCCTTGAGGCCGATGGCGCTGAGCGGGAGCGTCCCCGGCAGCTCCCCGTAGGCGTCGTCCACGAAGAGCCCGCCGGTGTAGTCCTGGCGAGTCAGGATCGCCACGATCTGCCGCACGAGCGCCGGATCGCGGTCGGGCACGTAGATGAGGTCGGAGCCGCCGTTGGCCGCCACCACGATCTTCGCGTCGGTGGGCGGATCGGTGGGGCCGCCGACGCGACCGGTGCCGCCCAGCAGGCCGTGGCCGGTGGCGGGCCGCGGCCGGGTCGTCGCGGTCGGCTGCTCGATGGTCGGGTCCACGGCCTGGTAGACCCGCCGGCCGTCGACCGTGATCTGGCTGTCGGGGTCGAAGAGCGGCAGCGAGAGCCCGTGGGCCAGATCGATGGCCACGAACCCCGGCGGCAGCGATCCGGCGGTGACCTCCTGGCGGCCGGAGGCGTCGCGATAGGTCCGGCTCGCCGCGTAGCTCCGCGTGAAGCGCCGGCCGGAGCCGTCCAGGTCGCGCTTGCTGATCGTGGAGAAGCCGTGGTCGGCGGTGACGAAGACGTCGGTGCTGGCGGCCAGGTCCGGGTCGCTTTGGACGTAGTCGAGGATCTGCCGGAGGTTGTCGTCCGCGTTGCGGATGGCCGCCCGGGACGTCGGGCCATTGATGCCCGGTACGAGGGAGCCGAGGCTATCTCCCTGGTTGTGCTGGGTTCCGTCCGGATCGCGTGACCAGTAGACGAGGATGAAGCCGGGGCCGTCGGGCGAGGCCGCCCGCTGCTGCCTGAATGTGGGCAGGATCGCGCGGGTGATGGCGTCGGTGAAGTAGCGCTGCTGGGCGACGTTGGCCTCCCGCGTGCCCGGGGTCACGTTGTTCCCCGCCGGCTGCGTCCGGGGAGGAGTCACCAGGGGCAGGCCCGCCACCTGGAGGGCCGCCTGGATCGCCGGCGCGAGCGGCAGGCCGGCGGGTGAGCCGGTGCGGTCGTCGATCACCACGGTGTCGGGCATCGCGAAGGCCCCGTTGACCGGGTTGCCCTGGGTGACGTCCTGGATGAGGGTGGGCCCGAGCTTGCCCACCGCGGCGGTCCGGAAGCCGTGCCGGCGTCCGGCGGCCAGCAGCGCCTCCTCGCCGAGGAAGTTGCCGCCCGGGACGTGGGCGTCGATGTCGCCCAGCACCTGGTTCTCCTCGATGAAGGGGGTGAGCGTGCCGGGGCTCTTGCCGGTGAAGCTCGCGGGCCGGCCGTCGAAGACCGGGAAGCCCGCGAACAGGAAGTTGCTGAAGTCGGCGGTGTCCCCCGGATAGTGCCCGGTGGCGATGGCGGCCGCGTTCGGGGTGGTGAAGGTCGGGAACAGCGCGTGGCTGTTCGCGAAGTGGACCCCCCGGGTGCGGAGCGCGGTCATGGTCGGCGCGTCGGTCGGGTTCACCGCCTCGGCGCGGAGCCCGTCCATCACCACCACGATGACGTTGCGGCGCGGTCGGCTCTCGCGGCTCTGCGCGGACGATCCGTCGGCGGAGAGGACGCCGGCGCCGCAGATGATGACCGCGCCGAGCAGGAGCGGGAAGAAGCGTCGGCCTCGCATGGGTGTACCTCCGCGCGGGATCGTAGCGGAGCGGGATGACGCCACGATGACCGGCTCGCTACGATTGGATCACGCCGCGGCCACCGGCGCGATGCGGAAGAGGACGTCGCCGCCGGCCTCGCGCGCGGCGTCGAGCCGGAGGCGCCGGTCGTGCATCGCGAGGGCGCCTCGCCACAGCTCGCTCCACGCCTCGAAGGCCGCCGGGTCGAGCGGCTCGGGGCCGCGGACCAGACGCCAGCCCCGCAGCCGCACCGAGGCGCCGCGGGGCCCGGCCGTGACCTCGACCGCCTCGCCCTGCGCCTCCGCGAGCGCGGCCAGGTAGCGCGCGAACGGCTCGGGCCCGCGGCCGTCGATCTCGAGGAGCCGCGCCGTCTCGTCGTGATACTGCATGCCGATGAGCCGGGCCGCGTGGCCGAGGAGCGCGCGGGTGTCGTCGGGCCCGAGCAGCGCGAGGGCGACCGGCAGCGTGGTCCGCACGTACTCCATCGCGTACCGGGCGATCACGGTGTCGAGGCGCTCGGGAGGCCACGCCCCCGGATCGAGCCGGGGCGCGGCGGCGGGGTCGAAGGCGGGCATGCGCTCACCGCGGGCGAAGCGCACGCGCTCGTCGGGGGCGAGGTCGTGGTCGTGCTCCAAGTAGTAGCCCTCGAGCCCGGGGTCGCCGTCCACCGTCTGACCGGTGCAGACGAAGCCCAGGCGCGGGTTGTCGAGGGTGACCCCGTTGTGGCCGTGCCAGCCGTGGAGCATGGCCGCGTTCACCCGGCTCGGGATCCCGCAGATCGACGCGCCGTACCAGATCCAGCGAGGCGGCGGGTAGCGCACCCACGCCTTCCGGTCGGACTCCCGCGCGTACTCGGTCTTCACCCCGCCGACCTGGTTGGAGAGGTAGTGGTACTGCGCGCAGGCGACCGCGTGGGGCAGGCGGTCGAGGCCGAGCTTGGCGAGCCCGGGGAGGAACTTCTCGAGGTGCTGGCGCCGGAAGAGCCGGAAGACGAACTCCGCGGCCTGATCCTCGCCCCGTCGCGTGACCAGGGTGAGGACCAGGCCGGTCAGGAGGGCCTGGTAGAGGACCGAGACGGCCCGGTGGCCGGCGGGCAACGGTCAATCGACGAGCGCCGCCTGCACGAGCTGGCGGAAGAGATCGCGGTCCTCGCCGCGCCGCGGCCCGGGCTGCGCCTGAGTCATCCACACCACGATCATCTGCTCCTTCGGGTCGACCCAGAAGGCGGTGCCGGCCGCGCCGCCCCAGCGGTACTCGCCCGCCGAGCCGGTAACCCAGTTGACTCCGGTCTCCTTGCGCACCGCGAAGCCGAGCCCGAAGCCGTAGCCGCGAGGGAGGATCGGGGACGCGACCCGGATGTCGCCTAGGTGGTCGGAGGACATCTGGGCCACGGTGGCGCGCCCGAGGATGCGGACGCGGTCGAGCTGGCCGCCGTTCAGCAGCATCTGCGAGAAGCGCGCGTAGTCGGCGACCGTC
>DATGBR010000284.1:0-12250 GCA_035312605.1 Candidatus Methylomirabilota bacterium
GCCATCCTGTGGGTGCTGGGGGTGGCTCAGGACGGTGGCGGCCTCGCGGCCATGGACCCCGGCCTCCGCCGCCGCCACGTCATGCGCACGGTCCACCGCCTGGTGGCGCGCCAGGGCCAGCGCCAGCCCTTCGTGATGATCCTCGAGGACATGCAGTGGGTGGACACCGAGACGCACGCCGCGATGGATGCGCTGGTCGAGACCCTGCCGCCCTTCGTGCTGGTGGCGTGCACCTATCGCCCGGAGTACGCGGACCACTGGACCGGACACCCGGGCTTCACCCCGGTGCGGGTGGGCGCGCTCGAGGCGCCGGCCACCGACCTGCTGCTGGACGCTCTGCTCGGCACCGATCCCGCGCTCGCCCCGCTCAAGCGGCTCGTGGCCGAGCGCGCGAACGGTAACCCGCTCTTCCTCGAGGAGTGCGTGGCCAGCCTGGTCGAGACCGGCGCGCTCGAGGGCGAGCCGGGCGCGTACCGGTTCATCCGTCCCACCCTCGCGCTCGAGGTGCCGCCCACCGTGCGCGCGACCATCGCCTCCCGCATCGACCGGCTCCGCTACGAGGACAAGCGCCTGCTCCAGGCCGCCTCGGTGATCGGCGACGAGGTGCCGGTGCGCCTGCTCGAGGCGGTGGCCGACGTGCCGGTCGAGGAGCTGCAGCGCGGGCTCGAGCAGCTCCACGCGGGTGGCCTCCTCGACCAGCGAGCGCTCTTCCCCGATCTGGTATACGGCTTCCGCCACGCCCTCGTCCACGACGTGGCCTACGAGAGCCTGCTGCACGACCGGCGCCGGGGCCTGCACGCCCGCATCCTCGACGCCACCGAGCAGTCCTACGCGGGCCGCCTGGCCGAGCAGACCGAGCGCCTCGCCCACCACGCGTTCCTGGGCGAGGTGTGGGACCGCGCGGTGGGCTATTGCCGCGAGGCGGGCGCCCGCACGCTCTCGCGCATGGCGAGCTGGGAGAGCGTGTCGTTCTTCGAGCGGGCCCTCGCCGCGCTCGCCCACCGGCCCGCGGACGCGGCCCTGGGGGTGGACCTCCGCTGCGACCTGCACAACGCGCTGGTCCCGCTCGGCCAGCACGCCCGCAGCGTGGCGGTGCTGCGCGAGGCGGCCGCGCTCGCGACGAGCCTCGGCGACCAGTCGCGACTCGCGCGCGCGCTGTCGCTCGAGAGCAGCGTGCACTGGGACATGGGGGCCTCCGACGAGGCCGCGCGGGTGGGGGAGCGCGCGCTCGCCATCACCGACGAGGCCCGGGACACCGGGCTGTGGGTGGTCGGCCACTACAACGTGGGAGCGGGCCGGCGGGCGGTCGGCGACTACCGGCAGGCCCTGGTGGTCCTGCGCCGCGTGCTCGCGGTGCTGCCGCCCGCGGCGAGCGGCGAGCGCTTCGGCCTGCCCGGCATCGCGGCGGTCCTCACCCGCGCCCAGCTCGCCTGGACCCTCGCCGAGCTCGGCCAGTTCGACGAGGCGGAGCAGACCGCCGAGGAGGGGCTGCGCCTCGCCGAGGCGCGCCGCGACCCCTACAGCGTCACCTTCGCGCTGCTCGGCCTGGGCGGCACCCTCGTCCGCCGCGGCCGGATCCGCGAGGCCCGGGGCCTGCTCGAGCGCGGCATCGCGCAGTGCGGGGACATGCCCGCGTTCTACCCGCCCCTCGCGGGGGACCTCGCGGTGGTCAATGCGCTCACCGGCCGGACCGCGGAGGCGCTCGAGCTGGCCGAGCGCGGGGTGCGGCAGGCCCAGAGCATGCAGCGGCTCGGACGCCTCTCGCTGATCATGACCCATCTGGGCGAGGCGCGCCTGCTCGCGGGCCAGCCCGCCGCGGCGGCGGCCGACGCGCGGCGCGCGCTCGAGCTGGCCCACACCCACCGGGAGCGGGGCAACGTGGTCTACGCCGAGCGGCTGCTCGGCCTCGCCGCCCGCGCCGCGAGCCCGCCCGACGCGGAGGCGGCCCGCGGCCATCTCACGCGCGCGCTCGACCTGGCCGGCCTACTCGGCATGCGCCCGCTGGCCGCCCGCTGCCACCTGGGGCTCGCCCGGCTCGCCCGTGACGTGGGCGACGCGGCGGGCGCGGAGAAGCACCTCGCCGTCGCGCGCGAGGGATTCGAGGCGATGCGCATGACCTACTGGCTGGAGCGGCTCGGCCTCGAGCCGGGCGGCGCCGGCCCGCCCGAGATCTGACCGTCAGGTCAGGTCTCGAGCACCCACTGCACCAGGGTGCGGAGGTCCTCCACCGAGAAGGGCTTGGTCAGCACCGGGTCGCCGGTCTGGGCCAGGAACGGCACGAAGGCGTCCGCCTCCGAGTGCCCGGTCACGAAGATCACCCGGGGGAGCGCCTGCCCGTAGCGTTCGCGGAGGGCCTCGTGCAGGCCGGGCCCGTCGAGATTCGGCATCTGCAGGTCGCTGATGATCAGGTCGTACTCGCGCTGCTCGATGCGATAGAGCGCCTCGACCCCGTCGCGCGCGGTGTCCACCTCGTGCTCGTCGAGCAGCAGGATGTGGGCGATCAGCTCGCGGAGGCTGCTCTCGTCCTCGACCACCAGGATGTTGCGGGGACGCGTCACGGCGGGAGCACCCGGCCCACCAGCTCGAGCACGCGGCCCGGCTTGAGCGGCTTCACGAGAACGGGGGCGCGCAGGTCGGCGAGGAAGCCGCCGTAGTGCGGATCGAAGGTGTGGCTGGTCAGGAACACGACCGGGGGCAGCGTCTCGCCGAAGCGCTCGGACAGCGCGGTCAGCAGGCGCGGCCCGTCGAGATCCGGCGTGCGCAGGTCCGCGATGACGAGGTCGTAGCGGCGCTGGTCCAGGATGAGCAGCGCCGACTCGGCCTCGCCCGCGCCGTCCACCTCGTGGCCCTCGAGGCTCAGCACGTCGATCAGCGCCTGTCGCACCGTGCTATCGGCGTCCACCACCAGGATCAGGCGGGGGGTCATCAGCGGCGCGAGCGGCGGCAGCCGTCCTGGCGCGCCTCGTCCTCCGTCGCGTAGCAGCGATCGGTGCGGCTCTCCACGTAGGTCGGAGTGCCGGGCCGGTAGTAGATGCAGCGCTCGCTCGAGTAGGTGCGGAAGTCGCCCTTGATGGGGTGGTCGAGCGGGCAGGTCCACCCGTTGGTCGGCGGCTGGCCGGGCCGGCCCTGCGCGGCGCGCGCCTCCGGGGCGGGCGGTCCGCTCCGGGCCGGCGGCGGCGTCGGGCCCGCGGTCCTCCAGATGCCGAGCCGGGCGACGCGCGCTTCCTGCTGACGGCTCAGCAGCGTCTCCTGATGGCGCACGTTGGGGCTCCCGCTCACGACCTGCCCGTAGCCGCGGGCGACGACCTCCGCGTTGGCCATCACGTCGCCGAGCCACACGTAGGCCAGCAGCCGCCCTTCGGCGTCGCGCTCCTGGACGTCGAGCTCGAGCCGCACGTTCTTGGCGCTCACCAGCCCGCGGTTGAACCGGAGCGCCTCGTTCCCCTGAGGCTCGCCCGACTGGTCGCCCTCGCCCGGCTCGGGCGCGACCACCCCGATGTAGTGCACGCGCTCGACATCGCCGTTGACGAAGACGTGGATGGTGTCGCCGCTCACCACCTTCACGACCGCGGCGGGCAGGCTACGGCCGCGGCCGGGCTCCTGAGCCGGGGCGGAGGTGGCGCCCAGGACCAGCATCGCGAGCACCACGAGTCGGGCCCTCCACCCCACTACTTCCTGCCCTCGCTCAGCGCGCGCTCCAGCGCCTCACGACGGAGCCGCTCGGCCGCGAGCTGGTCGGTGAGCGCCTTGACCTGCGCCTCCAGCCGGGCGAGCTCGTCGGTCTGCTGCGCGCGCAGGCCCGCCTGCTCCTGGGCGCTCTTCTGCCGCCAGACCCGGTCCGCGGCGAAGCCGCCGCCGACGAGGCCGAGCACGGTCCACACCGCGACACGCTTGACGAGAGCTTTTCGGAGATCCATGGCGAGCCTTTCGTCGGGTCGAGGGGCCGTCAGTCCACGAGGGCGACCGCGCGGACGGGCGAGCCGTCCGCTCCGGTCACGCGGAGGGGCAGGGCGATGAAGCGGCAGCGCGCGGCGCCGATGCGGTCCAGGTTCGTCAGGTACTCGATCACGGTGATGCCCCGGGGAAAGAACACGTGGTGCGTGGTGCACTCCTCGCGGGCGACCTTGGTCTCCGGCGAGAAGATCCCGGTGCGGATGCAGTAGTCGGGTGGGTAGTCGTAGCCCACCGCCTTCACCCCGCGCGCCACCAGCCACTCGCACGCGTCGCGCCCGGTGTAGGGGGCATCCTTCCAGAAGCGCTCGCTCTCGACCGGGCAGCGGGCCGGCCAGTCCGTCCGCAGCAGCACGATGTCGCCCGCCCGCACGTGCCCCGCGCACCGGTCGAGATCCGACGCGCTCACCTCCGCGTTCTCGCCCAGGTGGGTCAGGTCCACCACCGCGGCCTCGCCCATCCACTGGTCCACCGGCATCGAGGCGATGTCGCGGTCCCCGGGCAGGAAGTGCACCGGCGCGTCCACGTGGGTGTAGGCGTGGCAGCTCACGGTGAGGACGGTGGACTGGAAGTTCTGGCCCGCCTCGTGGGTCGAGCGACGCTCGCTGGCCACCGTCCAGCGGAAGTGGGGGCCGATCGGGAAGCTCAGGTCGATCACGCGCATGGCGGTCCATGGTGTACTCGGGCTGCCGCAGCTTGTCAATGTGGAGGGAATCCCGTAGACTCGCGCAGATCCAATCCGGCCCGAGGAGGCAGCGCCATGGCAAAGAGGCCCAAGAGGTGGACCCGCCGCGAGTTCCTGCGTGACGCCGCTCTCACCGCGGGAGCCGTCGGCGCCGCCTCCCTGCTGCCGCCCGCTCTGCCCGGCGCGGCCGGGCGCGCGCAGGCCGAGGAGGCCAAGCTCGGGGCTCAGCTCATCGGCAAGCTCGAAGGTCCGGAGTTGGTGCTGGACCCGGCCAAGTGGCCGAAGAAGTTCGCCGAGGCGCCCATGCTGGCGGACCTCGTGAAGCAGGGCAAGCTGCCGCCGGTCGACAAGCGCGTGCCCGACGAGCCGATGGTGGTGAAGCCGCTCCAGTCCATCGGCCGCTACGGCGGCACCTGGCGCCGCGGATTCACCGGGCCGGGTGACGGGGAGAACGGCAACCGCATCGTGTCGACGGACAAGATCCTCTTCTGGGACTACACCGGGACCAAGATCATGCCCTGCGTCGCGCGGGAGTGGAAGCAGAGCGACGACGGCAAGTCGGTGACGATCTCGCTCCGCAAGGGCCAGAAGTGGTCGGACGGCACCCCGTTCACCGCCAACGACTTCGTGTTCTGGCACGACGAGGTCTACCTGAACAAGGACCTCATGCCGACCCCGCATCCGGACTTCATGGCCGGCTCCCGGTCGGGGTCGCTGCGGAAGATCGACGACACCACCGTGATCTTCGAGTTCCAGGACCCGAACTTCCTCTTCGTGGACATCCTGGCCGGCTCCACCGCGATCGGGGGCGGGCAGGCGACGCAGTCCATGGACAAGCGCAGCATGGGCGCCTACATGCCCGCGCACTACGTCAAGCAGTTCCTGCCCAAGTTCTCCTCGAAGGACGAGGTGGATCGCAAGGCCAAGGCGGCCGGCTTCGACGGCTGGGTGTCCTACATCAAGAACCGCTGGGACTGGCGCCTGAACCCGGACCTGCCGGTGCTGACCCCGTGGAAGACGGTGAACCCGATCAACACGCCGACGTGGGTGCTCGAGCGGAACCCCTACTACATGGGGGTGGACACGCAGGGCAACCAGCTCCCGTACATCGACCGCATCAGCATGACGCTGGCCGAGAATCTCGAGGTGCTCAACCTGCGGGCGATCGCGGGCCAGTACGATCTCCAGGAGCGCCACACTGGGCTCGCCAAGCTGCCGGTCTTCCTCGAGAACCGGGCCAAGGGCGGCTACGACGTGCGGCTCGACCCGGCGCTGAACGGCTCGGACGCCACGCTGCAGACCAACCAGGCCTACGACGCCGATCCCGAGGTCGCGAAGTGGCTGCACACCCGGGACTTCCGTCGCGCGCTCGCGATGGGGATCGACCGCGACCAGCTCAACGAGACCTTCTGGGTCGGGGTCGGCACCGCCGGCTCCATCGCCCCTTCCGAGACGCTGCCCTACAGCCCCGGCCCGGAGTGGCGCAAGAAGTGGTCCACCCTCGACGTCAAGCAGGCCAACGCGCTCCTCGACAAGATCGGGCTCGACAAGAAGGACGGCGAGGGCTACCGCCTCCGGACGGACGGCAAGGGGCGCCTCCGCCTCGAGCTGCAGACCTCCGCGGGGGCCTTCGTGCCCCACACCCAGATCGCGGAGATGATCAAGGAGCAGTGGAAGAAGATCGGCGTCCAGGCCGACGTGAAGGAGATGGAGCGCAGCCTCTTCTTCACCCGCATCGCGTCCAACGAGCACCAGATCGCACTGTGGGCCAACGACGGCTCGGAGGTGCTCTACCTGTTCCCGCGCCACGCGCTGCCGCTCGATCCGGTGGAGGCGCTGCTCGGCACCCCGATCGCGCGCTGGTACGCGAGCAACGGCGCGCAGGGCAAGGCCCCCAAGGACGCGCAGATGGTGAAGGCCCTCGATCTGTTCCGCTCCGCGGCGGGCAAGAAGACGCAGGAGCGCTACAAGGTCGCGCAGGAGATCTGGAAGATCCTGGTCGACGAGCAATGGAGCATCGGCACCGTCGGGCTCTCGCCCGCCACCATGGGCGTGCGCATCGTGTCGAACAAGCTGGGGAACATCCCGGCGCGCCAGACGAACGCGCAGCACGCGCGGACGCCGTGCTCGTCGCACCCGGCGACCTTCTTCTACAAGGCGTAGCCGCGCCCGGTGCTCGCGTATCTGGGGCGGCGGCTGCTCCTGGCCGTGCTCACGGTGTGGGCCGTCTCGGTGCTGTCGTTCGTCGTCATCCAGCTCCCGCCGGGCGACTACATCAGCTCCTACATCGCCCAGATGTCGGCCTCCGGCTCGTTCGTCTCGGCCCAGGAGGCCGAGGCCCTGCGCCAGCAGTACGGGCTCGACAAGCCGGTGTGGGTCCAGTACCTGCGCTGGATGAACCTGGTGGTGCGGGGCAACTTCGGCATGGCGCTCGAGTGGGGCCGGCCGGTGTCCGAGGTCATCGGCGACCGGCTCTGGCTCACGATGGCGGTCTCGATCGCGGCCATCATCCTGACCTGGGTGCTCGCCCTGCCCATCGGGATCTACTCCGCGGTGCGCCAGTACTCGGTGGGGGACTACGCGGCCACCCTGGTGGGCTTCATCGGCCTGGCCGTGCCCTCGTTCATGCTGGCCCTGGTGCTCATGTACGCGGGCTTCAAGCTCTTCAACGCCAACGTGGGCGGGCTCTTCTCCGACGAGATGGCCCAGGCCGCGTGGGGCTGGGCCAAGACGTGGGACCTGATCAAGCACCTGCCGCTGCCCGCGGTGATCCTGGGCCTGGCCGGCACCGCGCAGCTCATCCGGATCATGCGCGCCAACCTGCTCGACGAGCTGCGCAAGCCCTACGTGGTCACCGCGCGGGCGCGCGGCCTCTCCGAGTGGCGCGTCATCTTGAAATACCCGGTGCGGGTGGCGCTCAATCCCTTCGCGAGCACGGTGGGCTACCTGCTGCCCTACGTGGTCTCCGGCAGCATCATCGTCTCACTCGTGCTCGGGCTGCCCACGGTGGGGCCGCTGCTGCTGCGCGCGCTCGTGGCCCAGGACATGTTCCTGGCCGGCACCATCGTGCTGCTGCTCGGGGTCATGACGGTGGTCGGCACGTTCATCTCGGATCTGCTCCTCATGTGGATCGATCCCCGCATCCGGCTGGAGAGCGGCAAATAGCCGAGCTCGAGGAGGAGCGGGTCTCGGTCGCCACCCAGTGGCAGCTCATGTGGTGGCGCTTCCGCCGCCACCGGCTGGCGATGCTGGGTACCGCGGTGGTGCTGGCCTTCTACGCGGCGGTGCTGTTCGCGGACTTCCTGGCCTACGCCGACCCCGGCGCTTCCGAGGCGCAGCGCGGGCTGCTGCCGCCGCAGCGCATCCACTGGCTCCTCGACGGGCGCTGGGCGCCCCACGTCTACGGCCTCGCGGGCAAGCGCGACCCGACGACGTTCAAGCGGGTCTACACCCCGGATCCGAGCCAGAAGGTCCCGGTGCGCTTCTTCGCCCCCGGCTTCGAATACCGGCTGCTCGGGGTGCTGCCGACCACGCGGCACCTGATCGGGGTGGAGGGCGCGCGCCCGGAGGACACCCTGTTCCTCCTGGGCACCGACGAGCAGGGGCGCGATCTCTGGTCTCGCCTCATGTACGGCACGCGCACGTCCCTCACCATCGGCCTGGTGGGCGTCGCGTTCAGCCTGGTGCTGGGCGTCATGCTGGGCGGGGTCTCCGGGCTCTACGGCGGCCTCGCCGACACCATCATCCAGCGGGTGATCGAGATCGTGCGCTCGATCCCGACCATCCCGCTCTGGATGGGGCTCGCGGCCGCCCTGCCCAACGACTGGACGGTGATGCAGGTCTACTTCGCGATCACCATCATCATCTCGCTGGTGGGCTGGACCGAGCTGGCCCGGGTGGTGCGCGGCCGCTTCCTCGCCCTGCGGGAGGAGGACTTCGTCACCGCGGCGGTGCTCGCGGGCTCGAGCCAGATGCGCATCATCGTGCACCACCTGGTGCCCTCGTTCCTGAGCCACATCATCGCGGCGACGACGCTGGCCATCCCGGCCATGATCATCAGCGAGACCTCGCTGTCGTTCCTGGGCCTGGGGCTGCGGCCGCCCGCCATCTCGTGGGGCGTCCTGCTGCAGCAGGCCCAGAACATCCAGGCCCTCGCGATCTCGCCGTGGCTGCTCGTCTCCGCGGTGCCGGTGATCATCGTGATCCTCGCGCTCAATTTCATGGGCGACGGGCTGCGGGACGCCGCCGATCCGTATGGGCAGTAGCGTGGCCGGTCCGGACGCGAAGGCGCCTCCGATCCTGGAGGTGCGCGACCTGCGAACCTACTTCTTCCAGGACGAGGGCACCGTGAAGGCGGTGGACGGGGCGGGGCTGTCGGTCTACGCGGGCAAGACCCTCGGCATCGTGGGGGAGAGCGGCTGCGGCAAGAGCGTGACCGCGCGCTCGATCCTCCGCATCGTCGAGCGGCCGGGCCGGGTGGTCAGCGGAGAGATCCTCCTGCGGGAGGACGGCCGCGAGACCGACCTCGCCCGCCTCGACGCGGAGAGCCGGGAGATGCGTCAGGTCCGCGGCGGCGACATCGCGCTCATCTTCCAGGAGCCGATGACCTCGTTCAGCCCGGTGCACACGGTGGGCAGCCAGATGATCGAGACCATCCGCCTCCACCAGGCGCTCGACAAGAGGGCGGCCCGCGAGAAGGCCATCGAGATGTTCCGCCTGGTCGGCATCCCGCGCCCGGAGCGCCGGGTGGACGAGTACGCGTTCCAGCTGAGCGGAGGCCTCCGCCAGCGCGCCATGATCGCGCTCGCGCTCTCGTGCGCGCCGCGCATCCTGATCGCGGACGAGCCGACCACCGCGCTCGACGTCACCACCCAGGCCCAGATCCTCTCGCTGCTCGCCCGGCTGCAGCAAGGCGAGGGCATGGCCATCATCCTGATCACCCACAATCTCGGCGTGGTCGCCGAGATGTGCGACCAGGTGGCGGTGATGTACCTCGGCCGGGTGGTGGAGCAGGGGCCGGTCGACGCCATCTTCCACGCGCCCCGGCATCCCTACACCCGCGCGCTCCTCCGCTCGATCCCGAGCATCCACGCGCCGGTGCGCACCCGGCTCCCCACCATCGCGGGCTCGATCCCGCACCCCTACAACCGGCCGCCGGGATGCCCGTTCCATCCGCGCTGCCCGGACTTCATGCCCGGCCGCTGCGATCGGGCGGAGCCGGCGCTCCTGACGGTGGCCCCGGGGCAGCAGGCGGCCTGCTTCCTCTACGGGGACGCGCGGCCGTGACGCCCGCCGCGGGGGACGACAACCGGCTGCTCGAGGTGCGGGACCTCCAGAAGCTCTTCCCCATCCGCCGGGGATTCCTGCGGCGGGTCGTCGGCCAGGTGCGGGCGGTGGACGGGGTGACCTTTCACGTCGAGCGCGGGGAGACGCTGGCCCTCGTGGGCGAGAGCGGCTGCGGCAAGACCACGACGTCGCGCTGCGTGCTGCGGGCGGTCACGCCCACCGCCGGTCAGATCCTGTTCCGCACCGCCGAGGGGCCGGTCCTCGACGTCGCCACCCTGCCGCGGCGACAGCTCCGGCCGCTGCGCCGGCAGATGCAGATGATCTTCCAGGACCCGTTCTCCTCGCTCAACCCGCGGCGCACCCTGCTCGACATCGTGGCCGAGCCGCTCGTGGCCAACCGGGTGGGCACCCGCGCCGAGCGGGTGGAGCGGGTGGCCGAGCTGCTGCGGCTGGTGGGCCTGCGGCCCGAGTACATGCGCCGCTATCCGCACGCCTTCAGCGGGGGTCAGCGCCAGCGCGTCGGCATCGCGCGGGCCCTCGCGCTCAGCCCGCGGCTGGTGGTGGCGGACGAGCCGGTGTCGGCCCTCGACGTCTCGGTGCAGGCCCAGATCCTCAACCTGATGCTCGACCTGCAGGCCCAGCTCGGCCTCACCTATCTCTTCGTGGCCCACGATCTCAGCGTGGTCAAGCACGTGAGCGACCGGGTGGCGGTGATGTACGTGGGCCAGATCGTGGAGCTGGCGGAGACCGAGGCCCTCTTCACCTCCCCCCGGCATCCCTACACCGAGGCCCTGCTCTCCGCGGTGCCCAAGCCGGATCCGCGCCTGCGCGCGCAGCGCATCGTGCTGGAGGGGGAGGTGGCCGACGCGGCGCATCCGCCCCCGGGCTGCTACTTCCACCCGCGCTGCGGCTACGCGGTCGAGCGCTGCCGGGTGGAGACCCCTCGGCTGGCGCCGGTCGAGCCGGGCCACTTCGTGGCCTGCCACCGCGCCCGCGAGCTCACCCTGCGCGGCATCACGCCCTAGGGCGCCGGCTCCTCAGGACTTCTCGGCTCAGGACTTCTTGCCGCCCCCGGCCGGCGCCGGGGTGGGCGCGATCCGCACCACGCTGCTCTCGCTGAGGCCGTCCGGCGGGGCGGTGATCACCTGGTCGCCGGGCTCGATCCCCCGCACGATCTCGACGGTGGCCCCGTAGTCCCGCCCCAGCTCGACCGCCTGGAAGCGGACCTTCTGCTCGGCCCCCAGCACCGCGACGCGCGGGCCGGTGGCCTGGATGATCAGGGCGCTGGTCGGGATGATCAGGGGCGGGTGGTCGCGCTCGAGGTGGAGCTTCACGTCCGCGTACATCCCGGGCCGGAGCGTGCTCTCCGCGTTGCGCACGCGCACCTCGGTGAGCAGCGTGCGCGACGCGGTGTCGAGCGCGCCGGAGGCGTTGGCCACGACCCCCTCGAAGGGCTTCTTGGGGAACTCGCGGACCATGACCTGCACCCGCATGCCCACCGTGATCGAGGTCATGAAGGTCTGCGGCACGTTCACGAAGACCCGCAGGTCGTCGGTCTGGGCCAGGCGGAACATCGGGGTCGTGGTGCTGCTGCTCCCCGCGCTGATGAGCGCCCCCGCGTCCACGAAGCGCACCGTGATGACTCCCGAGAACGGCGCGCGCACCATCTGGAAGGCCTGCAGCTCGATGAGGCGCTGCACGTTGGCCCGGCTCGCGTCCACGTTGGCCTGGGCCGCGATCACGCTCGACTGCAGCGACTCCACGTTGGCCTGGGCCGCGTCCACGTCGGCCTGGCTCGAGTCGAAGGCGATCTGCCGGTCGTCGACGTCCTGCTGGGCCACCAGGTTCCGGTCCCGCAGGGCCCGCCAGCGGGCGAGGTTGGTGCGCGCGTATTCGGTGGTGGCGCGGTTGTGCTGGAGCGAGGCGCGCGCCTGCTGCAGGCCGGAGCGACTCTGGGCCAGGCCCGCGTCCGACGCCGCCGCCGCGGCGCGGGCCTGCGCGAGCTGCTGGTCGAGGTCCGGCGTGTCGATCTCGGCCAGCACCTGACCGCTCTTCACCCGGTCGCCGATGTCCACCAGCCTGCGCTTGAGATACCCGTCCACCCGCGAGTAAATGGGCGCCTCCTGGATGGCCTGGATGCTCCCGGGCAGCGTGAAGTCCGCCGTGCGCGCGCCCGGGGTCGGCTTGACGACCGAGACCACGAGCGCGCTGCTCCGGCTGGCCTTCACCGCCTCGGCCAGCTCGGTGTGCCGCTGGATGCGCGGCACGATGCCGATGGCGAGGAGCACGGCCAGGCCGACCAGGCCGAGGAGCCCCAGGCGAAGGGCG
>DATGBR010000285.1:0-6677 GCA_035312605.1 Candidatus Methylomirabilota bacterium
TGCGGCCGGGCTTCAGCACGTTGGGCGACCCCGGATCCCGATCCGACCACTTGAGGATGTTGTTGAGCACGAGCCCGGTCCCCGGCACCGCGAAGCCCGAGCCGAAGGCCATCCCGAGCGTCTGGGTGACCGAGACCACGGTACCCTCCCCGTCGGCGCACGCGAAGTGCGTCGTCTGCTCGTTGACGAACTGCGCCGGGTGCCCTTCGCTGATCTGGCCGGCCAGCCGCTCGCGGCTGTGCCGCTCGCCCTCGCTCACCGCTGCGCGCGCCGGGTCGATGCGCGCCCGCTGCGACGCCGCGTACGCCTTGGACACCAGGCCCGCGATCGGCGGCGCGCCCGAGTAGGCGAAGGCCAGCCGGTCCGCCGAGCCGAGCTTGATGGCCTCGATCAGGTGATGGAGGTAGTCGGGGGAGTTGTGGCCCCAGCCCGCCAGGTCGAAGCCCTCCAGGATGTTGAGGGTCTCGAGCATCTGGAACGCGGAGAACGGCGGCGGCACCGAGCAGACCTCGCGCCCGCGATACGGGATGGCGAGGGGCTCGCGCCACTCCGGCTTGAACGCGGCCAGGTCCTCCTCCGCGAGCCAGCCGCCGGCCTCCTGTACCGCGCGGGTGATCGCCTTGCCGATCGGCCCCCGGTAGAACGCCTCCGCGCCCCCCTCGGCCACCTGGCGAAGCGTACCGGCCAGCTCCTTGTAGGTGACGATCTTCCCGGGGCGCGGCCCGCCGTTGCCCAGGAAGAGGCGCTCCGCCTCGGCCGAGCGGGCCAGCTGGGCGCGCGACTGCTCGAAGAACTTCACGTTGGCGAAGGTGAGCGGGACCCCGTTCTCGGCCAGATCGATGGCGGGCGCCAGCACCTTCTGCCGCGGCATCGACCCGAAGCGCTCGAGCGCGGTGAGCCAGCCGCCGAGGTTGCCGGGCGTGGCGCACGACTTCGGCCCGCCCGCCAGCTCGTCCTCGGTGCAGCGCGCCGGGTCGGCCCCGCGCGGGGCGGGGCCGATGAAGTCGAGCACGTGCCGCTCGCGAGTGCGCGCCCGCGAGATCAACATGAGCCCGATCCCGGCCGCGCCCGACATGAACGGCTCGACGACGTTCAAGGTGGAGCCGACCGCCACCGCCGCGTCGACCGCGTTGCCGCCTTCCAGCAGCACGCGGATGCCGGACATCGACGCGAGGGGATGCGCCGAGGCCACGGCGCCACGGGTTCCCATGATGGTCGGACGGTACGCATGGCGATGGGGGGGCATGAGGTCTCCTCCGGGGGTCACAGTTCGCGGCGGTTCACCCGGCAATGGTAGGCTCTAGCCACCATGGACGCAAGAATCCCCTCGCCTGCGCTGGCCGCCGCGCTCGCGCGCGCCCGGTATATGTACGTGACGACCTACAGCCGGGCGGGCAAGCCGGGCACGGTGCCGACCTGGCTCTGGCCGCACGAGGGAGACGTGTACTTCACGACCCGGCGCGACAGCCTGAAGGCGCGCCGGATCCGGAACGACGGTCGCGTGACGGTCCACGTGGGGACCAAGGACGGGCCGGCCTTCGAGGGCCGCGCGGAGTGGGTCGACGGGCGGGCGGACCTGGAGACCGCCCTGCTGTCCGACTACCGCCGCAAGTACTGGCTAGTGGTCCCGGTGTTCATGGGCCGCTTCATCCGCAAGGGACTCGACACCCAGAAGAGCGTCCTGATCCGCATCACCCCGGACTTCACGCGGACGCCGGCCCCAGCGCCGCGCTGACCGCGGCGGCGAGCTTGGTCATGTCGAACGGCTTCCGGATCACCGCGTCGACGCGGCCCACGCCCGCCTCCACCGCATCGGCCCAGCCGGTCAGCAGCAGCACCGGGAGCCCCTGGCGCCCGCTCTTGACCGCGCGCGCCACGTCCCAGCCGTTGACGTCGGGCATCCCGAGATCGGTGATCACGAGGTCGAACGGGTCGCGCTCGAGACACGCCAGCGCCTCCTGACCCCCGCCGGCCAGCGTGACCGAGTGGCCGTGGGAGAGCAGCACGTCGGCCAGCACCTCGCGCACGTCGGCCTCGTCGTCGACCACTAGGATCCGACCGTGGCGCCCGCCGTTCCCGGCCGGCGCCCCCGCCTCGACGCGGGCCTCGGCGGGAATCCAGAAGGTCACGGTGGTGCCGCGGCCCTCGCCGCTCTCGAGCGCGATGTCGCCCCCGTGGCTGCTGACGAGGCCGTAGGCGACCGCCAGCCCGAGCCCGAGGCGCCGCACGCCCTTGGTGGTGAAGAACGGCTCGAAGGCGCGGCCGCGCACGTCCTCGGGCATGCCGGGGCCGGAGTCCGTGATCGAGACGAGCGCCCGTCCCGGCTCGCCCCAGGTGCGGATCAGGAGGCGCCCCCCGCGCGGAAGCGCGTCGACCGCGTTCAGGATCAGGTTGGTCAGCACCTCGCGGAGCTCCGCGTTGCGCCCCGAGACCGGGGGCAGGGCGCCGGGCTCGAACACGAGCTCGATCTGCGCGCCGCGCACCTGCGCCTCGTGCTCCCAGCGCGCGCGGGTGAGGTCGATGCTCTCCCGCACCGTGTCGTTCAGATCGACGACGGCCGCGCTCGCGCCGTGCCCGGCCCGGCTGAAGGCCTGGATGCGCCGGACGGTGTCGGCCGCGTCGAGGGCGGCGCGCTCGATGGTGCGGAGGGCGGAGCCCATCTCGGGATCGCGGTTGCGATAGAGCAGGAGCTGGCTGCGCCCCAGCACGACCGCCATGAGGTTGTTGAGGTGGTGCGCGGCGCCCGCGGCCAGCTCTCCCACCGCGCGGAGCGTCGCCCCGCGCACGAGCGTGTCCTGGGCGGCCTGCAGCTCCTCCAGGGTGCGGCGGAGATCGCCGACCAGGCGCGCGTTGTCCATCGCCAGCGCGGCCTGGCGGGCGAGCCCGGTGAGAGTCGTCTCGTCTCGCCCGGTGAACGGGCGCGCGCTACGATTGAAGGCCCACAGCAGCGCGATCGGCTCGCCCGCCGCGTCGGTGACCGGGACCGTGACCACGCTCACCACGCCCTCCGCGGTGGCCCAGTCCGCGACGGCGGGCGGGCGCTCGAACCGGGTGTCGGCGAAGTAGTCGTCGGTGCGGAGCGGCCGCTTCTCGCGCAGGACCAGGCCGGCCAGCCCGTGGCCCGGATCGAGGCGCATCGGCTGCATCGCGCGTCCGCGGGCGCCGACGGTGGTCACCGTCTCGAGCGCCCCGGTCCGCGGGTCCACCCGCGAGCAGGCCGCCCCGTCGGAGCGCAGCAGCGCCGGAATCTCGCGCACCACCGCCTCGAGCGCGGTGACCACGTCCGGAGAGGAGAGGGTGTCGGAGGCGACGCGCTGGAAGGCCTCGATCTCGGCCAGCCGGCGCACGGTCTCCGAGTGCAGGCGCGCGTTGCGCACCGCCACCGCCGCGGAGGCGGTCAGGGCCTCCGCGAGCGCCACGTCGGGCGCGCGGAACTCGCGGCGCTGCCGGGTCATGCCCGAGAGGATCCCGATCACGTCCCCGTCGAGCAGGATGGGCACGCAGAGGAGCGAGGCGAAGCCCTCGGCCTTGAACCAGTCCCGCTTCTCGAGCCGCCGGTCCTGCTGCACGTCGGCCAGCGCGAGGGGCTTGCGGTGGGTGAACACCCAGCCCACCAGGGAGGAGCGCGTGGCCACCTGCTCCCGGGCGGGCAGCGGCGAGCGGATGCGGCCCTTGTGGGCCGCGAGCCGCAGCACCTCGCCCGCCTCGTCGAGCAGCCAGATCCGCGCCACGTCGGTCTCGAGGCGGTTGCGCGCGATGTCGGCGAGGCGATCGAGCACCTCGGCGAGATCGAGCGTCGAGGTGAGCAGCCGGCTCGCCTCGGCGAGAACCTCCAGCTCCTGCGGGTTCACGTCGCTCATCGAATCGGGCCGGCTCGAGGTGGACTATAGCGCAGGGCCCGACGCCACGCCATCGCGCGGCGCGCCGCCCGGGCGGCCTTGACCCCCCCCACCTTTGGACGTAGCATTCGGACAGCCATTCCCACGCGGGAGCTCGGAGATCCGGGCTGAGAGGGCAGCGGGGACGCTGCCGACCGCTACAAACCTGAACTGGGTAATGCCAGCGAAGGGAGGCCCTGCATGTCCAACCGAAAGATCTATGTGTCCGGCTCCAATCCCTCGGTGCGCGTTCCGGTCCGCGAGGTCACGCTCTCGAACGACGAGCGCCTCCGGCTCTACGACACGAGCGGGCTCTACACCGATCCCGACTACACGCCGGACGTGAAGCAGGGCCTGCCTCCGCTCCGTCGTCACTGGGTCCTCTCCCGCGCCGACGTGGAGCCGGGCGCGAGCGGCCGCTGGGGCCTGCGCGCCAAGCCGGGTCACCGCGTGACCCAGATGCACTACGCACGGCGGGGCGAGATCACTCCCGAGATGGAGTTCGTGGCCCTGCGCGAGGGCATGGCTCCCGAGATCGTGCGCGACGAGATCGCCCGGGGGCGCGCGATCATCCCGGCCAACATCAACCACCCGGAGAGCGAGCCGATGATCATCGGCCGGCGCTTCCTGGTGAAGATCAACGCCAACATCGGCAACTCCGCGGTCTCCTCCTCCATCGAGGAGGAGGTCGAGAAGATGACGTGGGCCACCCGCTGGGGCGGCGACACCATCATGGATCTCTCCACCGGCAAGAACATCCACGAGACGCGCGAGTGGATCCTGCGCAATTCGCCGGTGCCGGTCGGCACGGTGCCGATCTACCAGGCGCTGGAGAAGGTCAACGGCAAGGCCGAGGACCTGACCTGGGAGATCTACCGCGACACCCTCATCGAGCAGGCCGAGCAGGGCGTCGACTACTTCACCATCCACGCGGGCGTGCTGCTGCGCTACATCCCGCTCACCGCCAAGCGCCTCACCGGGATCGTGTCGCGGGGCGGCTCGATCATGGCCAAGTGGTGCCTGGCCCACCACCGGGAGAGCTTCCTCTACACCCACTTCGGCGAGATCTGCGAGATCATGGCCGCCTACGACGTGTCGTTCTCGCTGGGCGATGGCCTGCGTCCCGGCTGCCAGGCGGACGCCAACGACGACGCCCAGTTCGCGGAGCTCGACACTCTGGGCGAGCTGACCACGCTGGCGTGGGAGCGGGACTGCCAGGTGATGATCGAGGGGCCGGGCCACGTCCCGATGCACCTCATCAAGGAGAACATGGACCGACAGCTCGCGGTCTGCCACGAGGCGCCGTTCTACACCCTGGGGCCGCTCACCACCGACATCGCCCCCGGCTACGACCACATCACCTCCGCGATCGGCGCGGCCATGATCGGCTGGTACGGCACCGCGATGCTCTGCTACGTCACGCCCAAGGAGCACCTCGGGCTGCCGGATCGCCAGGACGTCAAGGACGGGGTCATCGCCTACAAGATCGCGGCCCACGCCGCCGACCTGGCCAAGAACCATCCCAAGGCCCGCGAGTGGGACGACGCGCTCTCGCGCGCCCGCTTCGAGTTCCGCTGGGAGGATCAGTTCAACCTCTCGCTCGACCCGGAGACCGCGCGCTCCTTCCACGACGAGACCCTGCCCGCCGACGGGGCCAAGATCGCCCACTTCTGCTCGATGTGCGGGCCCCACTTCTGCTCGATGAAGATCACCCAGGACGTGCGCGACTACGCGGCCAAGCACGGCATCGGCGACGAGACCGCCGCGGTGGTGCAGGGCCTGCGGGAGAAGGCGGCCGAGTTCAAGAAGGCGGGCGGCCAGCTCTACGTGAAGCAGCCGTAGCGCGGATCCACATGAGCGGCTTCGCGGACTACGAGCGGTACGACGCCCTCGGGCTGGCCGACCTCGTGCGGCGCGGCAAGGTGACGCCCACCGAGCTGCTCGAGGCCGCGATCGCGCGGGTGGAAGCGCGCAACCCGAAGGTGAACGCGGTGATCATGCCGCTCTACGACCACGGCCGCCGTGCGATCGCCGACGGGCTCCCCGACGGGCCGTTCCGCGGCGTGCCGTTTCTCTTGAAGGACCTGGGCGCCCCGCTCACCGGGACGACCATGACGCGGGGCAGCCGCTTCTTCGCCGACACCCCGCCGTCCACGTTCGATAGCGAGAACGTGGCCCGGCTCAAGCGGGCCGGTCTCGTGATCTTCGGCCGCACCAACAGCTGCGAGGTCGGCCTCTCCCTCACCTGCGAGCCCCGGCTCTACGGACCCACCCGCAACCCCTGGGACCCGACCCGCATCTCCTCCGGCTCGAGCGGCGGGGCCGCCGCCGCGGTGGGCGCGCGCATGCTGCCGATGGCGCACGCGAGCGACGGCTTCGGCTCGATCCGCGCCCCCGCCGCGAGCTGCGGGCTGGTCGGGCTCAAGCCCACGCGGGGCCGCAACACCTTCGCGCCGGTCACCGGCGAAGGCCTCGGCGGCTGCTCCACCGAGCATGCGGTGACGCTCTCGGTGCGGGACAGCGCCGCGCTGCTCGACGCCACCCACGGGCCGGGGCCCGGGGATCCCTACACCGCTCCGCCGCCCGCGCGGCCCTACCTCGAGGAGTGCGGGGCCTCGCCGCGGCCGCTGCGCATCGCCTACACCACGCTGCCCCCCAACGGCGTGCCGATCGACCCCGAGAGCCTCGCCACGCTGCAGGAGACGGTCCGGCTCTGCGCCCAGCTCGGCCACCACGTGGAGGAGGCCGACCCGGAGATCGAGCGCGGCGTGGTGATCCCCACCTTCATCACCCTCGCCG
>DATGBR010000286.1:0-7718 GCA_035312605.1 Candidatus Methylomirabilota bacterium
TCCGGCGTCACCTCGACGGACGCGGGCAGCGGGTTGCGGGGCAGCTGGTCGGCCACGTCGGCCTGGCTGCCGAGCGAGCGCTTGAGCGCGCGCAGGGCCTCGGCCTTGGACACGTACCGCAGGCGCTGGATGCCGCCCACCGCCTCGATCCGCTGCATGAGGTCCTCGAGCCGCGCGGCGGGCGGCTCGTCCTTCAGGTAGACGATGACCCGCACCCGATCGCCCCACTGGTCGATGGCGCGCCCGAGGTTGAGCGAGAGGAGCCAGAAGCCGCCCAGCGCGGTGAGCGAGAGCGCGATGAGCAGGATCGCGCTGATCCCGACCCGGCCCGCGCGCCGAAGGTCGCGCATCGCCTCGTTGAAAATGAAGCTCAGCATCAACCTTCGTCCTTGACGAGGCGGCCGCCCTCGAGTTTCAGGGTGCGGCGCTTGAGGAGGGGGACGAGGCGGGCCTGGTGGGTGGCGAAGAGCACGGTAGTGCCGCGGCTCCAGATCTCCTTGACCAGCCCCAGGATCTCGCCCGCCATGTCCTCGTCCAGGTTGCCGGTCGGCTCGTCGGCCAGGAGCAGACCGGGCGACTTGACGATGGCCCGGGCCAGCGAGGCCCGCTGCGCTTCGCCCTGGGAGAGCTGGTTCGGAAAGGCCTGCGCGCGGGCGGAGAGGCCCACCGCCTTCAGGGCCGCGAAGGCCTTGGGCGTGATGTCGCGCCGCGGAGTGCCCAGCACGCGGAGCACGAACGCCACGTTCTCGAACACGGTGCGGCCGGCCAGGAGCTTGGAGTCCTGGAAGACGATGCCGATGGAGCGCCGCAGGCGCGGGATCTCCGAGCGCCGCAGCTCGGTGACGTCGAACCCGGCCACCTCGATGTCGCCATCGGAGGGGGTCTCGGCCCGATACAGCATCCGCAGCAGCGTGGTCTTGCCGGCCCCGCTGGCGCCGGAGAGCACGACGAACTCGCCCTTGGCGACGCTGAAGGAGATACCGTTGAGGGCGGCCACCCGGGAAGGGCCCGCTCCGAAGACCTTCGACACGTGCTGCAGCCGAATCATGGGGTGCGTTCCATCTTACCTAACTATTCAGACTTTCGGTAGTTTCTCGATTAAGAGACGGTTCGCCAGGGCCGGATTGGCCTTGCCCTGCGTGGCCTTCATCACCTGCCCCACTAGGAAGCCGAGCGCGGCCTTTTTCCCGGCCCGATAGTCCTCCACGACCTTGGCGTGCTCGCCCAGCACCCGGTCCACCGCAGCCCCCAGCGCCCCCTCGTCGGCTACCTGGGTGAGGCCCTCGCGGCTCACGATGGCCTGCGCGGTGTCACCCGAGCGATACATCTTCTCGAACACGTCCTTCGCGATCTTGCCGCTGATGGTGCCGTCGTCGATCAGGGCGAGCAGCCCGGCCAGGTTGGCGGGCGGGATCGGGCAGTCCTCGATCGCGGGGTCGGCGGCGGCCGGAAGCTCGCGGAGCAGCTCGTTGAGCACCCAGTTGGCCACGCTCTTGGGCTTCCCCGCCGCGCGCGCCGCCGCCTCGAAGTAGTCGGCCAGGCTGCGCCCCTGGGTCAGGAGGTCGGCCTCGTAGACCGAGAGGGCATAGTCGGCCTGGAACCGCGCCCGGCGGGCTTCCGGCAGCTCGGGCAGGCGCGCCCGGACCTCTTCCACCCAGGCCGGCTGCACGTCGAGCGGCGGCAGGTCCGGCTCGGGGAAGTAGCGGTAGTCGTGGGCGAACTCCTTCGAGCGCATCGAGACGGTCACCATCCGATCGGGATCCCAGAGACGCGTCTCCTGCACGATCCGCTCGTTGGTCTCGAGCGCGCGGGTCTGCCGCTTGATCTCGTGCTCCAGCGCGTCGCGGACGTTGCGGAACGAGTTCAAGTTCTTGATCTCGACCTTGGTGCCGTACTCGGTCTGCCCGCGCGGCCGGAGCGAGATGTTGGCGTCGCAGCGCAGCGAGCCCTCTTCCATGTTGCCGTCGCACACTCCGAGGTAGACGACAATGGCCCGCAGGGCCCGGAGATACACGGCGGCCTCGTCGGGACTGCGCAGGTCGGGCGTGGAGACGATCTCCATCAGCGGCACGCCGGCCCGGTTGTAGTCCACGCTGCTCGACTGGGCGGTCTCGAGCGCGCCCTCGTGGAGCAGCTTGCCCACGTCCTCCTCGAGGTGCACACGCTGGATGCCGATCTCGCGCGGGCCCGGTCCCGCGTCGACAATTAGACGTCCATGCTCCGCCAGCGGCTCTTCGTACTGGCTGATCTGGTAGTTCTTCGGCATGTCCGGGTAGTAGTAGTGCTTGCGCGCGAAGCGGTTGTGCGCGTTGATCTCGCAGCCGATCGCGAGCGCGGTCATGATGCCGAACTCCACCGCGCGACGATTGATGAACGGGAGCGAGCCGGGCATGCCCTGGCAGACCGGGCAGGTGGCGGTGTTGGGCGCGGCTCCGAACACGGCCCGGCAGCCGCAGAACATCTTGGTGACGGTCGAGAGCTGGGCGTGGACCTCGAGGCCGATTATTGTTTCGTAATTATTCATCATTATTCATCGCGCCTGTTGGTGGATGACTTCGGTCTGCGGTTTGGCCTCTTCGCGCCTCCGGCGCTCATCGGAGCGCCCGGTCAGCCGTCGGCACGTCGAGGGCGGGGCGACGGGTATGCCAGTCGGTGACGGTCTGGTAGGCGTGGGCCACGCGCAGCAGGGTGGCCTCGTCGAAGGCGGGCGCGATGAGTTGCAGCCCGATCGGCAGCCCGGCCTGGGTGAAGCCGCCCGGGATCGACACGCCGGGCAGCCCGGCCAGGTTCACCGGGATCGTGAAGATGTCGTTCAGGTACATCTGGAGCGGGTCTTCCCGCTCGCCCATCTTGAACGCCACCCCCGGCGTGGTAGGCGCCACGATCAGATCGACCCGCGCGAAGGCCTGCTCGAAGTCGCGCCGTACCAGCGTGCGCACCTTCTGGGCCTGGCCGTAGTAGGCATCGTAGTAGCCGGCGGAGAGGACGTAGGTCCCCAGCATCACCCGCCGCTTCACCTCGGCGCCGAAGCCGGCCGCCCGCGTCTTGCTGTACATGTCGATCAGGTCGCGCGCGCCGGGAGCCCGCAGCCCGTACTTCACGCCGTCGTAGCGCGCGAGGTTCGACGAGGCCTCCGCGGGCGCGATGACGTAGTAGGCGGCCAGCCCGTACTCGGTGTGGGGCAGCGACACCGGCTCGGTGCGCGCGCCCAGCTTCTCGAGCGTCGCGATGGCGGTGCGCACCGCCTGCTCGACCTCGGGGTCCATGCCGTCCATGAAGTACTCGGCGGGCACCCCGAGGCGCAGCCCCTCGATCCCCTGCCCGAGCGCGGCCCGGTAGTCGGGCACCGGGACGTCGATGGCGGTGGCGTCCATCGGGTCGGCGCCCGCGATGACCCCGAGCATCAAGGCGGCGTCCTCCGCGTCCCGGGCGAAGGGGCCGACCTGGTCGAGCGACGAGGCGAACGCGATGACCCCGTAGCGCGACACGCGCCCGTAGGTGGGCTTCATCCCGAGCACGCCCGAGAAGGCGGCGGGCTGTCGGATCGAGCCGCCGGTGTCGGTGCCCAGCGTGAGGGCGGCCATGCCGGCCGCCACCGCGGCGGCCGCGCCCCCGGAGGACCCGCCCGGCACGCGGGCCAGGTCCCACGGGTTGTGGGTGGTGAAGAACGCGGAGTGCTCGGTGGAGGAGCCCATCGCGAACTCGTCCATGTTGAGCTTGCCGAGCAGCACCGCGCCGGCCGCGAAGAGCCGCGCGACCACCGTCGCGTCGTACGGCGGCACGAACCGCTCCAGGATCTTCGAGCCGCTGGTGGTGCGGATCCCCCGGGTGCAGAGCACGTCCTTGAGCGCGACCGGCACTCCGTCGAGCGGGCCGAGCGGGGCCCCGGCCTTGAAGCGGGCGTCGGCCTCCGCGGCCCGCCGGAGGGCGGCCTCGCGGGTCACGGTGAGGAAGGCGCGAACCTCGGGATCGAGGGCCTCGATGCGCGCCAGGTACTCGGTCGCCGCCTGGGTCGGGGTGGCCTCCCCGCTCCGGTAGCGGGCACCCAGCTCGTGCGCGGTCAGCGACGCCAGCGCGGCCATCTACTCTTCGATGATCCGGGGGACGCGGAACATCTCGCGATAGCGGTCCGGCGCGTTGGCGAGCATGTCCTCCGCGGGCAGCGACGGGCGCTCGACGTCGTCCCGCATCACGTTGGTGACCGGCACCGCGTGGGACGTGGGTAGGACGTCGCGGGTGTCGAGGGCACGGAGCTTGTCGATGTAGCCGAGGATCTTGTCGAGCTCGCTCCGCATCCGCTCCTTGTCGGCGGCGGACAGATCGAGGCGGGCGAGGCGCGCCACGTGGTCGACTTCCTGGAGCGAGATCTTCGTTGGTGGTGTGGCCACCGTTAGATTCTCTTCATCTTCAACATGGCTGAGCCATGTTGACCGTGGGCGAGATGGTCGCGGCGACCCGCGGTCGTCTCCGGCCCGCTGTCGTCACCTGGAGGTGAGGGCTGCGAGTCATAGCTCCTCCAGATGCGCGTATTGCAGCGAGAGGCGCTTGCGGCCGACGCTGGCGAAGTGGACGGTGGCGATCACGTCGGCGCCCTCGCGCTCCATGCCCACCAGCAGACCCTCGCCCCAGCGCGCGTGCCGGAGCTTGGCCCCCAAGCGGAACGGGAAGTCGTCGCCGGGATCGGCCGGGGCCGCGGCGGACACCGCGGGCGCCACCGGATCCGGCCGCCGCGCGTTGATCAGGTGGAGCTGCTCCTCCGGGATCTCGAGGAGGAAGCGGGAGGGCTCGGCGACCCCGTAGCCCTGGATGCGGCGGTGGAGCGCGTAGGAGAGCAGCAGCCGCTCGCGAGCCCGGGTGATGCCCACGTAGCAAAGGCGCCGCTCCTCCTCAAGCTCCTCCGGCTCCAGCATGGAGCGCGAGTGGGGGAAGACGCCTTCCTCGAGCCCGGTGAGGAAGACCACCGGGAACTCGAGACCCTTGGCCGAGTGGAGCGTCATGAGCGTTACCCCACCCGCCTCCGGATCGATCTCGTCGGTGTCGGCCACCAAGGCGATCGAGTCGAGGAAGGCCTCGAGGGTCACCGTCTCGATCCCGGCCGCCTCCTGGGTGACGATGAATTCCTCGGACGCGGCCACGAGCTCCTCCAGGTTCTCGAGCCGGGCCTGGGCCTCGGCGGTGCGCTCCGCCTTGAGCGACTCGCGATAGCCGGAGGCCGCGCACACCTCGTCGATGAGGGCGGGCACGGTCAGGTCGCCCCGGCGCTCGCCCAGGCGGGCGATCACCCCCGCGAACTCCTCCAGCGCGCGCCGCGGCTTGCCGGTGATGTCGGGGGGGATCGCGGCGCAGAGCGCGAGCAGCGGCACCCCCGCCGCGCGCGCCCCGTCGGCCAGGCGGTCGAGGGTGGCCTTGCCGATCCCGCGCGCGGGCGCGGCCACCGCCCGGCGGAACGCGACGTCGTCGAGCGGGTTCGAGACCAGCCGCAGGTAGGCCACCACGTCCCGGATCTCGCGGCGCTCGTAGAAGCGGACGCCGCCCACGATCAGGTACGGCACACCGGCGCGGCGCAGCGCGTCCTCGAGCACGCGGGACTGGGCGTTGGTGCGGTAGAACACCGCCATGTCGCGGTAGTCTCGCCCCTCCCCGCGGAGGGCGCGCACCTTCTGGGCGACGAAGGCGGACTCCTCGTTCTCGTCCCATGCGCGGTAGACCTCCGGACGCTCGCCCTCGTGGTTCTCGGTCCAGAGCCGCTTGTCCCGGCGCGCGGTGTTGTTCACGATGACCGCCGAGGCGATGCTGAGGATGCGCTTGGTCGACCGGTAGTTCTGCTCGAGCGCCACCACCCGGCAGTCGGGATAGTCCTTCTCGAAGTCGAGGATGTTGCGCAGATCGGCCCCGCGCCACCGGTACACCGACTGGTCGGGATCGCCCACCACGCAGAGGTTCCGGTGCTCCTCGGTCAGGAGCTGCACGATGCGGTACTGCGCGCGGTTGGTGTCCTGGTACTCGTCGACCAGCACGTGGGTCCACACCGTGCGGTACCAGCGGAGCACCTCCGGCACCGTCTCGAGGAGGCGCACCACCCGCAGCAGCAGGTCGTCGAAGTCGAGCGCGCCGGCCGCCTGGAGCTTCTGCTCGTAGAGCCGGTAGAGCGACGCGATGCGCTCCTCGCGCGGGCTGCGGGCGAGCTGCTCCACGTCGGCCGGGGTCAGCATCTGGTTCTTGCAGTGGCTGATCCGGTGCACGACCGTGCTCGGGGTGAGCGTCCGCTCGTCGAAGTCGAGCTCGCGCAGCGCCTCCTTCACCAGGGCCTGCCGGTCGTCCTCGTCGTAGATCACGAAGGACGGCGGCAGCCCCGTGTGGACCGCGCGCTCTCGCAGGATGCGCACGCAAGCGGAGTGGAAGGTGGCGATGAGCGGAGGCCGGATGCCCGCCGGCAGCAGCAGGTCCTCCACCCGGTGCCGCATCTCGGCGGCCGCCTTGTTGGTGAAGGTCACCGCCAGGACGTGCCGCGGGCCGATTCCCTCCACCGCCAGGAGATAGGCGATGCGGTGGGCGATGACGCGGGTCTTGCCGCTCCCCGCCCCGGCCAGCACCAGCACCGGGCCCTTCGTCGTCGTGACCGCGTCGCGCTGCGGAGGGTTGAGCGGCGCGAGCAGACTCTCGGCGGTCACTGCGGGGTGCGGCATCGAGGCTAACGTTACCACAACCGCGAGGGGTCGTGGCCCTCACCCTGCCCTCTCCCCGGGGGGAGAGGGTGAAAGCTACTCGACGGTGACCGACTTGGCCAGGTTCCGCGGCTGATCGACGTCGCGGCCGAGGCGCACCGCCATGTGGTAGGCGAGGAGCTGCATCGGGATCGACAGCAGCATCGGGGTGAGCAGGTCGCCGGCCGGCGGCACCGTCAGCATGATGTCGGACTTGGCCCGCAGCTCGCGGTCCCCCTCGTGGCCGATCGAGATGACCCGTCCCTCGCGCGCGCGCACCTCCTCCAGGTTGCCCATCATGCGGTCGTAGGACGAGTCGCGCGGGTTCAGCGCGATGACCGGGAAGCCGTCCTCCAGCAGCGCGATCGGCCCGTGCTTCATCTCGCCGGCGGGATAGCCCTCCGCGTGCACGTAGGAGAGCTCCTTCAGCTTGAGCGCGCCCTCCAGGGCGAGCGGGTAGTTGATCCCGCGCCCCAGGAAGAGGAAGTTCTTGTGACGGGACACCTCGCGGGCCAGGTCGGCCACCGCGTTCTCCATCTCGAGCGTCTGCTCCATGAGTCGCGGCAGCTCGAGCAGGCCCTGGATGTGCTTGCGCCCGTCCTCGGCCAGCAGCGCCCCTCGGCGACGTCCCAGCCAGAGGGCGAGGAGGTAGCAGGCCACCAGGGTGGCGGTGAAGGTCTTGGAGGAGGCGACTCCGATCTCGGGACCGGCGTGGGTGTAGAGGGTACCGGTGGCCTCGCGCGACAACGCGGAGCCGACCACGTTGGTGATGCCCACGATCGGGGCACCCTTGGCCCGCGCCGCCTTGACCGCGCCCAGGGTGTCCGCGGTCTCGCCGGACTGCGACAGCGCGATCACGAGGGTCTCGGGGCCCACCACCGCGTCGCGGTAGCGGAACTCGGACCCGATGTCGACCTCGGAGGTGATGCCGGTCAGGCGCTCCATCATGAAGCGGCCGACGATGGCCGCGTGATAGGAGGTCCCGCACGCCACCAGGACGATTCGCTGGATGCC
>DATGBR010000287.1:0-9072 GCA_035312605.1 Candidatus Methylomirabilota bacterium
CCGCCCACCGCATCACCCTTCCCGAGCGTACGAGGTCTCCCGCTGGTCACTGTCGCGTTCGTAGGCCTCGAGGTCTCGCTCCTTCCTGCTGACCGCGCTGTTAAACTGCTGCCTATCGAGGGATGGTCTCAACTGGAACAATCGGCAACACCACCCGCGACTCCCGCCCCCGCTCATGGAACACGGTGTTGTCCGCCACCACCCGCCGCCGCTCCCGCCCGATCGCCTCCCCCGTGTTGGGATTGACGTCGAACCGCGGGAAGTTCGAGCTCGACACGTCCAGCCGGATCCGGTGCCCCGGCATGAACAGGTTGCTCGTCGGATAGAGCGTGAGCGTCACCTGCACGGGCTCGCCCGGCTTGACCAGTTCCCCCCGCTCACGCCCGTTGCGGTAACGCAGCCGCGCGATGCTGTCGGTCAGATTCAGCGCGTAGCCCTGCGGGTACCACGCACTCGGCGGGTACACGTCGATCAGCTTGGCGGTGAAGTCGGTGTCCACCGCGGAGGTGGCCACCCACAGGTGGACCTCGATGGGGCCGGTCACCTCGGTGGGCTCGCGCAGGGGCTCGGTCTGGAACACCAGCACGTCGGGCCGGGAGCCCAGCGGCAGGTAGGGCGGGCGGCAGCCGTGGAAGCCGGGGGCCTCGCGCTGGTCGAAGCCGCCCGGGCGCATGACGTCCACCGTGCGCTCGGCGCGGCCGGCGTAGCTCGGGTCCGCGAGGCCGGGGGGCAGCGGCAGCACGTCGCGCAGGGAGGAGACGTTGCCGCCGATGGACGGCACGGGGCGGGCCGGTCGAACCGGTAGGTGGTGGCGGAGCTCGCCTCGCGCGGCGGGTCCGTTGTCAACGACCCGTCGCCGTGCAGGTAGAAGGGGGTGAAGCGCGTGCGGGCCAGCGGCCACTCGTGCTCGTCGCGCCAGCGGCCGCCGTGCACGAGCCGGCCCGCGCCCGAGCGTCGGCCCGAGCCGCCGCCCATCACGAAGATGCGCAGCGGGGCCTCGGCGTCGAGGCCGTTGTCCACGCCGCGGAGCCAGCGGTCGTACCAGCGCAGGTGCAGCTCGTCGAAGCTCGGCAGCGCGGCGTCGTGGCCGAACTCCACGTCGCCCGCGTAGGAGAGCTCCATGGTCTTGCCCCCGTGGGTCCACGGGCCCATCAGGGCGCGCACCGGCCGCCGCCCGCCGGCACCCAGGCCGACGAAGTTCTGGAACGTGGCGCGCGTGTAGGAGTCGTACCAGCCGCCGACTAGCAAGATGGGCATGGCGGGGACGCGGTCCCAGTGGCGCCGGAAGTCCACGCTCGGGTGCTTCCAGTAGCCGTCGTAGTCGGCGCGGGTGAGGATCTCGAGTGCCCACTTCTCGTAGGGCGGCACCAGGGCGAGCTGGGTCTGGCCGGGGCGGATCGGCATGCGCTCGAGCCAGTCGGAGAAGCGTGGGGCGCCCTGGTTGAGCGCGGCCTGCACGTGGGGATGCGCGGTCAGGGCGGCCTGGGTGTTGTGGGCCGAATGCCAGAAGGCCCAGGCCAGAAAGCGCAGCTCGAGCGCGCCGCCGTGGCGGACGCTGCTCTCGTGGGCGTCGGCGCCGCTCATGTTCGGCACCATGGTGGCGAGGCCCTCGGGCGAGAGCGCGGCCATGGCGGTCTGCGTCCAGCCGGACCACGAGGTGCCGAAGGCGCCCACCGTGCCGTCGCACCACTCCTGCTTGCGGATCCAGGCGAGGGTGTCGGCGCCGTCCTCGGCCTCGGGGATCAGGAAGTTCACGTCGCCCTCGGAGCCGAAACAGCCGCGGCAGTCCTGGTTCACTACCACGTAGCCGCGGGAGGCGAAGAAGCGGCACTGGCCGGAGGTGGCCTCGGTCTCCACCTTGTTGTAGGGAGTGCGGTGGAGGAGGACGGGGCGGCCGTCGGTAAGCGGCTGGCCGGCGCGGGCCGGGCGGTAGATGTCGGTCGCCATGCGCACGCCGTCGCGCATGGGGACCATGACGTTCTCGGTGAGGTGCACGTCGAACTCGGGGCGGGAGGCGCGGGCGGCCGCGTCGAGCGGCTTCATCGCGGACGGGGTTCCGGTGCGTTCATTCGCCCTTGGTGCGTCGATCGTAGGAGATGGCATACGCGGCCGACCGGGCCAGCAGGATCGGATCGCTCGAGAGATCGATGCCCTCCGTCCGGTTGGTGGGGTCGAAGATCAGGCGACGCTCGTCGCCCGCGCTCGTCGGGGAGATGCCCGTGATCTCCAGACGCCCCAGCTCGACCAGGGGCCGCCCCTCGGGCCACAGCGCGGTGACGTCGTCCGTCGGGTCGCCGGCCTCGGCCACTTGCAGGAGCAGCCGGAAGGCCACCGGGCCGGTCCGCAGCCGGCCGTCCAGCTCGTTGCTCAGGAAGCTCGCGCTCCGCTTGCCGGCCTCGTCAGGGGAGAGGAAGGCCTCGCCGGCCTGCGGCACGAAGCGATAGCGGCCGAACCGGCTCGTGCCATCCGCGGCGGTGAAGCGGAAGGCGTGCTCGGCATAGTAGGTCGTCTGCGCATAGCTGGCCGGTACCGGCCGCTTCATCAGACGCTCTACGAAGCCGCGGCCGGCGGGATGGCCGGCGAGAAAGCGCGGCACCGCGTCGGGGTCGGGCCGGCCGGTGGCCGGCACGGGGAGCTGCGCGCGGAGAAACTCGAGCATCTCCTCGGGCGTCCGCGCGACGAACCCCTCGACCGAGTTGGCGAGGATGTCGGCGCTCTTGTCGCCGGCCAGCTGGAACTTGACCGCCATGGAGCGCACGCTGGGGGCGCCGTCGTGCACCTCGGGGTTGCCGTTGGAATTGGCGAACCGGATGACGGTCGGCACCGATGGACCGGCGAAATGGGGCGCCCGGGTGAGGCGTGGCGCGTCCGCCGAAGCGCGAAACGTTCCCGCGCAGACCAGGCCCTTGGCGTGGACGGGACGGAAGCCGGGATGGGGGCCGGCCAGCGTCCTCATGGCGTCGACGATCTGACGGATGACGGGTTCCGGTGTCGTGGATGCAGGCATGTGCGCGTCTCCTTCCCGGCCAGTATTGAGAGCGTAGATACCATACCGCCGACAACCGCTACGTGCTGAACGAGGAGGACGCGCCCGGCATCGAGCAGCTCCGCGCGATGGCGATCGAGCGCGTGCTCGCGCACCCCAGGGCCCGCGCTGAAGCGACCGCCCCGGTGATTGGCATGTCGTCCTCCTCAACTACCGGGCGCAGTATGCTCCCCATACAATCGCCACGCCCGACATTTCGGTCAGGCCGGAGCATGCCGCCGAGAGCCGTGGCCGACTCGCCGCCTTTCAGCTAGGATAAGCGCCGCCATGGGCGCTGCAGCGTCATGAGTGCGGCGTTCCTGCGGGCCGTCGCGGTCGCGGCGCTGGCCCGCGCCGGCTGCGTGAGCCGTCCTTGTGCCCTCCGCCTCATTCTCGTTCTCTGCGTCTTGGCGGTGAGTAGCGCTGGGATAAGTCCGGTGCGAGCGGAGCCGCCGAGATTTTCCATCGTAGCCCCGGGCATCGGACACGCGACCTTCAAGGTGCGTCCGGCAGACGCGGAGCCTTTCTCGGGCCACGCCTTCAAGATCGATCTCGATGAGGCAGAGCTCCGTCTAGTTCCCGCGGGAGACCCCTCGGCGCGGCGCACCGTAGAGCAGATCGTGGCGCCCTATCCCGTTGTGGTTGCGGTCAACGCCAGCTTCTTCGACAAGGAGGGCCGTGCGATGGGCCTCGCGGTCGACCAAGGACGAGTCATGGCGTCAAGCAAACAGCGGAACTGGGGTGCTTTCGTGATCGACGGCCAGGAGGGGCGGATCATCCTCGGTGCCGAGATCCAGGACCATCTGGCCCATCGCCTCATCGTCCAGGGGATCCCCCGTCTCCTTGTCGGGGGAAAGGTGCCGCAGCTAAAACCTCAGATCGCCGAGCGGACCGCGGTCTGTGCCGCGGGACATGTCGTCGTTCTCGTCGTTTCGACCAGGGCCGAAGCTACCGCCTTCGCACGCTTCCTTGCCGACCGGCCTGACAAGGGCGGGCTCGGGTGCTGGGATGCCCTCAACCTCGACGGGGGCCCGTCAACACAGCTCGTGGTGAAGCTCCCTGCCCTGGCGCTGTCGCTACCCGGCGGATGGGGGGTGCCAAACGCGCTGGTCGTCGCTCCTGGCAAGAGGTAGGGCCGCTTGACAGGCCCACCTCGCCGGAGCAATATCGCGCCCGGATGGAGACCGGCCTGCGCGGCAAGATCGCCATGGTCTCGGGCGCGAGCAAGGGGATCGGACGCGCGATCGCGGAGAAGCTCGCCGCCGAGGGCGCGAGCCTCTCACTGCGCGCGCGCAGCGCCGAGCCGCTGCGCGCGGTGGCGAGGCAGGTCGAGGACAAGCACGGCGGCGCCTGCTTCGCGGTGCCCGCCGACCTGAACAAGGACGAGGACATCCGGGACTGGGTCGCGGCCACGATCGCACGCTTCGGCGGCCTCGACATCCTCGTCAACAACGCGGGCGCCGCGCAGGGCGGCGCCTTCCTCGACCTGCCCGACCAGGTCTGGCGCGACAGCCTCAACCTGAAGCTCTTCGGCTACATCCGCGTGGCGCGCGAGGTCTTTCCGCATCTCGTGCGGCGGGGTGGTGGGCGCATCGTCAACGTCATCGGCATCGGCGGCGTGCAGCCGATGGACAACTACATGGTGGGCGGCGCCGCCAACGCCGCGCTCCTGAACTTCACGAAGGCGCTCGGCAACGAGGGCGCGCCTCACGGCATTCTCGTCACCGGCGTGAATCCCGGCGCCACGAAGACCGAGCGCTGGGACACCATGCTCGCCAAGTGGGGCGCGGCCAAGGGCGTGACCCCCGCCCAGGCCGAGCGCGAGATTCTCGACGGCGTCCCGCTCAAGCGCGCGGGCACCGTGGACGAAGTGGCCAACCTCGTCGTGTTCCTCGCGTCCGATCTGTCATCGTACATCACCGGCACGACGGTCAACGTGGACGGCGGCATGGCCCGCATGATCTTCTGATGCGGGCCGGCCGCGAAGGAGGAGGACGACCATGAGGCGACGCGACTTCCTGACGATGGCGGCGGTGGGCGGGATGGGCGCGGGCGTCGGCGTGCCGGCGCTCCTCCGCCGCGCGGCGGCGGCCACGCCCATCAAGATCGGGATGCCCGCCGCGCTCTCCGGCGGCTACACGCAGTACGGCATCCAGGCCAAGCGGGCGGCCGAGCTGTTCACGAAGGACATCACGGCGAAGGGCGGCGTCCTGGGCCGACCGGTGGAGTTCCTCTACGAGGACACCGCGGGCGATCCGGCCACCGCGGTGCGCAAGGCCCAGAAGCTGGTGGAGAAGGACGGCGTGAAGTACCTCACCGGCATCGCGCTGTCTTCCGAGGCGCTGGCCGTCTCCGCCAAGTGCCCCGAGTGGAAGGTCATCTTCATGTCCACCATCAACGGCGCGGGCTCCCTCACCGCGAAGGCCTGGAACCGGTACTTCTTCCGGGTGAACACGAGCGGGCCCATGGGCGCGCGCGCGATCAGCCTGTATCTGGCCGAGGGACCCATGAAGCGCTTCTTCGCGCTGGGCAGCGACTACGCGTGGGGCCGGGACAGCGTGGCGTCCTTCACGACCCAGATCACCGCGGCCAAGAAGGAGATCGTCGGCACCGACTACCCGCCCGTCGGCACGAAGGACTTCGCGAGCTACATCGCGAAGATCAGGCAGTCCCGCGCCGACGGCGTCTACCTGGCCCTGCCCGGTCAGGACGCCACCATCTACCTGAAGCAGGCCCACCAGTTCGGCCTCAACCAAGAGGTGAAGCCGATCATGGAGATCCTCGAGCTGGAGAACATGAAGGCGGTGGGGGACGCGATGGTGGGCGCGATCGGCAGCTCGCGCTATCCGTTCACGGTGGACACGCCGCGGAACCGCGACTTCGTCAAGCGCTTCCACGCTCTGCACGGCCTCTATCCCGACATGTTCGACGGCGAGACGTACGAGGGCCTCGAGTGGCTGGCCCAGGTGATCCAGAAGGCCGGCACCGACGACGTCGAGAAGGTGATCGACACCTGGGAGGACTCGAGCTACGACGGCCTCGAGGGGCCGTTCTTCATGCGCAAGTGCGATCACCAGGCGGTGCAGCTCGGCTTCGCGGTGGAGGCGGTCAAGGACCCGAAGTATCCGCACCCGGTGCCGAAGATCCTCGCGACCTACCCGGGCGAGAAGGTGACCCCGAAGTGCCGCAGCGAGGACTTCTCGTAGCGTGGTCGAGCAGCTCCTCAACGCGCTGACGCTGGCGGGGCTCCTCTTCCTGGTGTCGGCCGGGCTGTCGCTGGTGTTCGGCATTCTGCGCGTCGTCAACTTCGCGCATGGCGTCTTCTACATGCTCGGCGCCTACCTCGGGTTCACCACCGTCGCGCTCTCCGGCGCGTTCTGGCCGGCGCTCGTGGCGGTGCCGCTGGTCGTGGGCACGCTGGGGGCGCTCATCGAGTCCTCCACGCTGCGCTTCATCTATCGTCGTCCGCCGATCTACCAGCTCCTGCTGACCTTCGGCCTCGCCCTCATCCTCGAGGAAGGGATCCGCATCCTCTACGGGCCCACCGCGAAGGGCATCGACCCGCCCGCCTACCTCGAAGGGGCGGTCAGGCTCGGGAGCCTCCAGTATCCGCGCTACCGCCTGTTCGTGGTGGCGCTCGGCCTCGTGGTGGCGGCCGCGGTGTGGCTGTTCCTCCGGAGGACGCGGGCCGGCCTCGTCATCCGGGCCGTGGCCCAGAACAGCGAGATGGCCGATTGCCTCGGCGCCGACGTGGCCCGGGTCCGCACCCTCGTGTTCGGCGCGGCCTGCGCGCTCGCCGGGCTGGGCGGGGTGGCGGCGGCGCCGATGACCACCGCGTATCTCGGGATGGGGATCGGCGTGATCGTCGACGCCTTCGTGGTCGTCGTGATCGGGGGCCTCGGCAGCATCGGCGGCTCCATGGCGGGCAGCCTCATCGTGGGCGCCGCCCAGACGTGGGGCGCCTTCTACCTGCCGGAAACCGCGATGGTCATCATGTACGCCGTCATGGGCGCCATCCTGATCTTCAGGCCCTGGGGTCTCTTCGGCGAGCCGGAATGAGCCCGGCGCGGGCGCTGGCCGCGGCGGCGCTCGCGGCGCTCGCGATCGCCCCGTGGGTGGCCGCGCGCTACCAGCTCTCGCTCCTGACCGATCTCCTCATCTACGGGCTCTTCGCGCTGTCGCTCGATCTCATCATGGGCTACACCGGCATGGTCTCCTTCGGCCACGCCGCCTACTTCGGCCTCGGCGCCTACGCGAGCGCGCTCGTCCTGATCCACTTCGCCCAGCCGATCCCGGTCGCCCTGCTCGCGGGCGCCCTGCTGGCGGGCGCGGTCGCGCTGCCCATCGGTTGGTTCTCGACGCGCGCGACCGGCATCTACTTCGCGATGCTCACGCTCGCCTTCGCCCAGCTGCTCTACACGGTGGCCTACAAGTGGCGCGACTTGACCGGCGGCTCCGACGGCATCGCGGGGGTGCCGAAGACCGAGCTCTACTGGGGCGGGCCGAGCCTGGCCTCGCCGCACGCGTTCTACTTCCTGGTCGCCGCCTGCGTCGTGGGCTCGCTCGGGCTCTGCCGGGCCATCGTCCACTCTCCGTTCGGCCGCGCGCTCGAGGCCATCCGCGAGAACGAGCGGCGCTTCACGAGCCTCGGGCGCGATCCGCGTCCGTTCAAGCTGGTCGTCTTCGTGATCGCCGCGGTGTTCGCCGGCCTCGCCGGGGCGCTGTTCGCCCCCTTCCGGGGCTTCGCCTCGCCGGAGGTCATGTTCTGGGTCTTCTCCGGCCAGGGGCTCATGATGGTGATCATGGGCGGCATCGGCACCCTCGTCGGGCCGATCCTCGGCGCGATGGTCTTCATCCTCATCCAGGAGGTGCTCTCGAGCTACACCGAGCACTGGATGATCTTCACCGGTGCCGTCTTCGTCCTGATGGTGATCTTCCTGCCGGGCGGACTCGTGGGGACGGCCCGGCGCCTGCGGACGCGCGCATGACTCCGCTGCTGGAAACGCGGGGGCTCGGCCGCGCCTTCGGGGCCTTGCAGGCCGTGGCCGGGGTCGACCTCGCGGTCGAGCCGGGCGAGCTGCGCGCGGTCATCGGCCCGAATGGCGCCGGCAAGACCACGCTGTTTCACCTCATCTCCGGATTGCTGGCGCCGACCTCGGGCCGCGTGCTCTTTCGCGGCGACGACGTGACCGCGCTCCCCGCGCCCGCCCGCTGCCGGCGGGGCATCTCGCGCACCTTCCAGATCACCAGCATCTTCCCGGAGCTCTCGGTGCTGGAGAACGTCCGGATCGCGGTCCAGCTCCGCGCCGGCGGCAACTTCCGCCTGATCGGGGGCCGGACGCTGCTCGAGACGAGCGAGCGAAGCGCCCACGACAGCCTCGCCGCGCTCGGCCTCGACGACCTCGCGGCGCAGCCGGCCGCCACCCTGCCGCACGGCGACCAGCGCCGGCTCGAGATCGCGATGGCGATCGCCCAGGAGCCCGCGCTCCTGCTGCTCGACGAGCCCACCCAGGGGCTGTCGCCGGAGGACACGGTGGCCACCGTCGCGGTCATCCGGCGGATCGCCCGCGAGCGGGCGCTGACCATCATCCTGGTCGAGCACGACATGGACGTGGTCTTCGATCTCGCCGACCGCATCAGCGTGCTCCACTTCGGCCGGCTCATCGCCGACGGCACGCCGGCTCTCATCCGGGCCAACGCCGACGTGCAGGCCGCGTATCTCGGAGACGCGGGGTGACGCTGCTCGCGGTCGAGGCGGTCCAGACGTTCTACGGCAAGAGCCACGTGCTCCGTGACGTCTCCTTCGCGGTCCCCGCGGGAGGGATCACCGTGCTGCTCGGGCGCAACGGGGCGGGCAAGACCACGACGCTGCGCTCGATCATGGGGCTCGAGCCGCCCCGCGGCGGCGCGGTGCGCTTCAAGGGCCGCGACATCACCGGTCTGGCGCCCCACCGCGTCTTCCGGCTGGGCGTGGGGTACGTCCCCGAAGGCCGCCAGATCTTCCCGCACCTCGAGGTCGGCGAAAATCTCCGCCTGGCCGAGCGCCC
>DATGBR010000288.1:0-7337 GCA_035312605.1 Candidatus Methylomirabilota bacterium
TGCGCTTCTGCGGCATCGTGCTGCTGCCGACGGTGCCGGGCGGCACCGGCTCCTCGACCTCGCCGAACTCCTGCTTCATGAGGGTATAGACCTCGCGACCGATCTTGCTGCCCGTCGAGGCCAGCATGCCGAGGAGCGTCACGTACTCGGCCTGGTGATCGCCGATGGTCCGCGCGGGCAGCCGCATCGGCGCCATGCCAAGGTGGGCCGCCATCTTCTCCTGGGTAGCCAGACCGAGCTCGCCGAGCGAGGCGAGGGTGCCCGCGCCGCCGCCCAGCATGGCCACGAACACGCGGCTCTCGCAGCCGTGCAGGCGCTCCACGTGGCGGCCCAGCTCGTCGATCCACACCGCGACCTTGAAGCCGAAGGTGGCCGGCACCGCGTGCTGGCCGTGGGTGCGGCCGGGGAGCAGCACGTCCTTGGTGCGCTCGGCCAGGTCCGCGAGCGTGGTGAGGATCGCCGCGAGCTGGCGCAGGAAGATCTCGTGCGCCCGTCGCACCTGCAGGAGCTGGCCGGTCTGGGTGACGTTCTGGGTGGTCGCGCCCCAGTGCACGAAGCCGCCCGCGTCGCCCTCGCAGGCGCGATCGAGCTCCCACACGAGCGGCACGAGCGGATGCCCGGTGCGGGCCAGGCCCTCCCGCACCGCGGCCAGGTCCAGGTAGGAGAGATGCGCCTTGCGGACGATCTCGCGGGCCGCCGCCTCCGGGATGATGCCCAGCTCGGCCTGCGCCCGGGCCAGGGCGGCCTCGACATCCAACCAGGACTGGAATCGCGCCGGCTCGGTGAACAGCGCGCGGACGCCGGGGTCGTCGATCCGGAGGGACGTGGGCTCCTCGAGCATGGGCGATGTCTCCAGTCAGGAGCGGGCGGTGAGCTGAGCCAGGCGCCAGCGCAGCCGTTCGAGGCCGGCCGCGGGCGGCGGGTCGATGACGAGCGCGAGCGTGCCCGCCGCGTGGAGCGAGCACGCGTACTGGAACCGGCCCGGCTTCCGGAACGGGATCCGGTAGGTCTGTCGGGAGCCGAGGATGATGGGGCCGACCTGATGGATCACGTCGTCGTCGTTGGTGAGCACGAGCACGTCGCGCACCCCGACGATCAGGTGGATCGGCGAGGGCAGGACGCTCGCCGCCTCGCCCGCCCGGAGGCGCGCCGCGGTGCCCGGCGGGATCACGAAGGTCAGCGCGTGCGAGCCCACCGGCAGCGGTGCGAGCGCGGCCCAGGCGATGCTCGCGAGAGCGAGCGCGAGGCCCGCCGCCGCGAGCAGCGCGGGCCGGCGCGTCACCGCACCTCCGCGCGGGTCGTCATCCGCCCACCCCGCTCGAACTCGAGAGTGAGGGTGACGGTCTGTCCCGGAGTCAGCGCGCGCTTGAGCCCGATCAGCATCAGGTGATAGGAGCCCGGCCGGAGCTCGACGCGCGAGCCCGGGGCCAGCTCGACCTTGTCCACCCGCTCCATCATCATCATCCCCGACATGTTGCGGGTCTCGTGCAGCTCGACCCGCGCCGCGACGTCGGCCGACGCCGCGATCAGGGCGTCGCGGTCGGGCCCGCGATTCAGCAGGGTGACGTAGCCCGCCGCGGTGCTCTCCGCGCCCGGCCGCGCGTCCGGCATGGCCGGAGCCCGGCGGACCCAGGGCCTCTCCAGGCGGATGGCCGCGTCCTGGGCGCCGGCGGCCGGAGCCACGACCAGGCCGGCCAGCGCGAGAACGAGCAGTCGGCGCATCGGCTCACTCCTCGAGCAGGGTGCGGATGTCGTGGACGACGTCGTCGACCGGAGTCCCGAAGGGCGCCATCACGCGCAGGCGGCCGGCCGGGTCGATCAGGAACACGGACGCGGAGTGGTGGATCAGGTACATCGCCGGCTTGGTGCCGGGCAGCTCGCGCCGGACCACCGAGACCCCGTAGGCCTTCCACACCGGGGCCAGCTGGTCCGCGGGCCCGGTGAGCCCGAGGAAGGTCTTGTCGAACTGCTCGGTGTAGGCGCGGAGGCGCGCGGCCGTGTCCCGCTCGGGGTCGACGCTCACGTACACCACCTGCACCCGCTTCGCCGTGCCGCCGAGCCGTTGCCGCACCTTGGCCAGCTCCGCCAGGACGGTGGGGCAGATGTCGGGGCAGCTCGTGTAGCCGAAGGTCAGCACGATGACCTTGCCGAGCTGGCGACTCAGCCGGAACTCGGCGCCGCCGGTCGAGGGCAGCGCGAACTCGGGCGCCGGCCGCGGCGGATCGAAGGCGCCGCTCCGGAGCCCGGCCGCGCCGGCGGGCGCCGCGTGGGGGGCCGGGGCCCCCGCCAGGCAGACCGCGAGCGCGCAGGCCGCGAGGACGCGCGCGCCGATCACGAAGACTCCCCCGCCCGCTCGTCCACGCCGAGCTCGCGCAGGAGCGAAGCCTTGAGCGCGATCAGCTCCGGGTTCGAGAGCGCGCGGGGCCGCGGGAGCGTCACCTCGACCACGTGCTGGATGCGGGCCGGCCGCGGGGAGAGCACCAGCACGCGATCGGCCAGGTGCAGCGCCTCCTCCACGTCGTGGGTCACCAGCAGCACGGTGTGCCGCTCGCGCGACAGGATCCGGAGCAGCTCGGCCCGCATTCGGAGCCGGGTCAGCGCGTCGAGCGCGCCGAACGGCTCGTCCAGGTAGAGGATCTCCGGCTTCACCATCAGGGCCCGCGCCAGCTCGGCCCGCTGCTGCATCCCGCCCGAGAGCTGGTTGGGAAAAGCGCGCTCGAACCCCTCGAGGCCGACCAGCGCGATGTAGTGCGCGACCAGGCCCCGTCGCGTCTCTGCGGACTCGCCGTTCAGGCCGAAAACGAGGTTGCGCTCCAGGTCGAGCCAGGGGAAGAGTGACGGCTGCTGGAAGATGAATATGCCCTTGCGCCCGGGCTCCCGCACCGGCTCACCGTCGACGCGGATCTCGCCCCGGTCGGGGTGCTCGAAGCCGGCGAGCACGCCGAGGAGCGTCGACTTGCCGCAGCCCGACGGGCCGATGACCGCGACGAACTCGCCGTCGGCCACCTCGAAGCTCAGGTCGTCCAGCACCGGCACCGGCCCCCCGCGGGTCACGAACGTTTTCGAGACCGATCGGATCTCGATCTTAGGCCTCATGGGATCTTAGGCCTCATAGCGCCAGCGCACCTCGTCGAGGCGATCGAGCCCGCGCATGAGGGCGTCGAGCAGGAACCCGACGACCCCGATCGTGAGCATCCCGGCCACCACGAGGTCGTAGCGGTTGCCCGCGTTGCGCGAGTCGATGATCAGGTAGCCAAGGCCGGAGCTCACCGCGATCATCTCCGCCGCCACCACCACGAGCCAGGCGACCCCGAGCCCGATGCGCATGCCGGTCACGATCTGGGGCAGCGCGGCGGGCAGGATCACCGAGCGGAAGAGCCGGAAGCCCCGGTACTCGAAGTTGCGGGCGGCCCGGAGGTACTTGCGGTCGATCGTCATCACCCCCGCCGCGGTCCCCACCACCATCGGGAAGAACGACGAGAGGAAGATGAGGAAGATCGGCGAGAGGTCCCCCACTCCGAACCACAGGATCGAGAGCGGGATCCAGGCGATCGGCGAGATCGGGCGGAGACCCTGCACGAGCGGGTTCAGGAAGGCGTGCGCGGTAGCGAACCAGCCCATCAGCATGCCGATCGGAATGGCCAGCGCGGCGGCCAGCAGGTACCCGCACGTGACGCGGAAGAGGGACGCGATCACGTGCTTGAGCAGGAGCCCGCGCCAGGCGAGGTCCCCGAGGCCCACCGCCACCTGCCAGGGCGTCGGGAAGATCAGGCTGCCGCTCAGCGCGACCGCCACGTGCCAGACCGCGACGAGCAAGGCCACCGGCCCCAGCAGCGGCAGCCAGGCGAGCCTACCGCTCCACACGGATGTCCACCGGGCGCGCGGCGCGCTGGAAGCTCTCGTCCACGTATCGCTCGTAGGGGATGCGCCGGCGAATGATGCCGGCCTCGAGCGCGGCCTCCATCAGCCCGTCCATCTCGGACTTGACGAGCCGCAGGTCCGCGTAGGTCACGCGGTCGCGGGGGTTGGTGAGCACGTGCTTGATGATGTCGGCCCTCTGGTTGAAGAGCGTGGGGCCGGCCGCGATGTCGGCGGCCCGGTCCCGGTTGGCCTGCGCGGTCTCGAGCCACGCGCCCGCGGACAGCACGTGGTTGACGAGCTGCTGCACCTGCGGCCGGTCGCGGTCGATCAGCGCCTGGCGCACCGTGAGCACGCAGCAGACGTAGTCCGGCCACTTGTCGCGCTTCATGTAGAGGGGGCGCGCGTAGCCCCCCACCTCCGCCACCGCCCCGAACGGCTCACCGGTCGCGTAGGCGTCGACCTGGTCCGCGTAGAGGGCGGCCGGCATCTCGGGCGGCGCCATCTCCACCAGCTCCACGTCGCGAACGGTCATGCCGCTCTCCTTGAGCATGCGGCGCACGAAGAGGTGGTCGACCGCGAACCGGCTCGGGATCGCGATCCGCCGGCCGCGCAGGTCGCGGAAGCTCTTCGCCCGCGACTCCTTCCGCACCATGATGACCGCGCCCGAGCGATGGCCGAGCGACACGATCTTGGCGTCCACCCCGCTATCCACGAGATCCATCACCATCGGCGCCAGCAGGTAGGCGGCCTTCACCTTGCCGGCCATGAACGACTCCTTCAGCTCGGGCCACCCGCTGTACTTGCTGTACTCGGCCGGCGAGTCGGCGAGGGTCACGTCGACCACCGACCGCCCCTCCGCGTCCCGCGACATCGCCAGACTGGCGATCGGCAGCGTGAGGTTTCACGTGACCGGCAAACCCCCCACTTCCAGGGTGCGGGCCTCCGCGCCGGGAGTGAGCGCGCTGCGGTGATTGACCACGACGTGCAGGGCGGTCACCACCACCACCCAGACCGCCACCCCGGCGAGCACCCCGCCGAGGCTCGGCCGCTCGAAGATCCGCCACCACGTCGAGCGAGGGCCCACGGAGTGAAAGTCAACCACATTTCTGCCACTCATCCAACCCGATCGGACTACTATTTGCGGAAGCATCGGGACGCGTCGGCAATTCCGATGGGCGAAGGCGGCGGGCCAGGGAGAACACTATGGGCAAGCTGGACGGGAAGGTCGCGCTGATCAGCGGCGGGGCCCGGGGGCAGGGCGCGGCGGAGGCGGAGACCTTCGTGCGCGAGGGCGCCAAGGTCGTCTTCGGCGACATCCGGGACGACGAGGGGAAGAAGGTCGAGGCGGCCATCCGGGCGGGGGGCGGCGACGCCATCTACCTCCACCTGGACGTGACCAGCGAGGCGGACTGGCGAGCGGCGGTGCAGACCGCGCTCGATAGCCACGGCCGGCTCGACGTCCTGGTCAACAACGCGGCCATCGTGATCCCCAGGGTGCCGATCGAGGAGCGCACCGTCGCGGAGTGGGACCAGGTGATGGCGGTGAACGCCAAGGGGGTCTTCCTCGGCACCAAGTACGCGATCCCGGCCATGCGCCGGTCGGGCGGCGGCTCGATCGTCAACATCTCCTCGGTGGCCGGCATCGGCCAGTCGCTGCACCAGGAGCCGGCCTACGCGGCGAGCAAGGGCGCGATCCGGATCTTCACCAAGGTGACCGCGTCCCAGCACGCCAAGGACAAGATCCGCTGCAACTCGGTCCACCCGGGCCCGGTCGACACCGAGATGTTCCACAGCGCCTTCCGCGACCGCGACGCGATGGAGAAGCGCCTCCAGCGCGTGCCCCTGCGCCGGATGGGCACCGTCCCCGAGATCGTGAGCGCGGTGCTCTACCTCGCCTCCGACGACTCCTCCTACATGACCGGCAGCGAGCTGGTCATCGACGGCGGCGCGCTGGCCCAATAGACCTGACCCAACGAGGAGTCACCCATGAGGCAGTGGCGGATCGCGGTGGTGCTGATCGGCGTGGCGCTGGGCCCGGTGGCGGCGGCGGCGGCGCCCGAGGGCCGGGTCGTGATCGCGCAGGGCGTGGATCCGACCACGCTCGACATGATGCACCAGCAGGAGCAGCCCGCCTCCAACGTGGGGGCGCAGATCTTCGAGTCGCTGGTGGAGCGCGGCCCGGATCTCAAGATCGTGCCCGCGCTAGCGGTCGAGATGCCGAAGCTGGTGGCGCCGACGGTCTGGGAGATCAAGCTGCGCCGCGGGGTCAAGTTTCACAACGGCGAGGACTTCAACGCGGAGTCGGTCAAGTTCAGCCTGGAGCGTCTCGCCAATCCGGCTAACAAGCTGCGTGGCTCGACGTCCTTCGCGCCGATCGATCGGGTGGAGATCATCGACCCCTTCACGGTGAAGGTCCACACCAAGAAGCCGTGGCCGGTCTTCGTGGTCCACCTGGCCCTGCGCCAGGCCGCGATGTACCCGCCCAAGGAGTACGCGGGCAAGGACCCGGCCGCGATCTCCCGGAACCCGATCGGCACCGGGCCCTACAAGTTCGTGCGCTGGTCGAAGGACGAGGAGATCGTGATGGAGGCTTTCCCGGGCTACTGGGCCGGGGCCGCGAAGATCAAGACCATCGTGTTCAAGCCGATCCCGGACGACGCGGTGCGGGTCGCCGCGCTCCAGAACGGCGAGATCGACGTGGCGGTGAACATCCCGCCCCACCTGGCCGGGATCATCGAGAAGCATCCCAAGATCTACCTGAGCACCGCGCCCTCCATCCGCACCATCCAGCTCATGATCTACACCCACCAGATGGACGCCAACCACAAGCCCACCGGCCCCTACGCGGGGCCGACCGCGGACAAGCGCGTCCGCCAGGCCCTCGCCTACGCCATCGACGCCGACGAGATCATCAAGGGCGTGATGGACGGCAAAGCGGTGCGGGTGGCCACCATGCTGCCGAGCCTGCACTTCGGCTACGACGCCTCGCTCAAACCCATCAAGCAGGACCTGGCCCGCAGCAAGAAGCTCCTCGCGGAGGCGGGCTTCCCCAACGGCGTCGAGATCGTGCTCAACGGGCCGCAGGGCCGCTACGTCCGCGACAAGGAGGTCGGCGAGGCGGTGACGGGCCAGCTCAACAAGGCCGGGATCAAGACCACGCTCCGGACCTACGAGTTCGTGAACTACCTGAACAACATGGTCTACGTGCACAAGGCGGGCCCGGTGTGGCTCATCGGCTGGGGCCATCCGACGATGGACGCCGAGGCGATCTACGTGCCGCTCTTCAAGTCGCCCGGCCTCTTCGTCAACTGGCACAACGAGGACTTCAACGGGATGGTGGACGAGGCGCAGTCGCAGATGGATGAGAAGAAGCGCTACGCCCAGTACCAGAAGATCAACAAGCTCTGGATCGAGGAGGTCCCCGCGATCCCCCTCTACCAGCAGATCGATCTCTACGGGGCCAACAAGCGCCTCAA
>DATGBR010000289.1:0-3158 GCA_035312605.1 Candidatus Methylomirabilota bacterium
CCGGGGCGCATGCCGACCCGCTCCCCGCCGCGGAGGCCGAGGATCCGGGCCACGGCCTCCGGATAGGTCATGGGGCGGGCGCGGGGTCGCGTCCGCCGAAGAAGGCGAGGATCCTCCGGAGCGTGGCCCGCAGCTCCCGCCGCTCCACGACCAGGTCGAGCTGGCCGTGCTCGAGCAGGAACTCCGAGCGTTGGAAGCCGTCGGGCAGCGGCTGCCGGATCGTCTCCGCGATGACGCGGGGTCCCGCGAAGCCGATGAGGGCACGGGGCTCGGCCAGGATCAGGTCTCCCAGCATCGCGAAGCTCGCGGTGACGCCGCCGGTGGTGGGATCGGTGAGCAGCGAGATGTAGGGCACCCGCTCGGCGGCCAGGCGCGCGAGCGCGGCGGAGGTCTTGGCCATCTGCATGAGGGAGAGGATGCCTTCCTGCATCCGCGCTCCGCCGGAGGCGGAGACGATCAGGAGCGGCACGCGCTTCTGCAGCGCGAGCTCGATGGTGCGCGTGAGCTTCTCGCCGACCACCGAGGCCATGCTGCCGCCCAGGAACGCGAACTCGAAGACCGCGAGCGCGAGCGGGTAGCCGCCGATCCGGGCGGTTCCGGTGAGCACCGCCTCCTCCATCGAGGACTTGGCCCGCGCCGCCTTGAGCCGGTCCGAGTAGCGCTTGGTGTCCTTGAAGCCGAGCGGATCCTTCGAGCGCAGGCCTCCCTCACGCTCCTCGAAGGAGCCCTCGTCGACGATCGAGGCGATGCGCTCGCGGGCCGAGATGCGGAAGGGGTAGCCGCACTTGGGGCACACGCGGCCCGCGCGCTCGACCTCCGCGCGGTAGACGATCTCGCGGCAGGAGTCGCACTTGACCCACAGGCCCTCGGCGATCACGACCTTCTTCGGCCGGTCCTCGTCGCCGTCCTCCTTCTTCTTCCAGAACCAGGCCACGCGCTAGCTCCCGCCCCGCAGCGGAGCCTTCAGCCCCGCGATGAAGTCGCCCACCCGGTTCAGAAGCTCGGCCGAGCTCGCGTGCCGCTCCACCAGCCGCACGATCGCCGAGCCCACGACGACTCCGTCGGCCAGCTGGCCCACCAGCGCCGCTTGCTCCGGCGTGCCGATGCCGAAGCCCACGCACACCGGCTTGGTGGTGATCGCGCGCAGGGCGCGGAGCTGCTGGGCCAGCTCCTCGGTGGCGAGCGCGGTGCGCTCCCCGGTGACGCCGGTGAGCGAGACCATGTAGACGAAACCCTCGCTCGCCCGCGCGATCTTGCGCATGCGCTCGGGCGTCGAGGTCGGCGCCACCAGGTGGACGAGATCGAGCCCGGCCGCCATCGCCTCCGCCCGCAGGGGCCCCGACTCCTCGGGCGGCAGGTCCGCGACGATCACCCCGTCGATGCCCGCCTCCACCGAGGTCTGGCAGAAGGCCTTGAGCCCGAAGGCCAGGATCGGGTTGTAGTACGTGAGGAAGACGAGCGGCACCGACACCTCGCCCCGCATCTCCCGTACCAGCTCGAGGACCCGCGGCAGGGTGACCCCGGCCGCCAGCGCGCGCTGGGTGGCCCGCTGGATCACCGGTCCGTCCGCGAGCGGATCCGAGAACGGGATGCCGAGCTCGATGACGTCCGCGCCGCGGCGGGCCGCCTCCACCACCAGCTTGCGGGTGAGCGCGAGCGACGGGTCGCCGGCCGTGAAGTAGGCGACGAGGGCCCGCTCGTGGCGGGCGCGGAGCGCCGTGAAGGTGGCGTCGAGGCGCGACGGCGCGCGGCCGGTCGCGGCCTTCACCGGGCGCCTCCGTGGCCGTTGCCCCCGAGCCCGTTGCCCGGCCGGCCGTCGAGGGCTAGGCCGACGGTGTGCACGTCCTTGTCGCCGCGGCCCGACAGGCCCACCACCACCGTCTGCGTCTTCTTCATCCGCGCGGCGGCCTGCATCGCGTGCGCGACCGCGTGGGCGGACTCGAGCGCGGGCATGATGCCCTCGAGCCGCGTGAGGGCCTGGAACCCCTCGAGCGCCTCCGCGTCGGTCACCGAGACGTACTCGAAGCGGCCGGCGTCCTTGTAGTAGGAGTGCTCGGGCCCCACCCCGGGATAGTCGAGCCCGGCCGAGATCGAGTGGGCCTCCGCCACCTGCCCGTCGTCGTTCTGGAGCACGTAGCTCATGCTGCCGTGCAGCACGCCGACCGCGCCCGAGCCGAGCGAGGCGCCGTGCTTGCCGCTCTTGATGCCGTGCCCGCCCGGCTCGACCCCCACGATGCGCACCCCGCGGTCGCCGATGAAGGGCCAGAAGAGGCCGATCGCGTTGGAGCCGCCGCCCACGCAGGCCACCAGGAGATCTGGGAGCCGGCCGGTCGCGCGGCGGGCCTGGACCCGCGTCTCCTCGCCGATCACCCGGTGGAAGTCGCGCACCATCATCGGGTACGGGTGCGGGCCCATCACCGAGCCGAGGAGGTAATAGGTGGTGCGCACGTTGGTGACCCAGTCGCGCAGCGCTTCGTTGACCGCGTCCTTGAGCGTCCTGGAGCCGCTCTCGACCGGGATCACCGTCGCGCCGAGCAGCTTCATGCGGAAGACGTTGAGGGCTTGGCGCTCCACGTCGACGCGCCCCATGTAGACCTGGCACTCGAGGCCGAGCAGGGCCGCCGCGGTGGCGGAGGCCACCCCGTGCTGGCCCGCGCCGGTCTCCGCGATCACGCGTGGCTTGCCCATGCGCTGCGCGAGCAGGGCCTGGCCCAGCACGTTGTTGATCTTGTGGGCGCCGGTGTGGCAGAGATCCTCGCGCTTGAGGTAGATCCGCGCGCCGCCCAAGTGGCGGGTCAGCCGGTCCGCGAAGTAGAGCGGCGTCGGCCGGCCCGCGTAGGTGGACAGCAGCTCGCGGAGCCGCCGGCGGAAGCGCGTGTCCGCGCGCGCGGCGCGGTACGCCCGCTCGAGATCCACGAGCGGCTGCATCAGCGTCTCGGGCACGAAGCGCCCGCCGAAGCGGCCGAAGTGGCCGTTGGCGTCCGGGAGCGACGCGGGTCGCGTGGCCACGCTCATGGGGCCGCCGCCATGCGCGCCTCGTTCACGAAACGAAGCACCCGCGTCTCGTCCTTGCGGCCCGGGCGGGCTTCGACGCCGGAGTTGACGTCCACCCCGTAGGGCCGGACGCGGCGCACCGCCTCGCCCACGTTGTCGGGCGT
>DATGBR010000290.1:0-7089 GCA_035312605.1 Candidatus Methylomirabilota bacterium
GAGATGGTGGGTGGCCTTGGTGAGCGGCAGGCCGATCACCACCACGTCGGAGGCCGCCAGGAGATCCGCGAGCCGGTCCGCGGGCCAGATCGCCTCGACTCCCGGCTCGGGATCGACGCGTTCGACGTCCACCCCGAGCACCCGCATTCCGAAGCCCACCGCGCGGCGGGCCACCGCGCGGCCGGTGCCCCCGAAGCCCACGATACCCATGGTCTGCTCGTACAGCTCGCGCTGGTGCACGCGGATCGGCTCGCGCAGGTCGTAGTCGGGGGTGCGGATCGCGGTGTGGAGCCCGCGGGTCAGCGCGAGCAGCAGCGCGAAGGCGTGCTCGGCCAGGTGAATGCCCACCTCGCCCTTCTCGCTGGCGAGCGGCACGTCGCTGTTGATCAGCTCCGGGGTGAGGATGCTGTCCACCCCCGCCCCGATCGAGTGGTAGTAGACGAGCCGGGTCGCGAGCGAGAACAACTCGGGGTGCGCGCGGCCGAAGATGACGTCGGTGTCGGGCAGCTCGCGGCGCTGGCTCGCCTTGTCCTTCGCTTCCACGATGCGCGCGCCGGGTCCGGCCGCCTCGAGGATGCCGGCGCGGTCGGCCTCGCTGAGGCCGGAGACGATGAGGTTCGGCGCGAAGAGGATCTTCACGGCTGCGGGTCCTGCAGCTCGGGGATCACCCACTTGGGGGCGCGGCCGGCGGCCACCCGCTGGATGTTGTCGAAGCCGTTGCGGAACCGCGCGGTCCAGTTCTCCCAGGTGGGCCCCGCCGAGTGCGGGGTCAGGGTCACGTTGGGCAGCGAGAAGAGCGGGTGGTTGGTGGCGGGCGGCTCCTCGACCAGTACGTCGAGCCCCGCCCCCGCGACCTGGCCGCTCTTGAGCGCGGCGTGGAGCGCGGCCTCGTCCACCACCGGGCCCCGGCAGGTGTTGATCAGGATCGCGCCCGGCTTCATCTGGGCGAACTCGCGCGCCCCCAGCAGGTGGCGGGTGGAGTCGTCGAGCGGCACGTGCAGGCTCACCACGTCGGAGGTGCGCAGCAGCTCGGGGAGCAGCACGAAGCGGACCCCGAGGGCGTCCTCCTCGGCCTCGGTGAGACGGGCGATGTCGTAGTACTGCACCACCATGTCGAACGCGGCCGCGCGCCGCGCCACCTTCTTGCCGATGTTGCCGAGTCCCACGATGCCGAGGGTCTTGCGCGACAGCTCATAGACCCTCTGGTCGTCGAAGCCGCCGACCCGCCACTTGCCGGCCACCACGTCGTTGTGAAAGCGGACCACCCGCTTGAGCACGGCCAGGATCAGCATGATGGTGTGCTCGGCCACCGCGATCGCATTGGCCCCGCCGTTGTTGGACACCGGCACCTTCGCCTTGCGCGCGGCCTCGATGTCCACCCGGTCGTAGCCCGCGGAGAGCAGCTGCACCAGCTTCATGTTCGGGGCGGAGCGGAAGAACTCGCCGCCCATCTGGCGCGCCAGGCCCAGGTAGTACTCGGCCTGGGCCGCCGCCGCGTAGAACTCGGGGGTGCCGATGTCGGCGATGAGCAGCTCGAAGCCCGCGGGGGTGAGCGAGCGGGCGATCTCGAGCACCGCGTCGGACTGCTTGGGCGCGAACAGGATCTTGGTGGCCATGGCTATTGCTCCGCGAGAGGGATGGTGGCGGTGAGGCACGGCTGGCTGCCGTGCACGCGGGTGGTGTGGCCCTTGCCGGTGACGTCCTCGACCAGGCGGGCGTCGCCCGGACCGAACAGGTGCTTCGAGCCGTCGCCCAGCCCGATCTCGAGCTGGCCCGAGAGGATGATCACGAACTGGCGCCGGGGCGCGGGATGCCAGTCGATGAAGTTGCCGACCGGGCTCTCGCGGAACGCGATCTGGGTGGTCGCGAGCCCCTTGGTCCAGGCCGGCGTGCGGGCGAGATCGATCGGTTCGACGTGGGACTGGCCGTCGCTGCCGGTGTAGAGCCGGAATGTCTTCATGATGGCCTCTCTCGGTGCCGCCTCGTGGAATGGGCGCGCGGATTATATCATCCGGTGCGCGGCGCGCGAGGCCCTATGGATTCAACAAGTTTGCGAAGAGATCTCCTTCACGTAGCTCATGCGCAGATTATGGGAGCAGATTGTTGTCGGTGCTTAGAGGGTGGGCGAGTGCAGTCTAGGCTGGGACTTCTCGGCTCCAGCCGCACGAGCACACGACGAGCCAAGTAGGTCGCAGCTCAGCCACTGCGACCGGCTGCACTTGGCCGATAGGCGAAGAGTGCATGACACGTCTTGCACTCCCACATCTGGGGTGGGGAGGGATAGTTCTGTGCGGCTGCGCTTCCGCGAATAGCAATGTCGTCGCTCGCGCAACCAGGACACCTTGGACCGTTGTCATTCATGGCTTCATCTCTCCTGCTCAAGGTTCGCGTAAGTACCCGCCCCATTCCTCACTGCGCCGGAACCCGCGGACACCGTACCAGATCGACCAGCTCACGAGCGCGACGGTCAAGGGCACTCCGGTGGTGAGGTTGATCAACACATAGACGTCGACACTGGTCCGCATGAGCATCCACAGACGGATAGCGCTCCGTAGCAGAAAATATGCTGCCCAGACGAGGGAGATTCTTGCGAAGACACGCCGAAAAGTGACCGAGCCCCTAACAGAGGGCGGAAATGGATACGTTTCTGCAGCCAAGATCCCGGCCAGAGGTCGGCCGACTATGACGGAGACGAAGAAGGCGAGGCCGTACGCGCCATTAGCGATCAAGGGCGGGGCAAAGTATCCGATGGCGCTGCCCGATGCGAAGGCGCCCAAAGCCTGGACCAATGCAATGCCAAGCCCAAAGAAGGCAGAGAGCCCTGCCCGAGCGTGCCGGCGCTCCCATGCAAAGGAGCCGAGCGCGACCAGGGTGGCCGCGACTGTTCCGGTACCCATCCCGACTATCTTCCACCCAAGGTAGAACACCACCACCGGGCCGAACGCGTCCCGCGCAAACCGCGGCCCGGTTCCGAGCATGAGCGCCCACACTGAGACGGGGCGGCGCCCGGAACCTCGGCTTGACGCTTCACCTGTAGTCATTTCAACCTGGGCGCATCAGGCGGCTTGATGACCGCGGCCCCGACTCGCCTCTCAGACGCGGCGACGATCCGGGCGCTCAAAGTGAGAACCTGCTGAATCAGATCTCCCCCGCCTACTCTTCGTAAACTCTCCGCTTTACTCACTTCGAATAGGTTTATATCATCGGCCCCGACGTTGGCCCGGGAGGGCGGCTCCATGCGACGGCTCGTCGGTGTGCTCGTCGTGATCGCGTTCCTGCTGTGCCTGGCTCCGGCCGGGATGGCGCAGTCGGCTGCCCCCGCGCCGGCCGGTCAGATGACGTGGGCGGTGCACTTCACGCTGGCCCCGCGCTGGCTCGATCCCGCCGAGAGTGAGGGCTCGATCACCCCGTTCCTCACCCTCTACGCGGTCCACGACGCGCTCCTCAAGCCGATGCCGACGGGCCCGAGCGCGCCGAGCCTCGCCGAGTCCTGGACCGTCTCCCCCAACGGCCTGGTCTACGACTTCACGCTACGCGCCAACGCGCGCTTCCACAACGGGGAGCGAGTGACCGCGGAGGACGTGAAGTTCTCCTTCGCGCGCTACCACGGCGCGAACGCGGCGCTGCTGAAGGAGCACGTGCAGGAGGTCCGGGTGCTCGACGCCCGGCGCGTGCAGTTCCAGCTGAAGGAGCCGTGGGCGGACTTCATCACGTTCTACGGAACCACCGCGACCTCCGCCGGCTGGATCGTGCCGAAGAAGTACGTCGAGCAGGTGGGCGACGAGGGCTTCAAGAAGGCGCCGATCGGCGCGGGGCCGTACCGGGTAGTGACCTTCCAGCCGGGCGTGGAGCTTCAGCTCGAGGCCTTCGACGGCTACTGGCGGAAAGTCCCGGCGGTGAAGAAGCTGATCTTCCGCAGCCTGCCCGACGAGACCACCCGCGCCGCTGCGCTGAAGCGAGGCGACGTGGACGTGGCCTACTTCCTGAACGGCCCCATCGCGGAGGATGTGCGGCGCACGCCCGGCCTGCGCCTCATGGCGGTGCGCAGCAACACCATCTTCTTCCTCGACTTCCGCGGCCAGTGGGACCCGGCGTCGCCCTGGCACGACCAGCGGGTGCGCACCGCCGCGAGCGTCGCCATCGATCGGCGCGCGCTCAACGACGCCGAGCAGCTCGGCTTCGCGGGCCTCACCGGCAACGTGGTGCCGCGCGCGCTGGAGTTCGCGCTCGCGATCGAGCCCGATCCCTACGATCCGGCGCGGGCCAAGCGGCTGCTCGCGGAGGCCGGCTTCCCCCGCGGCGTCGACGCGGGCGACTTCACGATCGCCCCGCCCTACGATGGCGCGGGCGAGGCCATCGCCAACTACCTGGCCGCGGTCGGCATCCGGGTGAAGATCCACACCATGGAGCGCGCCGCCTTCTTCTCCGCGTGGCCGCAAGGCAAGCTCAAGGGACTGGTGTTCGGCGGGCTCGGGCCGGCCGGCAACGCGGCCACCCGGCTGGCCATCGTGGCGGTCAAGGGCGGCCCCTACACCGCGGGCGTGCTGCCGGAGGTGCAGGACCTCTTCGAGCGCCAGGCGCGCGAGCGCGACCGCAAGAAGCGCGAGGAGGTGCTCCACCAGATCCAACGCATCCTGTTCGAGAAGAAGATCTTCGCGCCCATCTGGGAGAACGGCTTCATCCGCGGCGTGGGCCCGCGAGTGGAGGAGCCCGCGCTTACCTTGATTCCGTCCTTCCCCTACTCGGCCCCTTACGAAGACGTCCGGCTCAAGCCCTGAGGAGACCCGCCATGCGCTACGAGATGATCTCCGCCGACTGCCACCTGGACCTCTGCTGGCTGCCCCAGGACCTCTTCACCGCCAACGCGGCGCCCGCGCTGCGCGACCGCATGCCCCACGTGATCGACAGCCCGAAGGGTCCCACGTGGATCACCAAGAAGGGCGCGAGCCTCGGATTCTTCTGCGGCATGGGCTCGGCGGGCCGCGAGTACGTGCCGGGGCGCATCCACCGGGCGGACCGCATGGCGGAGACCGGCCTCTACTCGGACGGCAAGAAGGGGATCCGGCGGCTGACCGATCCCGAGCTGCGCCTGAAGGACCAGGATCGCGACGGGGTGCAGGCCGAGGTCCTCTACGGCATCCTCGGCGCGACCGGCCGCATGAACGATCCGGAGGCGGTCGTCGAGGTGATCCGCGTCTACAACGAGTGGCTCGCCGATTTCTGCTCGACGCACCCCGAGCGCTTCGCCGGGCTCGCCTCGATCCCGAACGCGCCGATCGACGCGGCCATCGCCGAGGTCGAGCGGGTGGCCAAGCGCGGCGCGGTGCGCGGGCTCGACATCGCGAACTCTCCGGACCTGACCCCACTCTGGGATCCTTACTGGAACCCGCTGTGGGAAGTCATCCAGACCAGCGGGCTGCCGCTGCACTTCCACACCATCGGCAGCCGCCTGCCCGACAACCTCCAGAAGCTCGTCTTCGTCGGCTCGGATCCCTCGCGCGCGCCCGCGGACATGTCGGCGGAGGACCGGCGTGCCTCCCGGATCGCCTTCGCCACCCACATCACCGGCTTCCAGATCAACATGGCCAACATCCTGATGGCGATGATCTACGGCGGCGTGCTCGAGCGCTTCCCGCGCCTGCGCGTGGTCCTGGGCGAGGCCGGCATCGGCTGGATCCCCTACATCCTCTGGCGCATGGACAGCGAGTGGGAGGACCAGTTCAAGGATCTCTCGCTCACCATGCCACCGAGCGAGTACTGGAAGCGCCAGGTGTGGGCGACGTACCAGACGGACCCGGTGGGCGTGAAGCTCCTCGACGAGCTCGGCGTGGACAAGGTGATGTGGGGGTCGGACTTCCCGCATCCCGACGGGGTGTGGCCGGACTCTCGCGAATACATCGCCCGCGAGCTGGGGCACCTCCCGGCGGACGTTCGGCGGAAGATCGTGTGCGAGAACGCGGCGCGGCTCTACAACTTCGCCTAGCGTCGTCTTCCGGGTAGGCGGGCGAGCGGGAGGGGCGGGGGAGGGGCCGCTGACCACGGCCGTCTCGGCCTCCCGCTTGACCGTCAGGATTTCCCAACCTGGGCGGTTTTCGGCGTCGCGACGCATAGCTGGAACGGGTCAGTCTGCCCCTTCCCCCGCCCCTCCCGCTCGCCCGCCTACCCTCCCGCCCGGTTGTTTCGAAACCTTCCAGCATCCAGCATTCGAACCAATCAAACGCCACAGAGGCGCCGAAAGGTTTTGGCTGGAGTGGATTCTCTGGGGCTCCGCGAGGCGGCGGGGTGGGCGGGGGGAGGTGGGGGGCAGGGGGGCAGACTGACCCGTTCCAGCTATGCGTCGCGACGCCTGAAGCCACCCGGGTTGGGAAATCCTGGCGCTAAGGCGGGAGGCCGCAGAGGGCCGTGGTCAGCGGCCCCCCTGCCCCCACCTCCCACCGCCCACCCCGCCGAATCTACTGAGACGCGGTAGGCTTCGACTTCCCGCCCGACTTCTCGTACGCCTCGACCGCGCGGCGGAGATCGCGGAACTCCTCGCACGTGATGAAGCAGAGCGAGTCGAGCGTCTTCAGATGTTCCTTGGCGTGGGGCAGATCGTCGAGCATGAGGTACGCCTCCCCGATGTACTCGTGGGCGCCCTTGTGCTTGGGGTCGATGGCGAGCGCCTTCTGGTAGATCGGAATGGCGGCGCTGGGGTTGCCGTTCTTACGGGTGGCATACGCGAGCCAGTTGTAGGCATCCGCGTTCTTCCCGTCGCGCGAGGTCACGCCCTCCAGCAGCGGGATCGCCTTTGCGTACTCGCCCGCCTTGATGGCCTTCACGGCGGCGGTGTACTGGGGATCCTCGGGCCGGGCGGGGGTGCCGATGGCCCCTGCGCCACCGCCCCCGTCGGCGCTGGCGATGCCAGACAGGCCGAGCGTGAGGAGCGCGACCGCCAGGACACCACGGAGCGCGAACCGACGAAGCAATGTGAGCATGAGCAGGCCCTCCCGCAGTGCCAACCGCGGAGCCCTCGCGATGGTTCCCCGGCCCCGGGCGCCTGACGCGCGGAGTCACGGTGGCGCCGGGGGCCGGCCGGCGTTGCGAACGCCG
>DATGBR010000291.1:0-7613 GCA_035312605.1 Candidatus Methylomirabilota bacterium
GCGTGCCGCCGGGCCGCACCGCGGAAGCGGCGTGGGCCAGCGCGGCCCGGCGCTCCCGGGCGGGTAGCTGCAGGTACATCACGGTGACGAGGTCGTAGGCCCGGCCGGGCGGCACCCACGTCACCGCGTCCGCCTCGATCCACTCGATCTCGACGCCGGAGGCGGCGGCCAGCTCGCGGGCCGCCCGCAACGCCACGTCGGAGAAATCGACCCCGGTGACCCGCCAGCCGCGCCGCGCCAGCCACACCGCGTTGCGTCCCGCCCCGCACGCCACGTCGAGCGCGCGCCCCGGCGGCAGGGCTTCCGTCTCGGCGATCAGGAACGCGCTCGGCGTCGTGGCGGCGCTCGCGCGCTCGCCGGCCCAGCGCCGGTTCCAGCGCTCGCGTGAGGGATCGGCCGCGGTGGTCATGGCCCGAATATACCGCGGAGACGAGGCTCGACAAGGCGCGCGTCCGCCCGATAGACTGCCCGGCGTGATCGCTCCCCGGGGGCACGACGTCGCGGTGCTGTGGAGCCGACCGAGCCGCGACGCCTACGCGGCCCGGGCCGTGTCGCGGAGCGAGACCTACCGGTTCACCGACGCGTGGGGCCGCCCCCGCACCTGGCTCAAGGGCGAGCACGCCTACCTGGCCCCGGCCGGCGCCTCGGTGCTGCTCGCCCGCTGCAACCTCAAGCACGATCTCGTGGAGGAGGCCGACCTCGCCGAGGAGCGGCTCGGCGCCGTGCGCGTGCTGCTCGTGCCCAACGCGCGGCATCTGGCCGACCGGACCATCGCCCGCATCGAGGCGTGGCTCCGGGAGGGCGATCGGCGGCTCATCGTCACCGGCAAGACCAACCTCCCGGCCGCGCTCCTCGGGCTCGCCCGCATCGCGCCGCGCCCGGTGACCGGCTACACCGGCTGGCGCTGGCGGCCCGGATCGCCGTTCGCGGGCCCGGCGTGGGAGCCGCTCTACGTGAGCGGCTACGCCGGGCACGAGGCGCAGCAGGTCGAGCCCGCCGCGGGTAGCCGGGTGCTGGCCGACCTGGTCGAGCTGACCGGCGACCTGACCGACGCCACCACCGCGACCGCCACGCCGCTCGGCCCCGCCATCGTCCTCACCGCGCGCACCGCCTACGTCGCGAACCAGGTCCTCGAGCTGGTGGGCGGCATGCTCCAGGCGCATCTCAACGTGGAGGCGGTCCGGCACTGGGCCAACCCGACCCACTGGGGCGACACCCTGCTCTTCTTCCTGCGCCGCCTGCTGCTCGAGGTGGGCGGGGACACGCTCTGGCAGACCCGCCTGCGCTCCTTCGGCACCCACGACGGCGTGCTGTCGTTCCGTCACGACGTGCACGGCATGCGCGACTTCACCTTCCTCGACTACCAGATCGAGAACCTGATCCCGGCCACCTACGACATCGAGGATCCCGGCTTCTCGACCAACATCACCGAGGCCATGGCGGCGGACTGGGTGGCGCGCACGAGCCGCCACGACTTCATCGAGCCCGCGCTCCACAACGACAGCTCGATCGGCGATCCGCCGACCGCCATCCACGGCACCGGGCTCCACGACCACGTGCGGCGGGCCACCGAGCGCCTCGGCTTCCCGGTCTACACGTGCGGCCGGCACGCGGGCGGGCACAAGCACCCCGAGACGCTCGACGCGATGGACTACCTCTACGCGCACGACGAGCGCCTCCTCGGCACGTGCACGTTCTGCTACTACCACATGATCGAGTACGGAGTGCGCAACCCGGACGTGATGGTCGGCGGCCAGATCGGCGGCAAGCCGCTGACCTACGTGACCGACGTCCGGCGCACCATCGCGACGCCGGGCATCTGGTTCCCGTTTCATCCCGTCGTCACGACCGACGCGGAGTGGAGGCCGCTGCGGGGCTGGGACCGCACCCACGAGTTCGACGCGGCGTCCGAGCTGGTCGAGACCATCTTCGGCAGCCACAGCGCGCGGGTGCCCGGCGTCGACGACCGGCTCGAGAACGGCGTCTACAGCTTCCAGTACCACCCCGAGCTGGCCCGCGACCCGTCGGTGAACGACGGCAAGGGCACGCTGGACTACCTGCGCTACGCGATCAACCTGGCCGAGCGGAGCAACTTCTGGATCGCGACCCAGCGCGATCTCTACCAGCGCATGGCCGACTACGAGGCCCTGGTCTTCGAGACGCGGGACGACGGCCGGGTCGTGACGGTGACGAACCCGACCGCCCGGCCCATCGCCGCGATGGTCCTCGAGCAGCGGCGTCCGTTCGGCAGCGTCTGGGACGGGTCCGAGGAGCTCGTGCACGTGGTGCGGGGGGCCTTCGTCACGATCCCGCCGCTGCCCCCCGGGGCCGCGGTGACCCTCCGCTTCGCCGCGGAGCAGCCGGACGCCCCGCTGGTCCGGCAGCCGAGCACCAAGGGCCTCACCGTCCTCGACGCCCGCCGCGATCCGGCGACCGGGGAAACGCGGATCCGGGTGAAGGTCTGCCGCGCGCAGCCGCTCGCGGTGGAGGGCGTCGATCCCGACGGCGTCTACCGGGTGCAGGTGGACGGCGAGCCGGCCCGCCTCGTCCTGCCGCGCGTGACGCGCACCATCCAGGCGCTGCTGAGCAAGCGGACCGCGGGCGCGGGCCCGCGCGGCCGGCGGGCCACCATCCCCGGGACGCTGCGCTTCCTCGACCTGCTCGTGGTGGGCGACGAGAACCGCTTCGTGGAGCACACCGTCCGCGTCGTCGAGCTGCCCCCCGCGGAGGCGGCCGCGGCGCGGGCCCGGATCCTGGCCGCGATCCCGCCCCGCACCGGGCGCGTCACCTAGCCCGGAAGCTCCGGCTCCATGCGCCGGTCAGGACGAAGCGCGGGAACGTGATCCACTGCTCGACCACGAAGCGGCTCGCGAAGTCGAGCGGGCCCGCGAACGGCGTCGGGGTCTCACGCTCGCGCGCGTGACCTCGGCCTTCCACCACCACCGCGAAGACCAGGCACCCGAGGGCCAGGGCGATTCCGGGGCCGGAGGCCCGGAGCGCGGCCCCGACCAGCAGCAGCGTCCCGGCCAGGAAGAGCGGCACCGCCACCAGGTGCAGCAGCAGATTCACGCGATCCCGGTGCTTGGCCGAGTAGTCGCTCCACTGCCACGCGAGCAGGTTCGGTCTGATCATGTCGTGCCTCCCTATGCCCCTTACCCTCCCAGATAGTGCGCCCGGACGTCCGGGTTCTCCAGCAGCGCCCGGCCGGTGCCCTCGAACCGGTTGCGGCCCAGCTCCAGCACGAACCCGCGGTGCGAGATGGCCAGGGCCTGCTTGGCATTCTGCTCCACCATGAGCACCGCGGTGCCCGCCCGGTTGACCGTCACGATGGTCGAGAACACGATCTCCACCATCCGGGGATCGAGCCCGAGCGAGGGCTCGTCGATCAACAATATTCTGGGGTGGAGCAGCAGCGCGATCGCGATCTCGAGAATCTGCTGCTGGCCGCCCGAGAGGGTCCCGGCCGGCTCCCGTCGCTTGGTCCCGAGCATCGGAAACCGCTCGAGCATCGCCTCGATGTCCCGGCGGACCGAGGCGTCGGCACGGGTGTAGGCGCCCATCTCGAGGTTCTCCTCCACGCTCATCGCGGGGAAGTTGCACCGTCCCTGCGGCACGTAGGAGCAGCCGCGACGCAGGACGGCCACCGGGTTCTCCCCCGCGATCTCCTCGCCGGCCAGCCGGATGCGGCCCCGCGAGGGGGTGACCATGCCGAACACGGTGCGGAGCAGCGTGGACTTCCCGGCCCCGTTGGCCCCGATGATCGAGACGATCTCGCCCGCCCGCACGTCGGCCGAGACGCCGCGCAGCACCTCGATCTCGCCGTACCCGGCGTGCACGTCCTCGAGCTCCAGCAGGATCTCGCCGGGTCCGTCAGCGGCCAAAGTACGCCTCCACGACCTTCGGATCCCGGCGGACGACCTCGGGCGGGCCTTCCGCGATCTTCTGCCCATGGTCGAGCACGATCACCCGCTGGGAGATGTCCATCACCACGTCCATGTTGTGCTCCACCAGCAACACCGTCTTGCCCTGCCGGTGGAGCGCCCGGATCTGGGCCTTCATCTGCTCGATCATGGTCGGGTTCACCGCGGCCGCCGGCTCGTCGAGCAGCAGAAGATCCGGATCCGGCATCAGGGCCGCCGCGAAGGCCAGCAGCTTCCGCTGGCCGTAGGAGAGCGTGCCCGCCGGCGCCTCGGCCCGGGCGCCCAGGCCCACCGAGTCGAGGAGGCTCCGCGCCCGCTCGACCGCCGCCGCCTCCAGACGTCGCACCCGCGGCGCGCGCACCAGCCGGCCGACCAGGCTCTCTTCCTGGTGCTGCTGCAGGAACGTCAGCAGGTTCTCGAGCGCGGAGAGACGGGGAAAGACGCTGACGAGCTGGAAGGTGCGACCGATGCCGAGCCGGGCGATCCGGTGGGCGGCGACCCCGGTCACGTCGCGGCCCTGGAAGGTGACCCGGCCCTCGTCGGGCGCCAGGTAGCCGGTCACGCAGTTGAAGAGCGTGGTCTTGCCCGAGCCGTTGGGACCGATGAGGCTCACCAGCTCGCCCGCCTCGACGGTGAGGTCGACCGCGTCAACCGCGGTGACGCCGAGGAAGCGCTTGGTGAGCCCGCGCGTCTCGAAGAGCGCCATCCCTACGCTCCCGACGAGGCCGGCCGTCGGCGGCGCGACGAAGCCCGGCGCATCAGGCCCTCGAGCCCGTCGGGCGCGCGGATCACGATCACCAGCAGCAGTAGCCCGTAGATCACCATCCGCCAGGTCGGAGCCATGCGGAGGATCTCGGGCAGCGCGGTGAAGGCGGCGGCGCCCACCAGGACGCCCCGCAGGCTCCCCACCCCGCCGAGGAAGACCATGACCAGCAGGTTGACGCTCAAGCTGACGGTCAGCTCTCCCGGGCAGAGCACGCCCACGTAGGAGACGTAGAGCGCGCCGATCCCGCCCGCCACCCCGCCCCCGATCACGAAGGCGAGCATGCGGTACCGGAGCGGATCGATCGACGCGGCGGCGGCCAGGGTCTCGTTGTCCCGAACGGCGTGGAAGGCCCGCCCGAGCCGGAACGTGGTGAGCCCCCGATAGAGGAGAGCGACCAGGGCCAGGGCGCCGAGCCCCATCCAGTAAAACGCGGGGAGGGTGGCGATCCGGAGCGCGCCCACCTGCGGCTTGGGGATGCCGGTCACGCAGAGCGGTCCGTGGGTGAAGTCCACCCAGTTGGTGGCCACGACCTGGGTCGCGATCGCGAAGCCGAGCGTCCCCATCGCGAAGCTGTGCTCGGTCAGCCGGAACATGGGCACGCCCACCGCGAGCGCGACCACCGCGGCCAGCGCGATGCCGGCGGGCAGCGCGAACGCGAAGGGCCAGCGGGCCTCGGTGGCGAGGAGGGCCAGCGTGTAGGCGCCGAGGCCGAAGAAGGCGGGGTGGGCCAGCGAGAGGCTCCCTACGTGGCCCACCACCAGGTCGTAGCTCAGCGCCAGCGCCCCGTAGAGCACGGTGAAGATCAGCACGTGGAGGACGTAGCGCTGCTGGCCGGGCACCACCGCCGCGGCGATCCACGGGACCGCGACCAGCGCGGCCGAGCCCAGCACCCACCGGGTGGCGCGCACGATCAGATCCCGATCCGCCGGCCGAAGAGCCCCTGCGGCCGTACCAGCAGCACCGCCACCATGACCACGAACGCGATCGCGTCCTTGTACGCGTAGGAGAGGTAGCCCGCCGCGAGCGACTCCGCGATGCCGATCAGGAAGGCGGCCGCGATGGCCCCCCGCACGTAGCCGAAGCCGCCCACGATGACCGCCGCGAAGGCCTTCAGGGTGAGCAGGGCGCCCACGTCGGGGAAGATGCTGAAGAGCGGGGAGACCAGCGCAGCCGCCGCCGCGGCCAGCCCCGCCGAGATGCCGAAGGTGGCGAGCGCGACCTGCTGGACGTCGACCCCGACCACCGCGCACGCCTCGCGGTTCTGCGACATGGCGCGCATCGCCTTCCCGAGCCGCGCGTGGGCCACGAACCACTCGAGGGCGGCGAAGATCGCGACCGCCGCGACCAGCACGAGCACGCGCTGCCACGCCATCCGCACCCCGCCCACGTCGAGGATGGCGGCCGAGAGCCGCGTCGGCACCTCCTTGGGCTGGGTGCCGAACACGATGATCGCCAGGTTGGTGAGCGTGATCGAGGTGGCAAGGGTGGCGATGAGCTGCACGTGCCAGGTCCGGGCCAGGATGGTGCGGATCACCGCTCGCTCGTAGGCGAGCCCGAAGACCGCCAGCGCGGCCACCGCGGCGAGGCCGGCCACCGGATACGGCAGCCCCAGCTCGGCGTACGCGTACCAGAACGCGTAGCCCCCCAGCATGTAGAACTCGCCGTGGGCGAAATTGATGAGGCGCACCACCCCGAACATGAGGGCCAGGCCGGTGGCCACCATCGCGTAGAGCGATCCCAGGGTGAGGCCGTGGACGAGCTGCTCGACGAGATCGCTCAAGCGCGCGCTACGGCTGGATCGGGATCTTCTCCAGCACCTTGAGCTGGCCGCCGCTGATCTCGACCAGGAGCATGTTGATGAACGCCTGGTGGGTGTCGTCGAACTTGATCCGCCCCACCGGGGTGTTCGGGACGTCCACCTCCTCGAGCGCGTCGCGGATTGCCTTGCGATCGGCCTTCCCGGTCTTCTTGATCGCCTGCTCGATGGCGGGCGCCACCGCGTAGCGGAACGCGATGGCGGCGAGGCTGCCGTGGATGCGCACCGGGACCTTCCAGCGCTCGAGCCACTGCTTCTCCCACGCCGGATCGAGGGCCGGCGTCCAGTAGGTGGCCTCCACCAGGCCATCGGCGATGTTGGGGCTGTCCCGCACCTGGTACAGGAACTCGACCGTTCCCATACTCCCCCGCGCGAAGAGCTTCTGATTGAGGCCGAGCTCCCGGTACTGGCGCATGAACACGCTGCCCTCGCTCGCGAGCATCACCAGGAGCACCCCCTCCGGGGCGGCGCGCTTCACCCGGGTGAGCACCGGCCGGTAGTCGGCCTGGCCGCGGTCGAAGAACTCGGTCGACAGCAGCTTGATGCCGACCTTCTTGAACGCGGCGTCGTAGGCCGCGGCGGCCCCGCGCCCGAAGTCGTCGTTCTGGGCGAAGATCGACACCGTTTTGGCCTGCTGGACCATGTACTTGGCGAACTGGTTGGCGAGCATCACGTCGTCGGGGTTCACCCGGAACGCCCACTCGTTGCCGTTCTTGCCGATCTGGTCGCGGATCTTGGGATGGCTGCACGCCTCGATCACCATCGGCACCTGCAGCTCCTTCACCACCGGCAGGGCTCCGAGGCAGGCTCCGCTATGGGTCTGACCGATGATGACGTCCACCTTGTCCACGTCGACCAGCTTGCGCACCGCGCTCACCGCCTCGCCGGGGGTGCCCGCGTTGTCGCCGAAGTAGAGCTCGATCTTGCGGCCCGCGATCCCGCCCTTGGCGTTGTACTCGTCGGCGAGCATCTGGGCCGCCCACTTGACGCCCTCCCCGGTGATCGCGGAGGGCCCGGTCATGGCGGAGGAGAAGCCCACCCGGATCGGCGGCGCGGTCTGCGCCCCCGCCGGCGGCGCGTCCGCGGCCGGCCCCCAGGCCAGCCCCACTCC
>DATGBR010000292.1:0-5181 GCA_035312605.1 Candidatus Methylomirabilota bacterium
TTGTTCGGTACGTTCTGTTGTTGTTGTCCTGCCAGTTCTTGAGCGTGGTTTGGTAGTTTGGGTAGAGTGTTATTGCCACCACGAAGCCACCGCACCAATCCCGAGCGAGCGGCTCTCCGCCGCTCTCCGGAGCCATCACCGCCAGCGTCGTCGAGCCGCCGTGCGAGCCGCCCATCACCCCAACCCGCCGGCCGTCCACGAACGGTAGCGACCGCGCGTGGGCCAGCGCGGCGTAGGCGTCGACCACCCGCCGGGCTGGGCCGACCTCGCCGCGGCTCCGGGACGCGTCGGTGCAGACGCCGCCCGGGTGGCCGCGCGTGGTGAAGCTGTCCGGCATCAGTACCACGTAGCCGCGCGCCACCAGCTCCCGGCTCCAGCGCCCGGGGGCGCCGCTCGAGCCGGGGCCGAGCCCGCTGCAGTCGTGCAGGATCACCACCGCCGGGAACGGGCCCGGCCCGTCGGGCCGGGCGATCACGGTGGGGATGTGCTCGACGGCGCCGTTCGGTGCGGTGGTCGCGATCGTGCCCTCGGGGGCGGCCGCGGCGCAGGCGGTGAGCCCGCCAGCCAGCAGGGCCAAGCCGAGCGCCCGGCGCGCGAGGAGGACGACCATGGTGGAGGATTCTATGTCACCCCGGCCTTGCGCACACCGCGGCCTCTCGGCTAGCCTTGGAGCCCATGACTCGTACCCTCGGCGACCGGCCCATCCAGGGCCCCATGGTCTGGCACGGCCAGGAGCTGGCCCGCTCCACCGACTGGATCCGGAAGCTCTCGCCGGCCGCGATCGAGGAGATCGATGCCGCCCTTCAGGGTGTCGAGCGGCGCGGCCTGACGTGGCGCGAGATCCGCAAGGCGGACTTCCCGCTGCCCGGCGTCTCCGCCCTACTGGCCCAGGTCAACCGGGACCTCGAGTGGGGCCGGGGGCTCGTGCTGCTGCGCGGCCTGCCGGTGGAACGCTACTCGGACGACCAGCTCCGCGCGATCTGGTGGGGGCTCGGCTGCCATCTGGGCACCGCGGTCCACCAGAACGCCCACGGCGAGCTGATCGGCGAGGTGCGCGACGAGCTGCGGCTCTACGGCGAGGTCGTGCAGCCCGCGGTGCGCAAGGGCGAAGGCGTCACCTCGCGGGCCAAGGCGCGCTCGAGCGGGCCGCTCCGCTGGCACACCGACCGGTGCGACGTGGTCGGGCTGCTCTGCGTGCGCGCCGCGCGCCGCGGCGGCACGAGCCGCGTGGTGAGCGTGCCCGCGGTGAGCAACGCGATCCTGGCCCGGCGGCCGGACCTGCACGCGCTGCTCTGCTCCGACTACTACCGGAGCCGCCAGGGCGAGGAGGCGGGAGGCGAGGCCTCCTGCTACGCGATGCCGATCTTCGCGGCCCTCGACGGCAAGTTCACGACGCAGTACTCGCGCACCTTCGTGGAGGCGGCCCAGAAGATCGCCAGCATCCCGCGGCTCACCACGGCGCAGGACGAGGCGCTCGATCTCCTGGCCGAGGTCTGCGACGAGCACGCCTACGAGATGGAGCTGGGGGCGGGCGACATCCAGCTCCTGAACAACCACGTCGTCTACCACGGGCGCACCGCCTACGAGGACGCCGAGGGCCCGGGGCGCGACCGGCTGCTCCTGCGCCTCTGGCTGGCCCCGCCCAACAGCCGCCCCCTGCCGGATGGATTCGAGACGCTCTGGGGCAGCATCCGGGGCGGCGCGGTCCGGGGCGGCATCGCGCAGTCCGCGACCGTCCGGGCCTGACCCGCCCGCGCGCGCCGGCGCGCGACTGCCATGGGCACCGCGCTCGTCCGTGGACGGTACGTGATCACCGGGGTCCACCAGGGCCGCGCGTCGGTCGTCGAGGACGGCGCGGTCCTCGAGCGCGACGGGATCATCGTCGAGGTGGGGCCGGCCGCGGCGCTGGCCCGCCGCGGGTCCGTCGACCAGACGCTGGGCTCCCCGGATCACGTGGTGCTGCCGGGCTTCGTCAACAGCCACCACCACGTGGGACTGACCCCGTTCCAGCTCGGCTCGCCCGACCTGCCGCTCGAGCTGTGGTTCGCGAGCCGCCTGGCCGCCCGCGACGTCGATCCCTACCTCGACACCCTCTACTCCGCGTTCGACATGCTGGCCGCGGGCATCACCACCGTGCAGCATCTTCACGGCTGGCGGGGGGCGCCGGCCTCGCGGGTCGCGGCGGTCGCGGCGCGCATCCTCAAGGCCTACGACGACGTCGGCATGCGCGTGTCCTATTCGTACGCGCTGCGCGACCAGAATCGCCTCGTGTACGAGGCCGACGAGGACTTCTGCCGCCGGCTGCCGCCCGCCCTGGGAGCGGAGCTTCGCGAATACCTGGCCGCCCAGTCCATCCCGCTGACGGATCACCTGGGCCTCTTCGCCGATCTCTGGGAGCGGGTGGGGCGGAACGCGGGGGCGCGGGCGCGGGTGCAGCTGGCCCCCGCCAACCTCCACTGGTGCTCGGACGAGGCGCTCCGGTCCCTGCGCGACTATGCCGACAAGTACGACGTGGGCCTCCACATGCACCTGGTGGAGACGGCCTACCAGAAGGAGTACGCGCGCCGACGCACCGGCACCACCGCGCTCCGGCACCTGGAGGCGCTCGGACTGCTCGGCCCGCGCATGACGCTCGGCCACGGGGTGTGGCTCACCGAGGACGACGTCGATCTCGCGGCGCGGACCGGCACCATGGTCTGCCACAACGCGAGCTCCAACCTGCGGCTGCGGAGCGGGGTGGCGCCGCTCAACCGGTTCCAGGCGCGCGGGCTCCGCGTGGGGCTCGGCCTCGACGAGGCGGGCATCAACGACGACCGGGACATGTTCCAGGAGATGCGGCTCGTGCTCCGGCTCCACCGAGTGCCGGGCATGGACGATGGGGTGCCGACGGCGGCGCAGGTCTTCGAGATGGCGACCGCGGGAGGCGCGGCCACCACCGGCTTCGGCGACCGCATCGGGAGCCTCGAGCCCGGCAAGGCGGCCGACCTGGTGCTGCTGCCGTGGGCGAGCCTCGCCGCGCCCTATCTCGATCCGGTCACCGCGCCGGTGGACGCCATCGTGCACCGGGCCCGTACAGCCGCGGTGGACACCGTGATGGTGGCGGGAGAGGTGGTGCTGCGCGACGGGCGCTTCACGCGCGTGGATCGGGACGCGGCGCTCGCGGAGCTGGCCGCTACCTTGCGCGCGCCGCTCACTCCGGCCGAGGAGCGCCGGCGCCGGCTCGCCCGCGAGGTCTTCCCGCACGTCAGGCGGTTCTACGACGGCTGGCTCGACGAGGCTCCGCGCGACCCGTTCTACGCGCCGAGCGCGCGGCGTTAGCCCCCGGGCCAGACCCGCCGGGCGATCGTCCCCACGCGCCGGAGCTTCGCCTCCTGCTGCGAAGGCGTGAGCGGGTTGCCCGCCTCGCCCGAGGCGAAGCCGCACTGCGGGCTCAGGGCCAGGCGCTCCAGCGGCACCTGGCGCGCCGCCTCGCGGATGCGCCTCTCCACGAGCGCCGCGTCCTCGAGCTCGCCCTGCTTGGTGGTCAGGAGCCCGAGCACCACCGTGGCCTCCGGCCGCACGTGGCGGAGCGGCCCGAAGTCGCCCGCGCGCGGGGTGTCGTACTCGAGCAGGAGGCGGTCGTACCGGGTGAGGCGCGGGAAAACCTCCGCGGCGATCCGCTCGTAACCCCCGTTGGCGAGCCAGCGTCCCCCGGGCGCGTTGCCCCGGCAGATGTGGATGGCGCGGGTGACCCCGCGGACGCCCTCGAACACGGTGTCGTCGATCTCGGCGTCGGCGACCAGCTCGGCCGTCATGTCGTGGCCCCAGACCTCGAAGGCGGCGCGGTTCTCCCCGTCCACGTGCCACTGGGCGTAGTTGGGCGCGTCCATCTGGATGTAGTCGCCGCCCAGCGCGATGATCCGCGGCACCACCTGCTCGCGCAGGTAGCCCGCGATCGCGCGCAGGAAGTCCTCCGGGGTCGGGTAGGCCGCGCGCGAGTACTCGGGGTGCCAGAAGATGCGGTGCCAGCTCGGGGAGGGGATCGTGAACTTGGACCGGGCCCGGGCATTGGCCTTGAGGAACGCGTACTCGTCGCTGACCACGTCGCGGGTGACCTCGATCGGCCGGGTGATGAAGGGACGGGTTGGATTCGTCCACACCTGGGCCCGACGGCCGTCCGGCTCCTTCCACAGCGACCACCAGCCCGGGTCGGCGGGGAGGAACTCGAAGCCCCCGAGCGGCGGCCGGCCCGCCGCGTCCTCCCGGAGCGGGATCGTGATGACCCAGGACGAGCGCCGGAGCTCGCCGTCGGTGATCACATCGAGCCCCGCGCCCTCCTGGAGCGCGATGGCCTCGCGGACCGCCCGGTCCTCGGCCGCCCGCAGGGCCTCGGGCGTCACCCGTCCCTTGCGGGCGCCCTGCCGCGCCAGGCGCAGGGTCTCCGGGCGGAGCAGGCTGCCCACCACGTCGGCTCGGGGTGTCATCGGAGGTCCCTCGGGGGCCCCATCATGCCACACGGGGTGCTTACTTTAGTGGGCGGAGCCGTTGTAACATGTGGGCACCCGGGTGGTGTGGCCGTCCCCCCGCCGCCGCCCCCTCCACCGCTGGTTGATGGGCGTGGCGATTGTCCTCTAACTGCACCGAAAGGGTTCGTGCGCCATGAGCGTGTCCGTTGAGTAGGCGGTCTCACCGCCGCCGGCATTCCGGTAATCGACCGCCGCAGGGGCAGGGGCAGGGCCAAGGGCAAGGCCAGGGCCCAGGACAAGGGCAAGGGCCACGCGGGCCGATGCCCCCGCGCCCCCCCTCCCGACCTCAGGTTCCCTCCCTCTTCGAAGGCCTCACCGCGGTCCAGCCGTACGAGAAGCTGAAGCTCGAGACCACCGCCGATCAGCTGTCCATGCGGGCGCTCGACATGATCGCGCCCATCGGCCGCGGCCAGCGCGGGCTCATCGTGGCCCCGCCGCGGACCGGCAAGACCATCCTGCTGCAGCAGATCGCGAAGGCGGTTCTCGCCAACCACCCCGAGGTCGCGGTGATCGTGCTGCTCGTGGACGAGCGGCCCGAGGAGGTCACCGACTTCAAGATGCAGATCGGCAAGCAGTCGGAGATCGTGGCGTCGAGCAACGACAATCCCTACCGCCGCCACATCGAGGTGACCGAGCAGGTGCTCGACCGGGCGAAGCGGATGGTCGAGGAGAAGCG
>DATGBR010000293.1:0-14872 GCA_035312605.1 Candidatus Methylomirabilota bacterium
ACGGTCACCGGCTCGGTCACCGGCCACTGGCACGAGAGCCGGTAGCCCTCGCGCACCAGCGCGTCGCCCAGCTGCAGCTCGTCCATGATGGTCGGCGGGGGCGCGGTGCCCGCGACCAGCTTGACCCGGCACGAGGTGCATCGACCGCGCCCGCCGCAGGTGGCGGTGATGTCGACCCCCGAGGCGTGGGCCGATTTCAGGATCGTCGTGCCGGGCTTCGTGTCGAGGACGTGGCGGCCGGGCAGGATGGTCAGCGGAATCGCCATTCCGGGCGCAGGATACCACTTCTTTCTTGACTTCCCGCGGGGGTTTGCCGATAGTTGCCTACTAACCCGTCACAGTCCTTCGGCGGGCACTGCTTCGGGGGGTGTGGTTGCTCCGCTACGTCGTCTATCGCCTCCTCTGGTTGGTTCCGACGCTGCTCGCGATGGCGCTCGTCACCTTCCTGGTGATGCACGCCACTCCGGGCAGCCCGCTGGATCCGGTCGCGGAGGGCGCCAACCCGCTCTCGCCCGAGGCCCAGAAGAACCTCGCCGAGGTCTACGGTCTCGACAAGCCGCTCTACGCCCAGTTCGGCATCTTCCTGGGGAAGGCGCTGCAGGGCGACTTCGGGAAGTCCTTCGTGTACAAGACGCGCACCGTGACCGAGATCATGGTGGAGACGTTTCCGATCTCGCTGCTGCTCGGCAGCATGGCCCTCGCCCTCGCGGTGGTGGGCGGCGTCACCCTCGGGATCCTGGCCGCGGTCTACCAGAATCGCTCGTGGGACTACGTCTCGGTGAGCGTGGCCACCCTCGGAGTGAGCGTGCCGAACTTCGTGCTCGCGGTGTTCCTCATCGTGCTCTTCTCGTTCGTCCTGCCCATCTTTCCCACCGGGGGCTGGAACTCGCCGCGCGACTGGGTGCTGCCCACCGTCACCCTCGCCCTCGCCCCGATGGGCATCATCGCCCGCTTCACGCGCTCGAGCATGCTCGAGGTGATCCGCTCCGACTACATCGTGACCGCGCGGGCCAAGGGCCTCGCGGAGGGGCCGGTCATCCTCAAGCACGTGCTCAAGAACGGCTTCATCCCGGTGGTCACCCTGCTCGGCCCCATGTTCGCCGCGGTGGGGACCGGCTCCTTCTTCGTCGAGTCGATCTTCCGGGTGCCGGGCATGGGCCGCTTCTTCGTGCTCTCGATGACCGGCCGCGACTACCCGATGATCATGGCGGTGGTGCTGGTCTACGGCGCGTTCCTCGCCCTCATGAACCTGGTGGTGGACCTCCTCTATGGCACTCTCGACCCCCGCATCCGATACTAGCCTCGAGCCGGTGGTCGCCCCGCGCGAGGCGCCCCGGGGCTCGAGCCTCTACCGCGACGCGTGGCGCCGCCTGCTGCGCAACCGGCTCGCGGTGGTGGGGGGCGCGGTGGTCATCCTCCTCTGCCTCGTCGCGATCTTCGCGGACCTGATCGCGCCGCAGTCCTACACCAAGGCCAACTTCGGCCACCTCTACGAGTCCCCGAACCGCGAGTTCCCGCTCGGCACCGACCAGCTCGGGCGCGACGTGCTCTCGCGCCTGATCTACGGCGCGCGGGTCTCGATGCTGGTGGGCCTCGGGGCGCAGGTGATCATCGTGCTGATCGGGGTGCCGATCGGGGCGCTCTCCGGCTACATCGGGGGCCGGACCGACCTCCTGCTGACCCGCTTCGTGGACGTAATGTACGCCTTCCCGCGCCTGCTCTTCGTGATCCTCGTGATGTCGATGCTCGGCGCCGGCCTCATCAACATCTTCATCGCGCTGGGCCTCACCGGCTGGGTGGGCATCGCGCGGCAGACCCGCGCCCAGGTGCTGTCGATCAAGGAGAAGGAGTTCGTGGAGGGCGCCCGTGCCCTCGGGGCCGGCTTCTGGCGGGTGATCACCCGTCACGTCCTGCCGAGCGCGCTCACCCCCATCGTGGTCTCGATCACCTTCGGCATCCCGGAGGCGATCTTCACCGAGGCCGCCCTGTCGTTCATCGGGGTCGGCATCAACCCGCCCACCCCCTCGTGGGGGCAGATGGTGGGAGAGAACCAGCAGTTCCTCCGCTCCTACTGGCACCTCTGCGTCTTTCCCGCGATCGCCATCGCGGCGACCATGCTCTCGTTCACCTTCTTCGGCGACGGGGTCCGCGACGCGCTGGACCCCAAGCTGAAGTAACCACAGGAGGATCTCCATGCGGATTCCGGATGAGCAGATGGATCTCTTCGCCAAGCGCCTCGAGGCCATCGGGGTCGGTCGCCGGGAATTCCTGAAGGTGGTCGGCGCGATGGCCGCGTTCGGCGGCCTCGGCTTCGCCACCACCGCCCAGGCGGCCAAGCCGAGCAAGCCCGGCCCCAACGAGAAGCTGGCCAAGGAGCAGGCCTTCCGCTTCGGCGGCGGCGGCTGGTTCCAGAACGACCCGGCCAGCCACGACTTCAACAAGGACCTCTACTGTTCCGGGGTGCCGGCCCTCTTCGCGGGCTTGATGGTCTTCAACGCGGACTTCGTGTCGGTGCCGTGGATGGCGAGCAAGGTCGAGGGCAACAAGGACGGATCGGTGTGGACGTTTACTATCCGGAAAGATAGTCGTTGGTCGGACAACTCCCCGGTCTCGGCGCGCGACTTCGAGTGGTCGTGGAAGCGCCAGCTCGACCCGGCGAGCGCCGCCCCCTACGCCTCGTTCCTGTACGACATCAAGAACGGCGAGGCCTACAACAAGAAGCAGATCACCGACGCGAGCCAGGTCGGCGTCCGCGCCAAGGACGACTGGACGCTCGAGGTCACCCTCGACGGGCCGCGCGGTTACTTCCCGGTGCTCGCGGCCTACCTGGCCGCGCTGCCCGCCCACCGCGGCGCGGTGGAGAAGTTCGGCGACAAGTGGACGGAGGCCGGCAACATCGTCAGCAACGGCCCCTTCACCCTCGAGGCGTGGGAGCACAACAAGCAGATCGTGCTCAAGAAGAACCCCCACTACTTCGGGGCCAAGGACGTGCACCTCACCCGGGTGGTGATCCCGATCGTCCCGGTCGCCTCCGGCTCGCTCCCCTACGAGAACAACGAGCTCGACATGACCGCGCTCCAGTCCGGCGACCTGAAGCGGCTGCAGTCGGACCCGCGCATGGGCAAGGACGTGTTCCGCTTTCCGTTCCCCGGCACCTGGTACCTGCTGCCCCAGACGACCAAGCCGCCCTTCGACAACCTCAAGGTCCGCAAGGCGGTGGCGCACGCCATCGACCGGGAAAACGTGGTCAAGGTGAGCCAGGGCTTCGCGATCCCGGCGTGGTCCATGATCCCGCCCGGCTTCCCGGGCGCCCTCGACGACGCGGGCATCAAGGCCATCCAGCGCTACGACAAGAAGGCCGCGCTCGACGCCCTCAAGGGGACGGCCTACGAGGGCGGCAAGAACTGGCCCAAGATCACGCTGAGCATGCGCGAGGAGGGCCTGGGCTCCAAGCCGCTAGCCGAGGCGGTCCAGGCGGTGCTGCTCGACACCCTCAACATGAAGACCGAGCTGGAAGTCCTCGAGCAGCGCGTGTTCCGCGAGCGGCTCTGGAAGCAGGATCTCCAGTTCGTGTGGATCCGCTGGTTCATGGACTACCCGGATCCGCACAACGAGTACTTCGACACCTTCTACGGCAAGAAGACCACCGGCAAGCGGCAGGCCTGGGTCAACGACGCCTTCGACAAGGAGCTCGAGGCGGGCCGCGACACCCGCGACCCCAAGAAGCGCCTCGACAACTACAAGAAGGCGGAGGAGATCATGCAGCAGGACGTCGGCTACGTGCCGGTGGCCTGGGTGGTACGCTACGCGGCCAAGAAGCCGTGGGTGGGCGGGCTCGAGAAGAACAAGGCGGGCGAGTACGTGGTCGACGGCAACATCTACGTCGACATGCTGCAGCACATCTACATCACCGAGAAGGGCTAGCCTGACGTCGATCTCTCACCCTGCCCTCTCTCCGCCGGGGAGAGGGCAGGGTGAGGGGCCGGAGCTACTTCGCTACCTGGATGGTGCCCTTCATGTTGGGGTGCAGCGCGCAGTTGTAGTTGAAGACGCCTTCGTCCTTGAAGGTGAGGGACGCGTTCTCGCCCTTCAGCAGGAACCCGGTCTTGAGCGGCGTGCCCGCCACCGTGATCTGATGGGGGGAATCGTCGGTGTTGGTCCAGGTGACGGTCTTGCCCGGGGGGACGGTGATGCCGGGGGGGCCGAAGGTGAAGGCCCCGATGTTGACCCCGATCGATCCCGCGGGCGCCGGCGCCGCGCTCGCCACCATGGTGCGGCCCGCCATGGCCGGGTAGGAGATCACGAAGTCGATCTGATCGTGGGGCTTGTGGCACTGGAAGCAAGCCTTGTAGTTGGCCTTGTCGTTGAACTTGCCGTCCGCTCCGAACGCGGCGTACTCCCACTCCCCGTTGCGGATGTCGTCCGGGTACTCGGTGCCCCAGCCGGTGCGCTTCTCCATCACCGTGTAGGCGATCAGGTCGCCCTTCAGGAAGCGGCCGTTGGCGTCCTTGAGCGGGTTGCCCTGGGCATCGACCTGGGCCTTGTACTGGATCAGGGTGAGGACCGTCCCGCTCGGGAGCGGCTTGCCCTCCCTGGCCGCCTGCACCGCGGAGGCGCTGGCGTAGAGCTCGCGGTACTGCTTGACGTCGTACCGGTCCGCGACGGTGTAGAGGATCCCGTCCTTGTACTTGGCCGGGAACTCGATCTTGTCCGCGCCCGCGCCGCTCCGCGAGACCACCGCAGCCAGCGTGGCCAGGACGACGGTGGCGATGGCGAGCCCGAGAGCCCGTCTGCTGATTCCGCGTGTCCGCATCTGGTTCCCTCCATGTCGGGCCGTGATGGGGCGGTGCGCGGAAGTCTACGGGCGGAAGGGGCGCCCGCCGTCACAACCGTGTGAATTCAGCGGCGCCCGTGGGCGCTGTCCGACTGGCTCGGGAGCAGGGAGACGTGGCTGTGGACGGCCAGCCACCGGCCATCCCGCCGCGCGAGGTTGAAGGTGGCCCGGCCCCGGCGCGTGAACGGCTGCCCGTCCGGGCCCGTGGCCTCGGACGCCCAGGTGGCCGCGATCCAGGCCGAGTCGCCCGCGCCCGCGACGGCGGGCTCCGACTCGAAGCGAAAGCCCCGGATGCGCGGCCAGATCTGACGCCACTGCTCGCGCTCGATGTTGTCGAGGCCGTGGACCGCGGTGGCATAGGTGCCGAAGGCCACCGCGTCGGGGGCGAAGAGGCGGCGGCCCGCCTCGAAGTCCCGGCCGCGGCACGCGGCCTCGAAGGTGGAGAGCCAGTCGAGCGCTTCCGATCGGGCGTCGGACATGCGCGGATTATGGGGCGGGCGGGGACCTTGTCAAGGGCCGAGCAGCCTGCGCGTCTCCCCGCGGCGCGGGAGGGGCTGGAGTAGGCTAGCGGCGAGGCCATGGACGAGCCTGAGCCGGATCCGGTCATCCTGCCGATCGAGGACGCCCTCGATCTCCATCCCTTCGCTCCCCGCGACGTGCGCTCGGTGGTCGACGAGTACCTGCGCCAGGCGGCCGTGCGCGGCTTCCGCGAGGTGCGCCTGATCCACGGCAAGGGCACCGGGACTCAGCGGGCCATCGTGCGGAGCGTGCTGGCGGGGCATCCCGCGGTGGAGCGGTTCTTCGACGGGCCGCCCGACCGGGGCGGGTGGGGCGCGACGGTGGTGGTGCTGAAGGCCTAGTCCCGGTCGGCGCGCAGCAGCAGCATGCGATCGGTGAACGAGACGATCCGGCCGCCGTCGATGTGGAAGTCGAAGGCCTCCCGGCAGCGCGCGGGCGCGGCCAGCACGTAGGCCTCGAGCTCCGCCTTCGCGGCGGGGGTCATCCGCGAGCGCCGCGTCCAGTCGTCCCAGGCGCGGACCTTCGACATGCCGCCCTCGTCGATGACGGTGAGGCCGGCGGCGCGCAGGAACGCGGTCCACTCGAGGTGGCGGAAGGCCCGCACGTGGCTCGGATCGCGCCGCCGCTCGACTTCCAAGATGAAAGCGGAGGCTTCTTCGTCGTCGTGGCCCTGGATGTCCTCCACCAGGAACGAGCCGCCGGCCCGGAGCACGCGCGCCACCTGCCGGAGCGCGGGCAGCAGGGACGGGAAGTGGTGGGCCGCGGTCCGGCAGGTCACGGTGCCGAAAGCCCCGTCGCGGAACGGGAGGGCCTCGACGTCGGCGCCCAGGAAGCGCACCCCCGTCGCGCCCTCGGCGGTCGCGAACTCGCGGGCGGCCTGGACCATCGGCAGCGTGACGTCGACCGCCACCACGCTGGGCGTGAAGCGCGAGAAGGCCAGGGCGGTGTGGCCGCCGCCGGTGGCGATGTCGAGGACCCGCGCGGCCCCGCGCTTTCGTCCCCAGGCGATGAGCTGCTCCAGGTCGGGGCCCGCGGCGTGGCCCGGGCTCTTGACGTAGGCGGCCGCGCTCGGCCCGAACTGGGCCTGCACCCGCGCCTGCTGGCTCTCGCTCACGTGGCCGCCGCCCGGATCAGGCCGGGTGACGCTCGGAGAGATGGCGCAGGAGGAACTCGGAGTCGAGCGGGGTGAGGTCGAAGCGCCGGCCCGCCTCGTCGATGAGGCGGGTGCGGTCGGCCTTCGGGTCGTCGTGGAGCTGCTCGTCGATCCACTTCACCGCCTGCTTGATGGGGGCTTCGCCTGCGCTCATGGTCTGGCGGTCCTCTCTCGAATCACAGGTCGCGCACGACGCGCCGGGCCCGATCCACGTTCCGCTTGAAGATGTCGAAAGAGTTGTCCATCGCGGGCTTGCGGCCCTGGGCGCGGTCGAGCGTGAAGCAGGAGAACGTGATGTCGTGGGCCAGCGGGAAGTCCCGGTAGAGCTGTCCGGCCACCTTCTGGGGGTTCTCCGAGCGGGTGATCTCGAAGTCCTCGAGCGCGCGAAGCGGGGGCATGCGCTCGCCGTGCTTGGTGCGGACCCACTTCATGGTGCCGCCCAGCAGGTAGGACAGGAACAGGCAGTCCACCAGCATGGACTCGGTCCACGGGATCGCCTTCTGGTAGCCGGCCACGAAGCGCGCCCCGGTGGACAGCAGGAAGTTCTTCGCGGTGTCGGGCGTGACGAAGTCGCAGGCGCCGAAGATGTAGCCGGTCCCCGTGCTGGGCCGGCAGTGGTCCACCAGGGTCTCGAGCCGGATGACCTTGTCGCCGATGCCGACCAGCTTCCGGCGCTGGCCGTGCGAGGCGATGTAGCAGACCTGGAAGGAGCGGCGCCGACGCCGGACCTCCTCGAGGAGGAGGCCCAGGTCGTAGCTCGAGTAGAAGCGGCGGTACACCAGGTTGACCCGGATGCCCTCCCAGGCCAGCGACTGGCGGATGGCCTTGAGGTAGGGGAGTACCGAGGGCTCGTCGTCCAGCAGACGGCCCTTCTTGTTCCACATCGACTCGAGCACCACCACACCCGGCATCGTTCGGTCCCCTCGGAGCGGTCGCCTGGGAAGCCCAGGGAGCCCTGGGCGCGCCATGATACCACGGGGTCCGGACCCGGTATATTGGACTGGTTTGGAATCATCCAATTGGAGGTTTACAGGCACTTGATTCTCTCGATAATGGCGGGTATCAGGGAGCCATAGGACGGTATGAGGATCGCACTCGACAGGGGGGCCGGGCGGGCGGGGAAGGCCCCGCTCTCGCGGCAGATCCAGCTGCATTTCGAGCGGCTGATCAGCCAGGGCCTGCTCGGCTCAGGGGTGAAGCTGCCGGCCACCCGGGAGCTCGCCCAGGAGCTGGGGGTCAACCGGACCACGGTAGCCCTGGCCTACGACGAGCTGGTGGCGGGCGGCTGGGCCCGGGCCCACGTCGGTCAGGGGACCTTCGTTGCGGACCGCGTGCCGGCGCCGGTCGGGATGCCCCGCGCGGCGGCGCCTCGGCTCGACTGGACCGGCTTCCTCTCGAAGGGGGCCCAGGTGATCGCGGCCGACACCCGGCGGCGGCGGGGCTACAGCCAGGTGCCGCGGCCCGGCCCGGGCGCCATCTCGTTCGCGGGCGGCATGCCGGACAGCGGGCTCTTCCCCACCGAGGCCTTCCGGCGCGTGCTCAACCGGGTGATCCGCGAGGAGGGACCCGAGCTGCTGCAGTACTACCCGGCGCGCGGGTACCCGCCGCTGCGGGAGTTCCTCTCCGGCTACCTCCTGCGCTTCGGCCTCGAGGCACGGCCGGAGGAGATCCTGATCGTCAACGGCTCGCAGCAGGGCTTCGACCTGGTGGCGCGCACGCTCCTCGATCCGGGCGACTTCGTGGCGATCGAGGAGCCGTCGTATCCGCGGGCCATGCAGGTCTTCCGATCGTTCGGGGCCCAGCTCCTGCCGGTCCCCATGGTCAACGGCGGACTCGACCCCGAGCACCTGGACCGGCTCCTCGAGCGGCAATCGCCCAAGCTGCTCTACTGCCAGCCGAGCGCCCACAACCCCACCGGGCTCACCATGCGCGACGACACGCGCAAGCGGCTGCTCGAGGTGGCGGCGCGCCACCGCCTGCCCATCATGGAGGATGGCTTCGACGGCAGCCTGTTCTTCGGCCCGCGGCCGCCCGCGCCGCTCAAGGCCCTCGACGTGTCGGGCCTCGTCGTCTACGTGGGCACCTTCTCGAAGATCCTCTTCCCGGGATTGCGGCTCGGCTGGGTCGTGGCCGCGCCCGAGCTGATCGAGCGGCTGGAGGTCGCCAAGGAGCTGGCCGATATCCACACGAGCCCGCTCATCCAGGCCGCGGTCTACCACTTCTGCCGGCAGCGCCTCCTCGATCGTCACCAGGCGCGCGTGCTGCGCGAGTACGGCCGCCGGCGCTCGGCGCTGCTGCAGGCCCTCGCCAAGCGCATGCCGCCCGGCGTGACGTGGACCGATCACGAGGGCGGCTTCTCCCTGCTGCTGACCTTGCCGCCCGGCATGGACGCGACCGTGCTGCTCGAGCGGGCGGCGCCGCGGGGAGTCGTCTTCACCGCGGGCAACGCGTTCTTCGTGGATGGGGGTGGCGAGCGGATGCTGCGCCTGTCGTTCTCGGCGCTGCCGCTCGCCCAGATCGACGAGGGCATCCGGCGGCTGGCCGAGATCATTCGCGACGTGCAGCGCCAGCCGGAGCCGGCCGCGGTGGCCGCGCTGCCCGGCGTGCCGATCGTGTAGAGGAGAGATCCCGTGAACTTCCACACCCTGGCCGCCCGCGGAGGACGCGACGTGCCGTCGGCGAGCCGACCGCTGACCGCCCCCATCTACCAGACCAACGTGTACGTCTTCGAGGACATGGACACGGTGGAGTCGGTGTGGGAGAGCAAGAAGCCGGGCTTCGTGTACGGTCGCTACGGCACCGGCAACCACGCCATGCTGGAGGACCTGGTGGCCGCGCTGGAGGGCGCGGAGGCCGCGGTCGCGTGCGCCTCCGGCATGGGGGCCACCACCGCGCTCCTGCTGGGGCTGTTCGCGCCCGGCGATCATCTGGTCTCGGCGCGGGATCTCTACGGCTCCACCGCGGCCTTCCTCGGCGACGAGGGGCGGCGGCTCGGGGTCGAGACCGATTTCGTGGACGCGACCGACACCGCGGCGATCCTCGGCGCGCTGCGGCCGGCGACCCGGGCGGTCTTCGTGGAGGCGGTGTCGAACCCGCTGCTGCGGCTCGTCGACGTGCCCGCGCTGGCGCCCGAGCTCGCCCGGCGGGGGATCGATCTGATCGTGGACGCGTCGATGACGTCGCCCGCGGTCCTCCGCCCGATCGAGCACGGCGCCACCATGGTGATGCACAGCCTGACCAAGTTCATCTCGGGCCACGGCGACGTCACCGGAGGGCTCGTGGCGGGCCGGGCCGAGCCGATGGCGCGCGTCCGCAACGCGATGATCCGGGCCGGCACCAACCTGGGCCCGTTCGACGCCTGGCTCGCGACCCGGGGAGCGCGCACCCTCGCGGTGCGGATGGAGCGGCAGAGCGCGACCGCGCTGGCGCTGGCCCAGGGGCTGGAGCGCCTGCCCGCGGTGTCGCGCGTGTACTATCCCGGCCTGGCGTCGCACCCGCAGCACGCCCTCGCGCGGCGTCTGATGCCGAAGCTCGCGGGGGCGATGGTGTCGTTCGACCTGCGGGGCGGCGCGCCCGCGGTGGAGCGCTTCATGTCGCGCGCCCGCCTGCTCGAGTTCGCGCCGAGCTTCGGCGACGTGGCCACCACCTGGACCTATCCCGCGCGCACCTCACACCGGCGCGTGTCCGACGAGCAGAAGGCCGCGATGGGAATCGGGGCCGGGCTGGTCCGGGTGTCGGTCGGGCTCGAGGATCCCGCCGAGCTGATGGCCGATCTCGAGGGAGCCGTCGCGTGAGCCCGGTCGTGGCGGCGCCCGCGCCCACGCTGGTGAAGCCGGTGACCCTCGAGGGTCGCTTCGTCCGGCTCGAGCCGCTGACGGAGGCGCACGCGGGCGCGCTGCTCGCGGCCGCGGGCGGCTCGCGCGAGACCTACGGCCTCACCCTGGTGCCGGGCCGCGCGGCGGAGGCCGCCGCCTACATCGAGACCGCGCTCGCCGAGCAGCGGGCCACCCGCTCGCTGCCGTTCGTCACCGTGGACCGCGCGACCGGGCGGGTGATCGGCTCGACCCGCTTCCTCAACATCGAGTTCTGGCCCTGGCCCTCGGGCAATCACTACCAGCGGGGACCCGAGCGCCCCGACGTGGTCGAGATCGGCGCGACGTGGCTGGCCGCCGCGGCGCAGCGCACCCCGATCAACACCGAGGCGAAGCTCTTGATGCTGACTCACGCGTTCGACCACTGGCGCGTCCACCGCGTGAGCCTGATGACCGACGCGCGCAACCAGCGCTCGCGGAACGCCATCGTGCGGCTGGGCGCCCGCTTCGACGGAATCTTGAGAGCGACGCGGCCCGCCAGCGACGGGGCCATTCGCGACACCGCCGCCTTCTCGATCCTGGAGGCGGAGTGGCCCGCGGTCCGGGCGAATCTTGAAGCACGACTCACGCAGTGATCCGATCCACACTCGAAAAAGGAGACGAGGACATGGACAGCGGAACCCCGAGAGTGAAGGTGGGACTGGCCGAAATGCTGAAGGGCGGCGTGATCATGGACGTGACCAACGCCGAGCAGGCCAAGATCGCGGAGGACGCGGGCGCGGTCGCGGTGATGGCGCTCGAGCGGGTGCCGTCCGATATCCGCAAGGAAGGCGGAGTGGCCCGCATGTCGCCGGTCACCAAGATCAAGGAGATCCAGAAGGCGGTCACCATCCCGGTGATGGCCAAGTGCCGGATCGGTCACTTCGTGGAGGCGCAGATCCTCGAGTCGCTCGGCGTCGACTTCATCGACGAGTCCGAGGTGCTGACCCCGGCCGACGAGCACTTCCACGTGGACAAGTTCGCCTTCAAGGTGCCCTTCGTCTGCGGGTCGCGCGATCTCGGCGAGTGCCTCCGCCGCATCGGCGAGGGCGCGGCCATGATGCGCACCAAGGGCGAGGCGGGCTCCGGCAACATCGTGGAGGCGGTGCGCCACATGCGCGCGGTGACGTCGGGCATCCGGCGGCTGACCATGCTGGGCCCCGAGGAGCTGATGACCGAGGCCAAGAACCTGGGCGCGCCATACGACCTCGTGCGCTGGGTGGCCAAGAGCGGCCACCTGCCGGTGCCGAACTTCTCCGCGGGCGGCATCGCCACCCCGGCCGACGCCGCGCTCATGATGCAGCTCGGCGCCGAGTCGGTGTTCGTGGGCTCGGGCATCTTCAAGTCGGCGGACCCCGCGGTGCGGGCCAAGGCCATCGTCCAGGCCACCACGCACTTCAAGGATCCCGACGTCCTGGCCAAGGTCTCCGAGGGGCTCGGCGACGCCATGCCCGGCATCGAGACCTCCAAGCTGAAGGAGTCCGACCTCCTGCAGACCCGAGGCTGGTAGGGAGCAGTTGCTTGGCGAGGTGCAGCCGAAGGCGAGCCGAGCGAATACAAGAGGGAAGCTAACGATGGAGAGCAGGAAGAGTCCCGATCTCCACCAGCTCCCGGCAAACCTGCCGGTGCCGGTCGACGACGGCGCCTGCGACCACCTTCCGGGGTCGCGGGTGCCGGCCGTCCGGCTGTCGTCGACATCCGGCCGGTGGGTGGACCTGGTGGAGATCGCGGACCGGCCCGCGGTGCTCTTCTTCTACCCACGCACCGGCGAGGCCGGCCGTTCGGCCGGACCCGAGTGGGACGCCATCCCCGGCGCGCGGGGCTGCACGCCCCAGAGCTGCGGGTTCCGCGACCTGCACCGGGAGTTCGTCGCGCTGGGCGTATCGGTCTTCGGGGTCAGCACCCAGGAGACGGCGTACCAGCAGGAGTTCGTGGAGCGCAACCACGTGCCGTTCGAGATGCTGAGCGACCGCGAGCTCGCGCTGACCCGCGCGCTGCGGCTGCCGACGTTCGAGTACCCCGCCACGCGGGGCGGGCCGCCCACCCTGATCAAGCGCATGGCCTGGTTCGTGGAGCGGGGACGCATCGAGCGGATCTGGTATCCGGTCTTCCCGCCGGACCGGAACGCGGAGACCGTGCTCGGGTGGCTTCGTGAGCGAGCCCGGCGGCTGTCCATCGACCGCGGAGAGGTGAGGCTCACGTGAAGATCGGCGTCCTGGCCCTGCAGGGAGACTTCGACATGCACCGGAAGGCCCTCGATCGCATCGGGGTGGCCTCCGTGGAAGTGCGCATGCCGCGTCAGCTCGACGAGGTCGCGGGGCTGATCATGCCCGGCGGGGAGAGCACCACGCTGCTCAAGCTGATGGACGCCTGGGACTTCGTGCCGGCGCTCGAGAAGTTCAACGCGGCCGGCAAGCCCATCTTCGGCACCTGCGCGGGCATGATCCTGCTCGCCCGGGAGGTGCAGAGCCCGGCCCAGTTCTCCCTGGGCCTCGTCGACATCACGGTGGAGCGCAACGCCTACGGCCGTCAGAAGGAGTCCTTCGAGGCGGTCGGCTCGGCCGACCTCGGGCAGGGCCCGCGTCCGCTCAAGATGGTCTTCATCCGCGCTCCCCGCATCCGCCGCCTCGGGGCCGCGGTGACGCCGTTGGCCGAGCACCGGGGCGAGTGCGTCATGGCCCGCCAGGGCACCGTGATGGTGGGCGCCTTCCACCCGGAGCTGACCGACGAGCCCGCGGTCCACGAGTACTTCGCCGGGATGGTGCGCGCCGCGGGCGGTTAGGCGTCCGCCGTCCCCTCCAGCAGCTCGACCGGGTCGCCCACCGCGATCCGGCCCCCGCTCACCACGTCGCAATCGAGCGCCATCTGCCCGCCGAACTCGGAGGCGATCCGTCGCAGCACCGATAGGTCCTGGACCTGGGTGTCGGGGTCGTACGTGGTCATGACGCACCGGGCCCGCAGCTTCGCTACCGAGATGATGACTGCTCCGATCCGGAGCCGCTTGCCCGGCCAGCCGCGCTCCGCCAGCCCGTCCACGTCACCGATGACGATGTTCGGGCGGAGCCGACGGTGGTCGACCCCGAGCTGCTCGAACGCGCCGTCGGTGCCGACCAGCAGGGGTAGCACGTCGAACCGCTCCGGTCCCTCGTAGCGAACCAGGCGCGCCTCCGCGCCGGCCGCGGCCCGGACCGCCGCCGCGCTCTCGGGAGTGCTCCAGGGGAGCCCGTCCACGAGCGGCTCGCCGTCTGGGCCCAGGCGGGCGTGGAGCCCCAGCAGACGCGGGTGGGTGCGCGACGTGATGATGCGGCCGCCCCGCCCGCTCACGTGCACCACGCGGTCGCCCGCGATGCCGCTCTCGCCGACCAGGGCTTCGTGAAGCCGCTCGCCGGCATCGCGCTGCCTCCTCTCGTGCTAACCTCTTAGATCATGGAAACAGGTTAGTCGATTCGGTCACGGTAAATTTCACGATCAACTCGTAATTACGAGACTTTATCATCATGATCCGAAGGTCGTTCATCAAGATCGGCGGCGATCTCGGCGGTCGATTTCGCCAACACCGCGGCGCCGGACGAAGATCGCGGGAGCAGCCTGCGCTCCTGGCGGGACCTGGTCGATTTCCTCGAGCTGCGGGGCGCGGTGAGCCGGGACGAGGGTGCGGGCCTGCGCGCCATGGGGGAGCGGGATGCGCACGCCTGCGCCGCCGCCTTCGAGCGGGCCCTGGAGCTGCGGACGACCGTCCGCGCGATGCTGGACGCCCTGGCGGCCCGGCGCCCGCTGCAGGCCGACTGGGTCGCGGCGGTGAACCAGGCGATGGGCTGGGGCACCGGCGCGAGCCGGCTCGTCCGGCAAGGGCGGGGCTGGCGCCTCGCCTTCGCCTCGACCCTGGGCGAGCCGCTCCGGGCCCTGGCCCCGATCGCGCGGTCCGCGGCGGACCTGGCCGCGCAGGGCCGGGCCGTGGCCGTCCGGAAGTGCGCGAACCCGCGCTGCGTCCTCTACTTCCGCGACACCTCCCGCACCCGCCGCCGCCGCTGGTGCTCGATGGCGGTCTGTGGCAACCGGATGAAGGTGGCGGCCCACACCCGGCGCCACGGCCGCCGCCGATACGCCTAGCCCGGGCCGGTTTGCCCTTGACAGCCCTCCTCGCCGGGGGCAAGGTATGGTCCGACCAGCCGACCAGGACCACACGTCAGGCTAAGAAAGCAACGCCGCTCGTTCGAGGAGGAAGGTATGGCGCACTTCACCTGCGAGGTCGTGTACCGGGGCATCTTCCAGAAGAACCTTGCCGCGCGCATCTGCCGCGGCATCGTGCTTTCCGCCCGCAAGGCGGGGCGGTGGGGCATCGCCTTCGGGCGCTACGGCGACAGCCCCCAGCGGAACGGCATCCCGGCGAAGGACTTCGCCATCGTGGCCGACTCGCAGGAGGAGCTCGAGCAGAACATGGCCCGCTACGAGCCCAAGGAGGTCGACGTCACCATCTGCGTCGACGACACCCTCTCGAAGGGCGTCGAGTCCTGG
>DATGBR010000294.1:0-6420 GCA_035312605.1 Candidatus Methylomirabilota bacterium
GTCGTGCGGGACGTGCGCGACGGTCAGCCGCAGTACGTCTACGCCGATCCCCAGACGTGCAAGTGCTTGTACGTCGGCGACGAGCAGCGTTACCAGAAGTTCCAGGAACTCAGCCTTCAGAAGAAGATCGCCGATGAGCAGATGTCGGCGGCGCACGCGAACTGGGAAGCGTCGATGAACTGGTGGGGTGGCCCGTGGGGTTGGTGATCGAGCAAAGACATTGAGGCACCAAGGCGGAACGGCGTTACATCACGCGGCGTAGGTCGGCTACGATTTGCCCTTCGGCTCCCACCCGCGCTCACCCTCGCGGTAGTGCGGCGGCTTCACCTTCACTGTAGACTTAAGGTAGTGTCCCCGCCACCGCTGGCCCAACGTAGCGCCCTCGGCCTGATGCACGCTACCCAGGCCGCCACGCCCTTCCACCGCCCCGGCTGGATCTACGAGGAGAAGGTAGACGGGTACCGGATGGTGGCTTACAAGCGCGGCGGGGCGCGACATCCGGGTCAACTGCGTCTGCCCGGGGGCAATCGACCCCCCGCTGCTGCGCCCGTCGCTCGCCATCCCCGGCTTCGCCGACGCCACGACCGCGATGATCCCGATGCGCCGCCTCGACCGCCCGGAGGAGATGGCCAGCGTCGTCATGTTCCTCGCCTCCGACCTGGCGTCCTACGTGACCGGCGCCGCGGTGGTGGCCGACGGCGGCCTCACCGCGCAGACCGGCCTGCCGTCGCGGATCCCCCTGCCTTGATGGGTCAGGCCTCGTATTCCTGCACCACCTCGATCGCGACGTCGCCGTCGTCGTCGAACGTCAGCGTGATCAGGTTGGGCCGGCAGCACACCGTGCAGTCCTCGGTGAACGTCTGGTGGCGGCCGCCGCTCGGGTCGACCAGCACGTCGTTCTCCTCGCCGCAGAAGACGCAATCGTAGGTCACGATCCCCAGTGTACGCGGAGAGAGCTCATGAGATTCGAGGGTAAAGTCGCGCTGATCTCGGCGGCGGGCGCGGGCATCGGGAAGGCGACCGCGATGATCATCGCCCGCGAGGGCGGCACGGTGGTGGGCGTCGACGTGGAGCAGGCCGCGCTCGATCGCCTCGCCGCCGACGTCGCCTCCGCGGGCGGCCGCGCGCTCGCCCTGCGGGCCGACGCGCTCGACCCGGCCGCGGTGGACGGCGTGGTGAAGCGGGCCGTCGACGCGCACGGGCGCATCGACATCCTGGTCAACGCGGTGGGCGGCAGCACCATCGTGCCCCGGCCCGCCGCCGCGCTCGACGAGCTCTCGCTCCCGGAGTGGCAGAAGCTGCTCGACTTCAACCTCACCGGCACCTTCCTCTTCACCCACGCGGTGGTGCCGGTGATGAAGCGGCAGGGCGCCGGCAAGATCGTCAACCTCGCGTCGATCGCCGGGCGCGGGGTCAGCCAGTCGAGCTCGAGCGCCTACGCGACCGCCAAGGGCGGCATCATCGCGCTCACCCGCAAGCTCGCCTTCGAGCTGGGGCCCCACGGCATCACCGTCAACGCCATCGCCCCCAGCCTGACCCTGTCCGAGCGCATCCGGCCACACTGGGACCGCCGGTCGGCCGAGGGCCAGGCCGCCGAGATCCGGCGCACCCCCCTGGGGCGGGTGGCCACCCCCGAGGACCAGGCCCGGGTCATCTGCTTCCTGGTCTCGTCCGACGCGGACTTCGTGACCGGCGTCACCATCGACGTGACCGGCGGGCAGTAGCGGGACCGCCCCCGCCCACCGGACGGGCCGAGTTGACAAGGCCGGGACCGGGGGACTAGGGTGGCGCAAGCGCTTTACCCGGACGGCGAGGAGCCACCTCCATGGGCGAGATTCTCGGGCTGGGCATGACGCACTACCCGCCACTCACCGGTCTGGACCAGAATATGGCCAGCATCCTTCGCCGGGTCCTCCAGGATCCCGGCCTGCCCGAGCGCCACCGAGATCCCGCGAGCTGGCCGGCCCCGATGCGCGCCGAGTACGGGTCCGACGGCGGCGCCGCGAGCGCGGCCGGCCATCGCGACGCCCTGCTCCACCACTTCCGCAAGGCGCGGAAGATCCTCGACGACTTCCGGCCCGACGTGGTGGTCATCTGGGGTGACGACCAGCACGAGAACTTCACCGCGGACGTCATTCCCCCGTTCTGCGTGCTGGCCTACGACAAGGTGGAAGCGCGGCCGTGGCGGCGGGCGGGCGGCGGGCCCAACGTCTGGGGGGAGCCGTCCGAGACGTCGTTCCAGATCATGGGCCACCGCGAGGCCGGCAAGCACCTGGCGACGGGGCTCCTCGAGCAGGGTGTCGACATGGCCTACGCCTACAAGCCGCTCCACTACCCGGGGCTGGCGCACGCCTTCCTCAACACGATCATGTTCCTCGACTACGATCGCGTCGGCTTCCCGTACCCGGTCATCGCCTTCCAGGTGAACTGCTACGGGCGCCGGGTGATCGCCCAGCGGGGCGGGCGCGCGAGCCTGGCCCACCCGCTCGCGGAGGCCGACCTCGATCCGCCGTCGCCCTCGCCGAAGCGCTGCATGGAGGTGGGCGCGGCGACCGCGCGGGTCATGCGCGACAGCCCCTGGCGCACCGCCCTGATCGCGTCGTCGAGCTGGTCGCACGCCTTCCTCACCGACAAGAACCACCAGCTCTACCCCGACATCGAGTCGGACCGCCGCCTCTACGAGGCCCTCCGCATCGGCGACTACGAGACGTGGCGGAAGACGCCGCTCGAGGCCATCGAGTCGTCGGGCCAGCAGGAGATGCTGAACTGGTACATGCTGGCCGGCGCCATGGAGGCGCTCGGACGCAAACCCGACGAGTGCTACTTCCTCGAGACGTGGTCGTTCAACTCGAACAAGTGCTTTGCCACGTTCATGCCCTGAAGGAGATCGGCGTGCCGACACCCACTCCCCAGCCGACCCCGCGCCTGCACGTCGCCGACGCGCGCCCGAACGGCGCCGTCCCCAAGCTCAGCGGCGACATCCGGCACCTGATCCCGAAGCTCGGCCTGCGCAACTACTGGTACCCCGCGGTCGAGGCCCGCCACGTCGGGCGGCGGAAGCCGATCAAGGTCTCGCTCCTGGGCGAGGAGCTGTGCTTGTTCCGCGGGGCGGCGGGCGACGTGGTGGCGATCCAGGACGTCTGCCCGCATCGCGGGGCGCGCCTCAGCGAGGGCGACTGCCACTACCAGGGAACCGTGGCGTGCCCGTACCACGGCTGGGTCTACGACGAGTCGGGCAAGAACGTGATGGTGCTCTCGGAGGGCCCGAATTCCGGCGTGTGTGGCAAGGCCGGCACCGAGGCCAAGGCGTACCCGACCCGCACCGTCAAGGGCCTGGTGTTCGTCTGGATCGGCGAGGGCGCGCCCGCCCCCATCGAGCAGGACGTCCCGGAGGAGTTCTTCGACGAGGAGACCCTCATCCTCATCGGCCAGGTCGACTGGCGGTGCAACTGGGAGGTCGCGCTCGAGAACTCGATGGACTCGCACGTCAACTACGTGCACCGCAACGCGGTGGTGGTCGCCCGCAGCGGCTTCATCGCACGGGGCGCGCAGGGCGAACATCCGATCTTCGTGGGCAACGGCTTCGGCGGCGACGTGGCGGAGTCCAACTACATGCGCCAGAACCCGCGCCAGGACGTCTACCCCGACGGCCGCGCGTGGCCGAAGACGACGTACCGGCGGTTCTGGACGTGGCTCACCCGGCCGCTCGCCGAGCGGGCGCGGCGCCACATTCCTCCGCCCCGGTCGGCCAAGTGGTGCGGCGGCCATCACCTGCCCGGCATGTTCCGCGCCGAGTTCGGCTGGGACCTCTACACCCGCATGTGCGTGCCGGTCGAGGAGCACCTGACGCGCGTGTGGTACTACCACTGCCTCCGGCCCAAGACCGCGCTCGGGCGGCTCGGCGAGCGGCTGGCCTACGCGGCGATCCATCGGTGGATCATCGAGTACAACTTCTCGCGCCAGGACGAGCGCGTGATGATCAACCAGCGCTACGACAGCCCCGAGAAGCTCTCGTCGACCGACGCGGAGGTGATCCAGTGGCGCCGCCTGGTGGTCACCAAGCACTTCGGCGGCCGCGACGCCCCGTTCGAGTACCGGAACCCCGACGATCTCTCGCCGGATGCGGTCCCGCTCGACCGGGTCTCGGTGCGCTACCTCCAGGAGCAGCGGCGACGGTCCGCGCGGTGACCCTCAGCCGCCGGCGGCTGCTCCGGACCATCGCCCTCGGCGGCGCGGCGGCGGCCCTCACGCGAGCGACCCCGGCCCGCGCCAGCGTCACCCCGGCGGAGTGGCAGCACGTCGTGGCCGCGGCCAAGAAGGAGGGCAAGGTCGTCGTCAACACCTTCCCCGGCGACGGCTACAAGCGGGCCCTCAAGGCCTTCAGCCAGGCCTATCCCGACATCAAGCTCGAGCACACCGGGCTCCACTCCCAGGACTTCGCCCCGCGCGTCCTGCAAGAGCGCCAGGCGAGCCTCTTCACCTGGGACGTGACCACCATTCCCACCAGCACCGCGCTCCAGGTGCTGCGGCCGGCGGGGGTGTGGGATCCGGTGCGGCCGGCCATCGTGCTGCCGGAGGTGCTGGACGACGCGGGCTGGGACGGCGGCTTCGAGCGCGGCTTCAGCGCGGTGAAGGACCGCGCGCTCGCCTACGCGTTCTGCGCGGTCCGGGGGGCGGGCGTCACGATCAACACCGACCTGGTGAAGGACGACCAGGTCAAGAGCCTCACCGATCTCCTGAATCCGCGCTGGAGGGGCAAGCTGCTCCTGCCCGACGTGCGGACGATGGGCGATTCCTTCTGGTCCATGACGAGCGCGCGCCTCAACCTGGGCGACGACATCATCAAGAAGCTCTTCGTGGACCAGGAGCCGGCGCTGAGTCGCGACACCCGCCAGATCGCCGAGTTCATGGTGCGGGGCCGCTATCCCATCGCGCTCGGGGTCAACCCGCTCCTCCTGAGCCAGTTCCAGAAGCAGGGGCTCGGCAAGAACCTCAAGACCCTCCACTTCCCCGAGATGGACACCTTCAACTCGAGCAGCAGCGTGGTCTGGCTGCTGAACCGGGCGCCCCACCCGAGCGCGGCCAAGGTCTTCATCAACTGGCTGCTCACCAAGGACGCCCAGGTGGTGTGGGCCCGCGAGGTCGAGACCAACAGCCGGCGCCTCGGCGTCGAGCCGGGCAACCCGCAGTACGCGGTCCCCCGGGCGGCCAAGCTCCTGCAGGTCGACGCGGAGGAGAACCTGGCCGAGGTCGTCAAGACGCAGGACATCGGCAAGGCGGTCATCAAGTAACGCACCCGCCCACGGAGCCGAACGTGCCCGCGCAGCCCGGCGGCGGCGAGACGGTCCTCGCGCTCGACCGCGTCAGCAAGCGATTCGGGGAGGCGGCGGCGGTGGATTCCGTCTCCCTCTCGATCCGCCGCGGCGAGGTCTTCACCCTGCTCGGGCCGAGCGGCTGCGGCAAGACCACCACCCTGCGGCTGGTGGCCGGCCTCGAGCAGCCCGACGGCGGCGAGATCACCCTACGCGACCGGGTGGTGGCCTCCGCGGCGCGCCGGCTCTTCGTCGCCCCCAACCGCCGTAACCTCGGCATGGTGTTCCAGTCCTACGCGGTCTGGCCCCACATGACCGTGTTCGAGAACGTCGCCTATCCGCTCGAGCTGCGCGGGCTCCCGCGGGCGGCGGTGCGCGAGAAGGTGGCCCGGGTGCTGGACCTGGTCGGCCTGGGCGGGACCGAGACGCGGCCCGGCACGCTGCTGAGCGGCGGGCAGATGCAGCGCCTGGCCCTCTGCCGCGCCCTCGTCTACGAGCCGGATCTCCTGTTGCTCGACGAGCCGTTCAGCAACCTGGACGCCAAGCTGCGCGAGCAGATGCGGGTGGAGGTGAAGCTCCTGCAGCGCCGCCTCGGCATCACGGTGCTCTTCGTCACCCACGACCAGGTCGAGGCGCTCAGCCTCTCCGACCGCATCGCGGTGATGCACCGGGGGCGCGTGGAGCAGGTCGGCACGCCGCGCACCCTCTACGAGCAGCCCACGTCCGCCTTCGTGCGGGACTTCCTCGGCCAGACGGTGGTGCTCGCCGGCCGCGTCACCGCCTCCGCGTCCGCGCGGGTCGGAGCCAGCGTGACGGTGGCGATGAACGGGCCGCTCACCGGATGCACGCTCGCGGGCCGGAGCACGTCCGCGGCCCCCCTCGCCCCGGGGGCGGCGGCGACGATCGCGATCCGCCCCGAGGACATCCGGGTGGCGCCGGACGACGCGGCGGGAAGCGACCCCGACCACCTCCTCGGCACCATCGACACCCTGTCCTTCGTCGGCGATCGCTACGAGGCCCGCGTCGCCCTCGGCGGCGAGCACTGCATCGTGCTCCTCCTGAGCCGGGCGCGCGAGTGGCGCGAGGGCGAGCGGGTGCGCCTCGGCTT
>DATGBR010000295.1:0-7487 GCA_035312605.1 Candidatus Methylomirabilota bacterium
CCGGATCAGATGACGCGCCCCGCGCTGTTCGTCGTCAAGGCCACCATCGCCCCCGAGCAGGAGGCGGCGTTCAACGAGTGGTACGACGCGGTGCGGTCCCGCGAGGCGGCCCAGGTCCCGGGCTGCCTCGCGATGCGCCGCTACGCGGCCCTTCCCCTCGAGACCCCGCACGCGGGCTCCGAGCCGTGGCAGTACATGGTCTGCTACGAGTTCGATTCGGAGGAGTCGCTGCGTGCCTTCGTGGAGTCGGACACGCTCCGCGCCATGACCCGGGACTACAACGCGCGCTTCGGCGGCTCGGGAGCGCGCGCGCGCCTGGCCTACCGCCAGATCTATCCCTGAGCGGGCGCGCGCCCTAGGCGCCGGGCGCCGGATCGGGCGGGGTCGCAGGCGCCGGGCGGGTGAACGGAGAGGGCGCGCTCAGGATCTGGCGCACCTTCTCCACCAGCGCCTCGGGCGTGAACGGCTTGGCGATGAAGGGCAGCCCGGAGGTCGTCACCTCCGCCACCTTGTAGGCCGACATCAGCAGCACCTTGGTCCACGGGCTCACCTCCTGGACGCGCTTGGCGAGGTCGGTGCCCTTCATGAGCGGCATGACCATGTCGGTGACCAGCAGGTGCACCGCCTGCTGGGTGGACATCCGGATCGCCTGCTGGGGGTCGCCGGTGTCGAGCACGGTGTAGCCCTTCTGGGTGAGCATGCCGCGGATCACCGCCCGGATGTCGGGCTCGTCATCGACGACCAGTACGATCTCCATGGCGGCGGCTACTTCATCGCGTAGGGGTTGATCGGCGTGCCGACCGCGCGCGCGACCGGCAGCGGGGGCGCGACGAGGAGGAACGCGTAGCGGCCGTCGGCCGCGCAGTCCGCGGCCAGCTCCTCCAGGAAGAAGATCTCCCCGAGGGTGAGCCCCATGTTGGGGATCGCCACCACGTGGAACGGGTTGCGGAAGCCCGCGATCTCGGACGGGCGCACCTCCACCGCGTAGTTGTCGCAGCCGATCGCGGCGATCTGCCGGGCGTGCAGCCACGGGGCGGTGTGCACCGAGAGCCCCGGGAACGGGTCGAGGTCGTAGTGCCGCCAGTCGTTCCGGTCGAGGTAGCGCGACATGTGGCCGGTGCGGACGAGCAGGATGTCGCCCGGCAGCACCTCCACGCGCGCCGCCGCGGCGGTGGCCTCGAGATCGGCGACGGTGATGGCGTAGCCGGGCTCGAGCGCCTTCACGCCCTTGTGGCGCGCCACGTCCAGGAGCACGCCGCGCCCGGCGAGCTTGCTCTTGGTCTTGTCGATGCTGTTCCGGGCCGCGCCGCTGCTGGTCACCAGCGTGGCGTCGTAGCCGTTGTACATCTTCCCCTCGTAGAAGATGTGGGCCAGGCTGTCCCAGTGGGTCACGCACTGGAGCGGCATGACGATCCAGTCGTCGGAGCCGCCGTAGCCTTCCATCGCGGCCACCTCGGCCGGGGTCCGCGGCGCGTCGCCGCCGTCGCGGAACATGGTGTGGATCGGGTTGAAGCGGGCGCGGGTGCCGCTCTGGGGGCCGTTGCGATCGAGCGGAATGCCGAGCGCGAACACCTTGCCGGTGGTGGCGAGGCGGCAGGCCGTCGCCACCCGCTCCGGGGTGATGTAGTTGAGGGTGCCGAGCTCGTCGTCCGGCCCCCACTTGCCCCAGTTGCGCACCTGGAGGGCGATCCGGCGCAGCGCCTCCTCGCTCATGCGAGTCGGCCTCAGGCCTTCAAGGCCGGGATCACGTCGCGGGTGAGGATCTGCAGGCTCCGCGCCTCGAGGTCCGGCGGGATCCGCCCGCCCGGGTTCAGCTCGGCCACTACCCCGTCGATCCCGAGCTGCTCGCGCAGACCGGTCAGGCGATCGATGACGCCGCGAGCGGTGCCGAACACGCCCTTGCGCTCGACGATGTCGTCATACGAGAGCGCGGCCATCCGTTCCGCCTGCATCTGGCGCCGGTCCGCCGGGCCCGCGCCCGCGCGGCCCACCGCCTGGCGGGCCAGCTCGGTCTGGCGGGCGAAGAACGAGGTGAGGCTCTCGCGCGGCTCCTCGCGGGCCCCCGCCTCGGTGGGGGAGGCGTAGACCGGGATCCGCAGGTAGACGCTCGGCCGTCCCGGGTGGCCCGCCTCGCGCCAGGCGTCCCGGTAGGGCCCGAGCTGGGCCTGGAGGTCCGAGATCTCGGTCGCGCGCAGGCCGATGAAGATCGGCAGGCCGAGCCGCCCCGCGGCCGGGAACGTCTCGTCGCTCGTGGCCGCCATGCGGATCGGCGGGTGCGGCACCTGGTAGGGCCGCGGGGCTACCGTGGCGTTGTCCACCCGGTAGAACTCGCCCCGGTGACTGAAGGGTTCCCCGGTCCAGGCCTGGCGGAGGATGTCGAGGGCCTCGCGAAAGCGCGCCTGGCTCTCCACGTACGGCACGCCGTAGGTGTCGTAGGTGCGCACCACCCCGCTGCGGCCGATCCCGAACTCGAAGCGACCCTCGCTGATGTGGTCGACCGTCGCGACCTCCTCCGCGATGCGCAGGGGATGGTTGAGCGGGAGGACCTGGACCGCGGTGCCGATCCGGACCCGCCGGGTGCGGGCCGCGATCGCGCTGGCGACCTGGAGGGAGGCGGAGATGACGGAGCGGCTCGGGGTGAAGTGGATCTCGCCGAGCCAGACGCAGTCGACGCCGCCGGCCTCGGCCCGGTCGGCGGTCTCGAAGATGTCGCGGAATGCTCCCGCCTGGGTCGCCCCGTGGCGCAGCTCCTCGACGAAGACCCCGAAGTGCACGACGCCGATAGTGACCGGGCCACGTGGCGGAGTCAAGCGCGGCCGGGGGGCGGGGATACCATCGGCGCTCGTGCCGCCGGACCCGGGAGGACACCACCACCGGCCAGCGCCAGGAGCTCTCGTCGCAGGAGATCAACCGCCTCCTCGAGCGGTTCCCGGGCCGCTACCGGGTGGTGCCGTCGTCCGATCTCAAGTAGCCGCCGCCGGATCGGCACCGGTGGTAGCATACCCGAGCCATGAGACGAGGGCGTCTGATCGGCCTGACCGCAGCGGTCTCGCTGATCGCGCTGATCTACGGCGGCTACGTCTGGTGGGAGAGCCGCAAGCACGTCGCAACCGACGACGCCTACGTCGAGGGCAACATCGTCGTCATCAGCGCCAAGGTCGCGGGCCACGTGGCGTCGATCCACGTCGACGACAACCGCGCGGTCAAGGCCGGCGACCTCCTGCTCCGGATCGATCCGCGCGACTACGCGGCCAAGCGCGACCAGGCCCGGGCCGCGGTGGCGGTCGCAGCGGCCAGCCAGCAGGCCACCCGCTCCGAGACCCAGCTGACCCGCGAGACCACCGCGGCCCAGGTCGAGGAGGCGCGCGCCGCGCTCGAGTCGGCGCGGGTCGCGGAGCAGGCGGCTCAGTCGGCGGTGGTGGAGACGCGGGCCACGCTGGAGGCCAAGCACGCGGCCACCGCGGCGATGACCGCGGAGGTGACCGGCTGGCAGTCCACCCAGCGCCAGACCGCGCGAGAGAAGGAGCGGATGCGCCGGCTGCTCGAGGGCGGCTTCGTCGCCCAGCGCGACTTCGATCAGGCCGAGATGACCTCGGCCACCGCGACCGCCACCCTGGAGGCCACCCAGAAGCGCCTGAACCAGGCCGAGAAGGAGGCGCAGCAGGCCGAGGCCGCGCTCACCAGCCGGATCCTCGCGGTGAACCAGGCCAAGCAGCGCATCAACGAGGCGCGGGCCGCGCTCGGACGGGTGGAGAGCCAGCGGCGCCAGGTCATCGTGAAGGAGGCCGAGATCGAGCGCGCGGTCGCCGCGCTCAGCCAGGCGCAGGCCGACCTCGCGTTCGCGGAGCTGCAGCTCGCGCACGCGGAGGTGCGGGCGCCCGGCGACGGGGTGGTGTCGAAGAAGAGCGTGGAGGTGGGGCAGGTGGTGCAGATGGGCCAGCCCCTGCTCGCGCTGGTGCCGCTGCAGGACGTGTGGGTGGTCGCCAACTTCAAGGAGACCCAGCTCTCCCGGGTGCGGCCGGGAATGCCGGCCACCGTGGAGATCGACACGTTCCCGGGCCAGGTCTTCCACGGCACCGTCGATTCGCTCAGCGCGGGCACCGGCTCACGCTTCTCGCTGCTGCCGCCCGAGAACGCGACCGGGAACTGGGTCAAGGTGGTCCAGCGGGTGCCGGTGAAGATCCGCCTCGATCCCCGCGAGTTCGGCAATCCCCACACCCTGCGGGCGGGGATGTCGGCCTACGTGGTCATCCGGGTGCGGTAGCGGAGAGCGCGCCGCATGGCCGCGACCCCCGACGCCGGCCCGATTTCCTCCGCCCGCAAGTGGGCCATCACGCTCTCGGTGATGGTGGTGGCCTTCATGCAGGTGCTCGACACCAGCGTGACCAACGTGGTGCTGCCGCATCTCCAGGGCTCGCTCTCCGCCGGGCTCGAGGAGGTGTCGTGGGTCATCACCTCCTATCTCGCGGCCAACGCCATCATCATTCCCGCCACCGGCTGGCTCGCCGGGGTGCTGGGCCGCAAGCGCTTCTTCCTGATCTGCTGCGTGCTGTTCACGGTCAGCTCGGTGCTGTCCGGCATGGCCCCCAACCTGACCTTCCTGATCCTCGCGCGCATCTTCCAGGGCATCGGGGGCGGGCCGATCATCCCGCTGTCGCAGGCCATCCTCTGGGAGATCTTCCCGCTCGGGCAGCGCGGGCTCGCGATGGCGGTGTGGGGGGTCGGGTTCATGATGGGGCCGATCATCGGCCCCACCCTGGGCGGCTACATCGCGGACAACTGGTCCTGGCGCTGGATCTTCTACATCAACCTGCCGGTCGGCCTGCTCGGCTTCTTCATGGCCAGCGCGTTCCTCTTCGATCCGCCCTACCTGCGCAAGCCGGCGCGGGTGGACTGGCCCGGGCTCGTGCTGATGGTGCTGGGCTTCGGCTGCCTGCAGCTCTTCCTCGACCGGGGCGAGCGCGAGGACTGGTTCGACTCCACCCTGATCGTCACCCTCGCGATCGTGGCCGGCGTCGCCCTGGTGGGCTTCGTGGCCCGCGAGCTGCTGGCGAAGGACCCGGTCCTCGACCTGGCCGTGTTCACCGACCGGAACTTCGCGTTCGGAGCCACCTTCATCGCCCTCATCGGGCTCGGCATGTTCTCGAGCATGGTGCTGCTCGCGCTCTACTCCCAGAAGCTGCTCGGCTACGACGCGCTGACCTCGGGCCTGGTGCTCGCGCCCGGGGGCGTCGGCAACATGTTCTCGCTCATCCTGTGCGGGCGGCTGGTGACGCGCGTGGACCAGCGCGTGCTCCTCACCTTCGGCTGCCTGGTCAACGCGCTCAGTCTCTACATGATGTCGAACCTCACCCTGGGGATGGACTACTGGACGCTCACCCTCCCGCGGGTGATCCAGGGCTTCGCGCTCGGCTTCATCTTCGTGCCGCTCTCGACGCTGACGCTGGCCACCATCCGGAGGGACAAGCTGGTCAACGCCACGTCGGCCTACAACGTCTTGCGCAACCTCGGGGGCAGCGTGGGCATCGCGCTCGCCACCACGCTGCTCGCCCAGCGCAGCCAGTTCCACCAGCAGAACCTGGTGAGCCACGTCACGGTGTGGGACCCCGCGACCCAGGAGCGGCTCGCCCGCTGGACGAGCCACTTCCTGGCCCACGGCAGCGACGCGTTCACCGCCCAGCGCCAGGCGGTGGCCATGCTCTACCAGGACGCGGTGGGGCAGGCGCAGGTGCTCGCCTACGCGGACGACTTCTGGCTCCTCGCCATCCTCTTCTCGATCGTCCCGCTCTTCCTGCCCCTGATGCGACGGGTGCGGGTGGACCCGGTGCTACCGCGCGAGGAGGAGGAAGGCGAGGGCGGCCGCGTGCCGCCGCTGCCCGCGCCGGTCGACTGACTAGTCGCCGCTCCGCACCGCGTAGCCGCGCGGGGTCATGCAGCGGGCGAACTGCAGGCGACCGACGTAGCCCATCCCCGACTGGTCGTTGCAGGCCTTGAGGTCGGTGGCGACCGCCTCGGCGGCGGGCCGAGGCTGGGCCCGCGCGGTGACGTCGACGCCGCCCCCGTTGGTGCTGTAGCTCACGGTGTAGCCCCGGCTGATCAGGCAGGCATCCTTCATCCGGCCGGAGTGCTCGAAGGGGCGCGCGTACTCCTTGCATTCCGCCCGGTCCTTCGAGTCGGTGGGGGACTCGGCGGTCGAGGTGGTGGCGGCGCAGCCGGCGGTGAGGATCAGGGCCCCGAGCGTCGCGAGTGTGGATCGCGTCATGTCGTGTCCCTCCTTGGCATATCATAGGGTCTCGGAGGCCTATCCATGAAGAACGTCGAGATGACCATCGCCGGCAACATCCTCACGATCACCGTCGACCTGTCGAAGGAGTTCGGCCCCTCCTCGTCCGGCAAGACCATCATCGTGGCCTCCACCGAGGGCAACGTGACGGTGCCGGAGCGGGAGGAGAAGATCGGCCTGAACGTGTACCGGAAGAAGTGACGCGCGCATGAGCCCCGAGCCCGAGCATCCGCTGGCCGCGCCCGCGCCCGGCCTGATCCACCCCTGGCCCGAGCCCCCCGAGGGCGGGGCCAGCATCCTGGTTGCCTCCGGCATCCGCTGGATCCGGATGCCGCTGCCGTTCCAGCTCAACCACATCAACCTGTGGCTGCTCGACGACGGGGACGGGATCACGGTGGTGGACACCGGGGTCGGGCTGCCGCCGACCCGGGCCCTGTGGGAGGCGCTCTTCGCGGGCGAGCTGCGCGACAAGCCGATCGTGCGGGTGCTGGTCACCCACTTCCATCCGGATCACATCGGCAACGCCGACTGGCTCGCCCAGCGCTTCGGCGTCGAGCTGTGGTGCCCCCAGGCGGAGTGGCTCATGGCCCAGCTCGCCTGGCAGGGGATGGGAGGCAACGACTCCGAGAAGCGGCTCAACCACTACCGGCGCCACGGGGTGCCGGAGGCGTCGGTGGAGGCCTTCCGCGGGCGCGGGAACCACTTCCGCCAGCTCGTGCCGACGGTCGCGCCGGAGTTCCGCGCGGTGCGCGAGGGGGACGTGGTCACCATCGGGGGCCGCGCCTGGCACGCGTTCACGGTGATGGGGCACGCGCCGGAGCACGCCTGCCTGTACTGCCCGGAGGCCAACGTGCTGATCTCGGGCGACCAGGTTCTGCCCAAGATCACCACCAACGTGAGCGTGTGGCCGGACCAGCCCAACGGCAACCCGCTCAAGCTCTACCTCGACTCGCTCGGCCGCTTCCGGCCGCTGCCCGAGGAGACGCTCGTGCTGCCGTCGCACGGCCTGCCCTTCATCGGCCTGCACACGCGGCTGGACTACCTGCAGCACCACCACGACGAGCGCCTCAGCGAGGCGATCGACGCCCTCGCCGAGCCGCGGACGGCCCACGAGCTGGTGCCGGTGCTCTTTCGCCGGCAGCTCGACACCCACCAGATGGGCTTCGCGATCGGCGAGACCGTCGCGCACCTGCACTTCCTGGAA
>DATGBR010000296.1:0-10778 GCA_035312605.1 Candidatus Methylomirabilota bacterium
AGAGGCCCGCGGCGCCCTGACCGCCGCCGATGCACATCGTCACCACGCCGTATTTCGCCTTGCGCCGCAGCATCTCGTTGGCGATGGTGCCGACCATGCGGGAGCCGGTCATGCCGAACGGGTGGCCGATCGAGATCGAGCCGCCGTTGACGTTCAGCTTCTCCATCGGGATGCCCAGCTTGTCGCGGCAGTAGACCACCTGGGAGGCGAAGGCCTCGTTCAGCTCCCACACGTCGATGTCGTCCATCCTGAGGCCGTTGCGCTTGAGCAGCTTCGGCACCGCGTAGATCGGCCCGATGCCCATCTCGTCCGGCTCGCAGCCGGCGACCGCGAAGCCGCGGAAGATGAGCTTGGGCTTGATGCCGAGCGCTTTGGCGCGGTCCGCCGACATCAGCAGCGTGGCGGAGGCGCCGTCGGAGAGCTGCGAGGAGTTGCCCGCGGTGACGCTGCCCTTGCCGCTCGTCTTGTCGAAGTGCGGCTGCAGCGCGAGCAGGCCCTCGAGCGTGGTGTCCGGACGGTTGCACTCGTCCTTGTCCACGTAGCCGTCTTCCTTGCCGGTGATCTCCCCGGTCTTCTTGTCCACGATGCCGCGCACGACCTGCATCGGCGCGATCTCTTCCTTGAAGAAGCCCTCCTGCTGGCCCCGCGCGGTGCGCTGCTGGCTCACCAGGGAGTACTCGTCCTGCATCTGGCGGGTGACGTTGTAGCGCTTGGCCACCACCTCCGCGGTGTCGCCCATCACCATGTAGATGCCGGGCTTCTTCTCCTTCACCCACGGGTTCGGATCGCCGTCGCGCTTCATCATGCTGATCGACTCGAGGCCGCCGCCGATGGCGGCATCCGCCCCGCCCAGGATGATCTGGTGCGCGGCCATCGCGATGGCCTGCAGCCCCGACGAGCAGAAGCGGTTGACCGTCGTGCCCGCGACCGAGACCGGCAGACCGGCGCGGATCAGGGCCACGCGCGCCACGTTGCTGCCCTGCGGGCCGTTGGGCTGCGCGCAGCCCATGATCACGTCCTCGATCTCGGCGATGTCGAGCTGCGGGGCCTTGCCGAGGACGTCCTTGATGCAGTGGGCGGCCAGGTCATCCGGGCGGGTGATGTTGAACGACCCGCGATGGGACTTGGCGAGCGGGGTGCGGGAGCTGGCGACGACGACAGCCTCTCTCATGGGGGCTCCTTTCTCAGGGGGAAAGCTGGGGGGAGTATACCTCAGCGCTGCGCCGAGGGCACCCACGCGGTGGTGCGGCCGCCGACCGTTTCGTGGCGGATGTGCTCGCCCCGCACCGTGGTGGCGGGTGGGCCGCCGCGGCGGTGGCCCCAGCGGCGGTGGAAGAGCCACCAGCGCGGGAAGCGGTCGCTGTCCGAGCCCGCGCGCACCGCCCCGCCGATCACCGAGCGGATCCGGGTCCGCAGGCGCCCGGCCTCCGCGGCGGAGAGCGTGTTGGCGCGGCGCTTGGGCGCGATCCCGGCCTGGTAGAGGACCTCGTCCGCGATCCAGTTGCCGATGCCCGCCGCGAAGGCCTGGTCGAGCAGCACCGCCTTGATCGGTGACTTCCGCTCGCGCAGCATCGCGTGGAAGCGCGCGGGCGTGGGCAGCGCGCGCCAGGCGTCGAAGCCGAGCACGCTGATCGGCGGCTCGGTGGGCGGGTCCTGGCGCAGCCGGATGCGACCGAGGCGCCGGCCGTCGGCCAGGGCCAGCTCGCTGCCGCCCGCGAAGCGGAGGTGGAGCTTGGTGAAGCGCGGCGGCCAGTCGGGCCGATCGACACTACCGTCGGAGACGAGGCGGACCGCGCGGCCCGTCGGTACATGGATGCCGCCGGTCATGCCGAAGTGCAGGCACGGCCACGGCCGCCGGTCCAGCTCGAGCCAGAGGTGCTTGCCGTGCCGCCGCACCGCCTTCACGCGACGGCCGACCAGGGCGCGACGGAACCGGGCGGGCGCGACGCCCTCGAAGACGATCGGGTCGTCGGCCACGTGGGCCTCGACGATGCGCCGTCCGGCCGCCACCTTCTGCGCGGCGCGGCGCGCCGCCTCGACCTCCGGGAGCTCGGGCATGGGCCGGGAGCGGGCCCTCAGCCCTCGCCGAGCTGGGGCGCGGCCCCGCCGTCGATGACGATGGTCTCGCCGTTCATGAACGAGGACGCGGCGGACGCGAGGAAGATGCACGGATACGCGATCTCCTCGACCTTCCCCCACCGGCCCATGCCCACGCGGGCCGCCACCGTGTCGTAGGCTTTCTTGGCCGCGGCCGGATCCTGCTTGGTGAGCACGCCCATGTAACCCTCGGTCTCCACCGGCCCGGGGGCGATGCAGTTCACTCGGATGCCCCGGCGGCCCCAGGCCATGCCGAGCTCGCGGGTGAAGTTGATCACCGCGGCCTTGGAGGCCCCGTAATGCGACATCATCGTCGAGCCGTAGACGCCCGCGATCGACGAGATGTTGATGATGGCGCCGCCGGAGGGCTGGTCCAGCATCTGCTTGCCCGCCCACTTGCAGCCGAAGAACGTGCCGTTCAGGTTGATGCCGACCACCGTGTTCCAGCCGTTGGCCGAGATGTCCTCGACCTTGGCCCGGAAGGACGCGCCCGCGTTGTTGATCATGACGTCGAGGCGGCCCATCTCCTTCACGGTGCGCTCCACGAGCGCCTTGACCTGGTCCTCCTGGCGGACGTCGACGGCCACGCAGAACGAGCGGCGCCCCAGCTTGGCGATCTCGGCGGTGACCGGCTCGAGGTTCTCGAGCTTGCGGCTCGCGATCACCACGTCGGCGCCCGCGCGGGCGAACTCGAGCGCGATGGACTTGCCGATGCCGACTCCGCCTCCGGTGACGATGGCGACCTTGTCTTCGATCGAGAACGGCGACGCGGCCATGTGACCTCCGTCACCCTCTCCCCTCAGGGGAGAGGGCCGGGTGAGGGGTTTGTGGTGAGGGGTGGTTCTCCGAGACCGCGCGGATTATACCCAGTCGGCGGGCGGCGCGCTCTCGAACACCACCCGCGCGCCGGTCACCGGGTGGTCGAAGCCGAGCCGCGTCGCGTGCAGGCAGAGCCGGCCCGCTCCGGTCCGCGGCCCGCCGTGGGTCACGTCGCCCACGATCGGCCAGCCCGATTCCACGAGCTGCACCCGGATCTGGTGGCGGCGCCCGGTGCCGAGGCGCAGCTCGAGCAGGCTATGCTCGCGGCGGGTGGCGAGGACGCGATAGTGGGTGATCGCGACGCGCCCGCGCTCGCCGGAGCGCACCCGGAGCATCCGGTCCTCCGCGAGCCGGCTCTCGAGCGTGCCGTGCTCGCGGGCCGGTCGGCCCTCGACCAGCGCCCGGTACACGCGCTCCACGGTGCGGGCCTCGAACTGGGCCTGGAGCGTCCGCTTCACGGACTCGGACTTGGCGAACACGAGCAGGCCCGACGTCTCGCGATCGAGCCGGTGGACGATGAAGGGCCGGGCCTGCTTCGATCCGAGATAGTCCCAGAGCAGGCGATACGCGGTGCGCTCGCGCTCGCGCTCGGTGGCGATGGTGAGCAGGCCCGCGGGCTTGACCACCACCAGGATCGCGTCGTCCTCGTGCACGAGGGTCAGCCCGCGCGGGAACGGCGCGCTCGCCCGCCCGCCCAGCGTGACGACCGCGCCCGCCGCGACCGCGAGGCGGCCGTCGCGGCAGGCGCGCCCGTCGACCGTCACCCGCCCGGTCTCGAGCCACTGCTTGAGGCTCCGGCCCGAGGCCTCCGGGTAGAGCGCGCGCAGCCGCTCGGCGAGCGTCACTCGTTTCGCAGCACGCCGAGCGGGCGCCGGCCGAGCAGCCGCCGCGTGCCGAGGACGCCCACCAGCAGGGCGAGCCCGGTGGCTGCGAGCACGCCCGCCGCCAGGGTGCCGGGCGCCCACTGCCACGGCACGTCGAAGGCCCAGCGCAGCATCGCCCAGGCGAGCCCGGCCGCGAGCGCGCTGCCCGCGACCCCCGCGGCGGCCCCGAGCAGCGCGTACTCCACCGCGAACACCCGGGAGACGAAGCCCCGGGTGGCGCCGAGCGCCTTCAAGATCACCGACTGGTAGAGACGCTGCTTGCGGGTGATGGCGAGCGCGCCCGCCATCACGATGAGCCCCGCCCCGATGCTGAAGGCGGCCACCAGCCGCACCGCCAGCGCGATCTGATCGAGGACCGCGGCGACGCGCTCGAGCACCTCGCGCACCGGGATCGCGGTGACGTTGGGAAAGGCGGCCACCACCGCGGATTGCAGCGCCGGCTCCCGCTCCGGCCGCGCCCGCACCGTGGCGATGAAGGTGGTGGGCGCGCCCTCGAGCGCGCCCGGCGAGAAGATGACGAAGAAGTTGGAGGCGAGGCTCCGCCAGTCCACGTGGCGGAGGCTCGTCACCCGCGCCGAGACCGGCACGCCCTGGACGTCGAAGGTGAGCGTGTCGCCGAGGCCGACGCCGAGCTGGCGTGCGATCTCCTCCTCCACCGAGATCAAGGGCTCGCGCGCGGCCTGAGCAGGCGTCCACCAGTGCCCGGCCACCACCGTATTGTGGCCCGGCGGTCGGGCGGCCCACGTGAGCACGTACTCGCGCGTGAGGTACCACGCCTCCTCGCGCCGCGTCTTCTCGCCCTGGGTGACCGGCGTGCCGTTGACCGCGGCGAGCCGGGAGCGCACCACCGGGGTCAGCTCGGCGGGCGCGTCGGCGCGGTGCCCGGCCACGAGGGCCGCGAACGGCTCGGCCTGGTCGGGCTGGATGTCGATGAAGAAGAAGGCGGGCGCCTGGCCCGGGGTCCGGTCGACCAGCTGAGAGCGGAGGCTGCTCTCGAGCAGCGCGATCGAGACCACGAGCATCACCGCCAGGCCGAGCGACACCAGCACCGGCCCCGCGTGGCTGCCCGGCCGGTGGAGGTTGGCCGCCCCCTGCCGCCAGGCGGGCGCGCGCCAGCGCACGCGGCGAGCCAGCGCGATGACGCCGCGTGCGCCCAGGGCCAGGAGCAGCAGCGCGCCCGCGAGGCCGCCCGCGAACAGCGCGCCGATCTTCCAGGAGCCAGCCTGCCAGAGCGCGAGCGCCGCCAGCCCGGCCGCGATCGGGGCCGCGGCCGCCCACGGCCGGCGGCCGAGCAGGCGCGGCTCGACCTCGTGGCGCAGGATCAGGGCGGGCGGCACGCGCCGGATCTGGAGCAGCGGCCAGAGCGCGTAGAGCAGGGTCACGCCCACGCCCATCGCCACTCCGCCCAGGACCGCGCGGAGGGAGAAGGAGAGCTGGAGCTCGATCGGGAGGAGCCGCGTCAGGGTAGGGGCCAGCAGCGGCTGAACGAGGCTTCCGAGGAGCGCGCCGGCCAGGCTGCCGCCCAGCCCCAGCAGCGCGGTCTGGAGCAGGTAGGCGGCGAGGAGCGGCCGCCAGCCGGCGCCGAGCGCCTTCATGATCGCGATGGTGGGGAGCTTCTCCTTGACGAAGGCGCTCACGCTGACCGCGACCCCGATGCCGCCGACCATGAGGGCGACCAGCCCGGTGAGCCCGAGGTACATCGTCAGCTGGTCCCAGAAACGGCGGAGGCCGGGCTGGGCCTGGGTGTAGGTCGTCACCCGCTGGGCGGCGGGCAGGCGCTCCGCGAGCCGGTCGCGGAAGGCGCTCGCGTCCGTGCCCTCCGGCAGCCGGAAGAGGGTGCGGTAGCGCACGCGGCTGCCGGGGCGGACGAGCCCGGTGCGGTCCAGGTCGGAGGCGGCGATCATCACCCGGGGGCCGAGCGAGAAGACCCCGACCGCGCGGTCCGGCTCCTTCACGATGACGCCCGCGACGGTCAGCTCGGCCTGGCCCACCCGGAATCGATCGCCTACCCGCAGGCCCAGGCGGGCGAGCAGGGACTCGTGCACGAGCGCCCGCTCCTCGCCGATCAACGTCTCGAGCGGTCTCGCCGGGTCGGTCACCAGCGCGCCGTAGAACGGGTAGCCCGGCTCCACCGCCTTCAGCTCGACGAGCTGGGTCGCCGCCGGACCCGCCTGCGCCATCGCCACCAGCTCACGCACTCGCGTGACGGCCACACCACCGGGCGAGGACGGCAGGGGGAAAGGCTGGGTGCTGCGGATCTCGACGTCGCCGCCCATCAGCGACTTGGCGGAGCGGGCCACGGTGCGCTCGAGGCTATCCGCAAAGCTGCCGACCCCGACGAGCGCGCTGACCCCGAGCGTGATGCACGCGAAGAAGTAGCCGAAGTGCCGCCACGCGCCGCGGGTCTCGCGCCAGGCGAGCCGGAGGACGAAGCGGCTCACTCGTCGCTCACGATGCGGCCGTCGCGGAGGGTGACGACCCGATCGGCGTGGGCGGCGAGGGCCGCGTCGTGGGTGACCAGCACCAGGGTGCTGCCGAGGCGCCGGTTGGCGCCCACCAGCAGCTCGATGATCTGCTTGCCGGTCGCCGAGTCGAGATTGCCGGTGGGCTCGTCGGCCAGGAGCAGGGGCGGCCGGCGGGCGAGCGCCCGCGCCACCGCGACCCGCTGCTGCTCCCCGCCCGAGAGCTGCACCGGATAGTGATGGGCGCGCTCGGCGAGGCCCACCTCGGTGAGCAGCGCCGCCGCGCGGGCGTCCGCGTCGTCCTGGCCGGCCAGCTCGAGCGGCACCGCCACGTTCTCGAGCGCGGTCAGGGTCGGGATCAGGTGGAAGGACTGGAAGACGTAGCCCACGTGGTCGCCCCGGAAGCGCGCGAGCGCGTCCTCGTCCAGGCCGGTGATCGTGACGCCCCCCACCTCGATGCGGCCTCCGGTCGGCTGGTCGAGCCCGGCGATCAGCCCCAGCAGGGTGGACTTGCCGCTGCCCGACGGTCCCGCGATGGCGACGAATTGCCCGGCCGGTACCTCGAGCGACACGTCGGTGAGCACGTCGACCGCGCGACCGCCGCTCGTGAGACGCATGGATAGCGAGGACACGCTGATCATGATGGCGTCCATACTACACGCCACGACGCGCCGCCGCGGGGGGCGGGTGGTCGCTAGGATGGGAGGCGGTCGACCGGAACGGCGCAAGGCCGCCGAGCGGTCACTCTCGTCCAAGGACGGGAACGCAAAGCCCGAAGGGGCGGTCACCGGCGGGGCGGCCTTCCCCTTCGGGCTTGCCAGGTCGGCTTCGGCTCCTCCTCTTTTACCGAGTCTTTCCGGAAGACTTTACCGGCTGTCCGAGGAACGAACTTGCCCTCCGAGCAATAGAATCGAATCCTTGCGAAACAGGTACGGGACTTGCCGGTCCTTCAGTATTGCGCCGGCGGAGTAACAGCGAGGAGGGTCGAGATGGACAACAGCTGGAACAACCCGTGGAAGCTAACCGCGATCGCGATGGCTCTGATGATCGTCACTGCGGTGGTCACCGGGATCGTGGTGGCGAACTGGACGGGGACCAGGCCGGCCCAGCAAACCGAGAGCACACTGGCCCCCGCGAAGCCGCCGGTGGCGCCGGCCACGACCCCACGCCCGGCCTCCGCAGTCCCGCCTCAAGCGGCAATCGAGAAATGTAACCAGTACGTGGCAACACCGCCCAGTCAGCGGGACAAGACAATCGGAGTGGTGAAGGACACCGCCATCGGTGGCGTAGGCGGGGCGGCGGTCGGAGCGGCAGGAGGCGCCATCGCGGGCGGTGGCAGGGGCGCCGGAACGGGTGCGGCGATTGGGGGGCTTGTTGGAGCGGTGGGCGGGACGTTGTATGGCCTGAACGACATCCACAAGAATAACCAGGAGGCCCAGGCCGCCTACGCGCGCTGCATGCAGGCGCACGGCCATACCGGATAGCCGACTAGCGAGCGCGCGGGCGGAACGGGGCGGCGAGGGGCTCGCCCACGAACACCCCCTGGCCGGGCCAGGCCACGCTCTTCCAGTACGCCTCGATCGCGGTCTCCCCGCGCGTGTAGCGGGCGATCACCACCACCGGCTGCGGAAACTTCGACGGGAAGTTGCACGGCTCCACCACCGCGCCGTAGCTGGCGGTGGCGCCGGCCTCGAGCCAGCGCAGCACGCTCATCTGGCCCTGCCCGGTCAGCACGCCGCCGGTGGAGGTGAGGTGGTCGGCGATGGCCCCGGGCAGGAAGTGAAGGGTGTCGAGCCCCGCCACCGTCGCCGCGCCGGTGAAGTAGAAGAGCACGTCCTGCCGGTCCCGCAGCGCGTCGGCGTCGATGCGGCGCACGCGGACCGGGACGTCGAGCGCGGTGGCGAGACCGTATCGGGCCGCGCGCGTGTTGCGGGCGCGGTCGGAGGTGGAGAGAAGATAGGCGGTGCCGGACGGGAAGGAGGAGTCGGCGGCCACGCCGCGATCGATCATCGCCTTGGCCTCCGCCACGCTCGCCCCGGCCAGTAGCATGGCCGGGCGCATGCCCCAATCCCGGAACGGCGTCGTGCTCGGCGAGTCGAAGTAGGGGCTCGGGCGCGTGCGGCGGCAGCCCTCCGCGCAGAACGCCGGGTCGAAGCCGAACCCGAATGCGGTGGTGACCGACAGGCAGTCCACCCGGAACGGGGTGGTCCACGCCAGCGCCAGCGCCTGCACGCGCCCGGGAAGGCCCGCCTGCACCTGGGCGCGGGCCGCCTCGAAGGCGGAGCGCCCGATCTCGCCCTGCCCGGTCGGGAGCGTGACGAACACAACATTTGCGCGCGGGATCCCGCGGCGGCGCACGTAGTAGTCGCCGATCTCGACGCTGTAGGGGTCCGCGGTATTGACGACCACGCCGAGCTGGGTGGCGTCGAGCGCGACGGCCGGACCGGGCGCGGCGAGAGGCCACGACGTCGCGAGGCCAGCCGTCACCATCACCAGCCGGAGCAGCCGGTGCGTGCGCACGGCTCATACTACACTGGCCTCATGCGTGGCCTCCTCGGCCTGCTGCTCGTCGTCCTCCAGCTCACCGCCTGCGCGGCGGCGCCCGCCGCCCCACCGCCGGGGCGCGTCATCGTGGCCTTCGGCGACAGCCTCACCGCCGGGTTCGGGGTCCCGGCGGACGAGACGTATCCGGCCCGGCTCGGGGAGCGCCTCAAGCGGGAAGGCTACGATTACCGCGTGGTGAACGCGGGTGTATCGGGTGACACCACCGCGGGCGGGGTGAGGCGCGTCGACTGGGCGCTCCGGCTCAAGCCCGAGATCGTGATCCTGGAGCTCGGGGTCAACGACGCGCTCCGCGGCCAGAAGCTCGCCGGGGTGCGCGCCAACCTCGATCAGATGATCATGCGCTTCCAGGCCGCGGGGGTGCGGGTGCTCGTGGCCGGCATGCGCCTGCCGCCCAACTACGGCGACCGCTACGCGGAGGACTTCCACCGCCTCTACGCGGAGGTGGCCCGGGCCCACCAGGCGCCGCTCATGCCGTTTTTCCTCGACGGGGTCGGCGCGGTGGCCCGGCTCAACCAGGCCGACGGCATCCACCCCACCGCGGAGGGGTACGCGATCGTGGTCGACCGGCTCTGGCCGTATCTCGTACCCCTGCTGCGCCGCTAGGGATCGTGTTGCCAGAAACGCCTTTCCCGACTACGATATGGCCGTCGTCAGGATGTTCTAAACGCTGCGGTCCCCCCAAAGGGGAGCTCATGACCACACAGTCCGGGGAGTTCTCGCTCGAGGCGAAGTATACCCAGGAGCGCGGACGCATCTTCCTGTCCGGCATCCAGGCCCTGGTGCGGCTGCCGCTCGATCAGCATCGCGCGGACCTCCGCCGTGGTCTCAATACCGCGACGTTCATCTCCGGCTACCGGGGCTCGCCGCTGGGAGGCTTCGACCAGACCCTCGAGCGCCTGTCGGTGCTGCTGAAGGCCCACGACGTGGTGTTCTCCTCGGGCCTCAACGAGGACCTGGGCGCCACCGCGGTGTACGGCAGCCAGATGGCGGGACTCTTCCCGAAGCCCAAGTACGACGGCGTGATCGGCATGTGGTACGGCAAGGCCCCCGGGGTGGACCGCACCGGCGACCTGTTCAAGCACGCCAACTACGCGGGGGTGGGCAAGAACGGCGGGGTGCTCGCGCTGGCGGGGGATGATCCACTTTCGAAGTCTTCTACCTTGCCGAGCGCCTCCGAGGTCGCCCTCTACGACGCGTTCATGCCGACCCTCTACCCGGGCAACGTGCAGGAGATCCTGGACCTGGGGCTGCACGGCTTCATGCTCTCGCGCACGTCGGGGCTCTGGGTCGGGTTCAAGATCGTCACCAACGTGGCCGACGAGATCGGCACCGCGGAGGTGGACGCGGAGCGGGTGAGCCCGATCATCCCGGTGGTGGAGCTGGACGGCAAGCCCTTCCAGCACCAGATCAACGTGAACCTGATCCCGCCCTACGGCCTCGACATGGAGCGCACCATCCACGGGGCCCGCCTCGAGCTGGCCCGGCGCTACGCGCACGAGAACAAGCTCAACCGGATCACGGTGCCGACTCCGAACGCGTGGCTCGGCATCCTCACCAGCGGCAAGACCTACTACGACGTCCGCCAGGCCCTCACCGAGCTCGGCCTCGACGAGGCCGCACTGCGCCGCTACGGCATCCGCATCCTCAAGATGGGCATGCTGTTCCCGATGGAGCCGCGGGTGGTGCGGGAGTTCTCGCGGGGCCTGCAGGAGATCCTGGTCGTCGAGGAGAAGCGGTCGTTCCTCGAGATGTTCTGCAAGGAGATCCTCTACGGCATGACCGACCGGCCGCAGGTGGTAGGCAAGGTCGACGAGGAGGACCGGCCGCTGCTCCCGCCGGTCGGCGAGCTGGACTCGGACCTGGTGGCCCGCGCGATCGCCCGGCGGCTCGCGCGCCGTATCCGCATCGACTCGGTGGAGGCGCGCATCCAGCACCTCGACGAGCTGAAGCG
>DATGBR010000297.1:0-11585 GCA_035312605.1 Candidatus Methylomirabilota bacterium
GCCTTCTACTACCTCGCGCAGCAGAACTACTCGCTCTTCAACGGCTTCCAGGGCTTCCAGAGCGTGATGACACCGGCGGTGGCGGGCGTCGAGCTGCGCGCGCCGATCCCGTTCTACTACCTCGCGCTGTTCTGGTCGCTCGCGGGCTACTTCTTCGTGAGCTACCTGCTGCGCGCGCCGTTCGGGGTGGCGCTGCAGGGCATCCGCGACAACCCGCGGCGCATGAGCGCGCTCGGCTTCAACGTGACCGCGCACCGGGTGGCGGCCTACGCGGTGGCGGGCGTCCTCGCCGCGATCGGGGGCATCCTGATGGTCTGGTACAACGGCCTGGTCTCACCCGGCTCGGTGGGCACCGGCTGGCTGATCAACATCCTGATCATCGCGGTGATGGGCGGCATGCGCCATCCGATCGGGGCGTTCATCGGAGCCATCGTGTTCGTGCTGCTACAGAACTTCGCGGTCGACCTGGTCGGCCGGGAGCGCTTCAACCTGCTGATCGGCGGAGTCTTCCTGGTCATCGTGCTGTTCTCGCCGGACGGCCTGCTCGGCTGGTGGGCGCAGGGCCGGCGATATCTGCAGATGCAGTTCCACCGCGGCCCCGGGGCCGCACCAACCCAGAGGAGGGGACAATGACGTCACTCACGAGGCGGCTGTTGTGGACGGCGGTGGGGGCGGTGGCGCTCGCCGCCGCCGTCGCCGGAGGCGCGATTGCCCAGGCGCCGGCGGTCAAGATCGGGCTGCTCGCCACGCTCGAGGGGCCGTTCGCGGCCGGGGGCCAGGACGGCATGCGAGGGGCCGAGCTCGCGGTGAAGGAGCGCGGCGGGGTGGTGGCGGGCCGGAAGATCGAGATCATCAAGGCGTCGTCGGACGCCAAGCCGGACGTCGCGGTCAACGCGACCCGCAAGCTGGTGGAGCAGGACAAGGTCGACGTCATGGTCGGCCCGCTCTCCGGCTCCGAGGGCATCGCGGTCAAGAACTACTCGAAGACGCAGCCCGGCATCACGTTCATCAACGGCTCGTCGGGCGCGCAGGCCACCACGCTCCAGGATCCCTCGCCCAACTTCTTCCGCTTCAACACCGAGGGCGCGCAGTGGATGGTGGGCCTGGGAGACTACGCATACAAGACCAAGAACTACAAGAAGATGGCGTTGATCGCGGAGGACTACGCCTTCCCGTACTCGCAGGTGCAGGGGTTCATGACCGAGTACTGCAAGGCGGGTGGGCACGTCACCCACAAGGCCTGGGTCCCGCTCGGCGGCAAGGACTACTCCTCGGCCATCGCCAAGCTTCCCGGCGACGTCGACGCGCTGCTGGTCGTCCTCGGCGGCGCCGACGCGGTCAACTTCCTCACCCAGTACGAGCAGGCGGGCGGAAACAAGCCGATGGTCGGCGGCTCGATCACGGTGGATCAGACGGTCCTGAACTTCAAGGGCAAGCGGCGCGAGTCGCTGCTCGGCACGCCGTCGGCGGGTCCCATGGCCGACAGCTACGACGGGGCGGAGTGGAAGAAGTTCGTGGCGTCCTACAAGGAGAGCTTCAAGGACGGCTTCCCGAGCCCCTCGCTCTTCGCCTACGTCTACTACATCAACATGAAGGCGGCGCTCGACGGCCTCGACGCGGTGAAGGGGGATCTGTCCGGGGGGCAGGCCAAGTATCGCGAGGCCCTCAAGAACCTGAAGCTCAAGACCCCGACCGGGGAGATCGTCCTGGACGAGAACCGCCAGGCCATCGGGACCACGTTCGTGACGGAGGTCGCCAAGGCCGCCGACGGCGGCTTCTACAACAAGGTCGTCAAGGTGGTGCCCGGCGTCAACCAGCGCCTCGGCATGAGCAAGGCCGAGTTCGAGAAGGTCGGTCTCGGCTCGCGCGACGTCCCCAGCTGCCCGTAGGAGAACACGGAAGGAACCGAGACGGAGTAGTCAATCACATGCACGCAGCTGAAAAATGTGGTGGGGGGGATTGGGGGAGGAGCGCCGCCGCTCCCCCCCAATTCTAAACAAGATGCCACCGGTTCAGCCGGGAACGGCACAGCAACAGCCCACCCACGGCGGTGACGCCCTCGTGCTCGAGGGCGTCACCCGGACGTTCGGCGCGCTCAAGGCGATCGAGGACGTGTCGCTCTCGGTCGCGGCGGGGGAGCGCCGGGCTCTCATCGGCGCCAACGGCGCCGGCAAGACCACCCTGTTCAACGCCATCACCGGCGATTTCCCGCCCACCGCCGGGCGGGTGCGCTTCTTCGGCGAGGACGTGACCGCGATGCCGCCCCACGAGCGCATCCGCATGGGCCTGCGCCGCACCTACCAGTCCTCGCTCCTGTTCCGGGATCTCACCGTCCGCGACAACCTGTTCCTGGCCGTGCGCGGGGTGGCGCGCGGGCGCTACGGCTTCCTGCGCCCCCGCGCCACGCACCCCTCTCGCCCGGCCACCGAGGACCTGCTCCGCCGCGTCCGCCTCGTGGCGGTCGCGGACCAGCTCGTGTCGTCGCTGTCGCACGGCCAGCAGCGCCAGCTCGAGATCGGCATGGCCCTGGCCGGCGCGCCCCGGTTCATCCTGTTCGACGAGCCGGCGGCCGGGCTCTCCCCGGGCGAACGGCGCGAGCTGGTCGCCCTGCTGGGCGCCTTGCCCGCCCACATGAGCTTCATCATCATCGAGCACGATCTCGACGTCGCGTTGCGGGTGGTCGAGCGGGTCACCGTGATGCACGACGGCCACGTGCTGAAGCACGGCACGCCGGCCGAGATCGAGAGCGACCCCGACGTGCAAGCCATCTACATCGGCGGGGGGCGTCGCTGATGCGCTGGTTCTCCCGCCCGCGCCGCGCGCGGCCCCCCGGCCCCATCCTGACCGTCGAGAAGCTCGACGTGTACTACGGCCGCGCGCACGCGCTCCAGGAGGTCTCGCTCCGCCTCGACCAGGGCGTGACCGCGGTGGTGGGCCGGAACGGCATGGGCAAGACCACGCTGTGCAACGCGATCACCGGGCTCGTGCCGGCCTCGGGGAGCGTGCGGCTCGGCGGGGAGGAGATCCTCGGGCTGCCCCCCAACGCGATCACCGACCGCGGAATCGGCTACGTCCCCCAGGGCCGGCGCGTCTGGCCCTCGCTCACGGTGGACGAGCATCTGCGCCTGGCGCTGCGCGACCGGTCGGGCCCCTGGACGGTGGCGCGGGTCTACCAGACCTTCCCGCGGCTCGCGGAGCGGAAGGGCAACGGAGGCGCCGAGCTCTCCGGCGGCGAGCAGCAGATGCTCGCGATCGCGCGGGCGCTCCTCTTCAATCCGATCCTGCTCGTGATGGACGAGCCGACCGAGGGCCTGGCCCCGGTGATCGTGCAGCAGGTGGCCGAGATGCTCAAGCGTCTGGCCGCCGACGGGGCGATCTCGGTGCTGCTGATCGAGCAGAACCTCGGCGTGGCGATCGAGGTGGCCGACACCGTGGACGTGATGGTCAACGGCCGTATCGCGCGCTCGATGCCGTCGGCGGAGCTGGCCGCCGACCGCGACCTCCAGCAGCGTCTGCTCGGCGTCAAGGTGGGCGACGACGAGGGCGACGCGGACGACCCGTCGCCGGACGGGGTCGCGATGGCCCCGCCGGACACGGTCACGGTCTACACGGTCCGGCGCGCGAGCGACGACACCGCGGCCCCCGAGGCCCCTCCCTCTCCCCAAGGGGGAGAGGGCAGGGTGAGGGGGCCTGTACGTGGCTTCACGCGCTGGAACGCGGCGGATCCGCGGAGCGCGCCGCGCGATCGGCTGCTCGATGGCCGCGCGGACCCGGGCGCCCCGCTGCCGTCGTTCGACGAGACCGCCGCGACGCTGGCCGAGCGCCGCCCCGCCGGGCGGGCGATGGAGTTCCCGGTGGCCGCCACCATCGGGCGCGCGGCCTACGTGGCCGGCACCTTCGACACCAAGGGGCGCGAGCTGTTCTTCCTGCGGAACTGCCTCGAGAAGCTCGGCCTGCGGACCGTGACGGTGGACCTCGCGACCTCCGGGAAGCCGTCGCCGGCCATGGTCCATCCCCGAGAGGTCGCGCGGCACCATCCGAAGGGCGAGCGCGCGGTGTTCACGGGCGACCGGGGCTCGGCGGTCAGCGAGATGGCAGTGGCCTTCGAGCAATTCATCGCGCGCCGGCGTGACCTGGGCGGTCTCATCTCGGCGGGCGGCTCCGGGGGCACCGCCCTGGCCACCCTGGCCATGCGCGGGCTGCCGATCGGCGTCCCCAAGGTCATGGTCTCCACGGTGGCCTCGGGCGACGTGAAGCCGTACGTCGGACCGTCCGACATCTGCATGATGTACTCGGTCACCGACGTGGCCGGCATCAATCGCATCTCGGAGCGCGTGCTCGCGAACGCGGCGCACGCCCTTGCGGGCATGATCGGCTACGGGCGCACCCAGGACGGCGACTCGAGCGTCAAGCCGGCGATCGGCCTCACCCAGTTCGGGGTGACGACCCCGTGCGTGCAGGCGGTCACCAAGGCGCTCGAGGCGCGCTACGACTGCCTCGTGTTCCACGCCACCGGGACCGGCGGCCAGTCCATGGAGAAGCTGGTGGACTCGGGCCTGCTGACCGGGGTGATCGACGCCACCACCACCGAGATCGCGGACGAGATCGTGGGCGGGGTCCTCTCCGCGGGGCCCGCGCGCCTGGATTCGATCATCCGCACGCGGGTGCCCTATGTCGGCTCGTGCGGCGCGCTCGACATGGTCAATTTCTGGGCGATGGACACCGTGCCCGCCCAGTTCCGCGGCCGCAATCTCTACCGGCACAACCCGAACGTCACCCTGATGCGCACCACCCCGGAGGAGTGCGGTCGCATCGGGCGCTTCATCGTCGAGAAGCTCAACCGGATGGAGGGCCCGGTGCGGTTCCTGATCCCGGAGGGCGGCCTCTCCCTGATCGACGCGGCGGGCCAGCCGTTCTGGGATCCCGCGGCTGATCGGGCGCTGTTCGACGCGATCGCGTCCGGGTTCCGGGCCGGGCCCCGCCGGAAGCTGGTCCGGCTGCCGCACAACATCAACGACCAGGCCTTCTGCGACGCCCTGGTGGCCGCCTTCGACGAGGTCGTCGGCGAGCCCGCCCTGGCCCGGCCTCAGGTGAGGTGAGCCCGCCCATGCCCCGCATCTCCCGTCAGGACTGCCTCAAGAAGTTCCGGGCCATGATCCGGCGCGGCGAGCCGATCATCGGCGGCGGCGCGGGGACCGGGCTCTCCGCCAAGTGCGAGGAGGCGGGCGGCATCGATCTGATCGTGATCTACAACTCGGGCCGGTACCGCATGGCCGGCCGCGGCTCGCTCGCCGGCCTCATGGCGTACGGCAACGCCAACGACATCGTGGTGGACATGGCCCGCGAGGTGCTGCCGGTGGTGAAGCGGACGCCGGTGCTCGCGGGGGTGAACGGCACCGACCCCTTCATGATCGCCGACGACTTCCTGCAACGGCTGATCGAGCTCGGTTTCTCCGGGGTACAGAACTTCCCCACCGTCGGCCTCTTCGACGGGACCATCCGCGCCCAGCTCGAGGAGACCGGGATGGGCTACGGCCTCGAGGTCGAGATGATCCGCGCGGCCCACGAGCGCGACCTGCTCACCACCCCCTACGTGTTCTCGGAGCAGAACGCGGTGGACATGGCCAAGGCGGGCGCGGACATCGTGGTCTGCCACCTGGGGCTCACCGCGGGCGGCGCCATCGGCGCCGAGACCGCGCTCAAGCTCCGGGACTGCGTGCCGCTCGTCGACGCCTGGGCGGCTGCCGCCCGGTCGGTGAACAAGGACGTCATCGCGCTCTGCCACGGCGGACCGATTGCCCGGCCCGCCGACGCGCGCTACATCCTGAAACATTGCCGGCAGTGCCACGGTTTCTACGGCGCCTCCAGCTTGGAGCGGCTGCCGACCGAGGTGGCGCTGACCGAGACGACCCGGAAGTTCAAGAAGATCCGCCGATGAAGGACGCGAGGAAGAGTCAGGACGCAATCGCACGGGCGCCAGTGGGAATGAACAAGGTGGTGGGGGGGCTTGGGGGAGGAGCGGCGCCGCTCCCCCCCAATCAGAACAAGCCTTACAGGGGGCTCTCATGACTGGAGCACAGTTCGGATCGGCGATCCTCGGACTCGTGGTCGTGGCGATCGTGGTCGCGATCGTGGTGTGGCTGATGAACTGGCTGTACCTGCGCTCGTCGAAGGAGCGCGCCTTCGTGCGCACCGGCCTCGGCGGCCAGAAGGTGGTGATGAACGGCGGCGCCTTCGTGCTGCCGATCGTCCACGAGGTGGTGCCGGTCAACATGAACACGCTGCGACTCGAGGTTTCGCGGGGACGCGACAAGGCGCTGATCACCAAGGACCGCATGCGGGTCGACGTGGTCTCCGAGTTCTACGTGCGCGTGCAGGCGGGCCCGGACGCGATCGCCTCCGCGGCCCAGACCCTGGGCCAGCGCACCCTCGAGCCGGAGACGCTGAAGGAGCTGGTCGAGGGCAAGTTCGTGGACGCGCTCCGCACGGTGGCGGCCGAGATGACCATGGAGGAGCTGCACGAGAAGCGGGGCGAGTACGTCAAGCGGGTGAAGGGCGTGGTGGCGGCCGACCTCCTGCAGAACGGACTCGAGCTGGAGGCGGTCTCGCTCACCCAGCTCGACCAGACCGCGATGGAGTTCTTCAACCCGTCCAACGCCTTCGACGCGGAGGGTCTCACCCGGCTCACCGAGCAGATCGAGCGGCGCAAGAAGATCCGCAACGACATCGAGCAGGACACCATGATCCAGGTGCGCAACAAGAACCTGGAGACCGAGCGCCAGGCGCTCGACATCGACCGCGAGCTCGAGTACGCGCGGCTGGCCCAGGAGCGCGAGCTCGAGATGCAGCGCGCGTCCCAGCGGGCCGACGTGGCCCGCCAGCGCGCCGAGAAGGAGCAGGAGGCCGAGCGGGCCCAGATCGGGGCGCGGGAGGCGGTCGACCGCGCGCGCATCTCCTCGGAGCGGGCGGTGGAGGAGGAGCGGATCGGCAAGGAGCGCGAGGTGGAGCAGCTCGAGATCGGGCGGCGGCAGGCCGTCGAGCTGGCCGAGCAGCAGCGGGCCATCGCGGTGGCCGAGCAGTCGAAGGCGCAATCGGAGGCCCAGGGGGCGGCCGATCTGGCCCGGGCCCGGGCGGTGGCCGAGGAGGAGCGCGTCTTCACCGTCCGCGAGACCGAGATGGCCGAGCGGCGCAAGCGCATCGACCTGATCGGGGCCCAGCAGGAGGCGGAGCGCGACGCCCTCCGGGTGCGCGTCGGCGCGGAGGCCGAGAAGGCGGCCGCCGGCGACCGGGGCGCCGCGGTGCGGGCGGAGGCCGAGGCGTACGCCGATTCCGAGCGCGTGCGGGCGATGGCCGCGCGCATCCGCAACGAGGTGGAGGCGGAGGGCACCCGGCTGATGAACGAGGCCCAGAACCTCCTCTCCCCGGAGGCGCGCCTGTCCGCCATGCGCATCCGGCTGATCGACAAGCTCGAGGGCATCATCCGCGAGTCGGTCAAGCCGATGGAGCGCATCGAGGGGATCAAAATTCTACAAGTGGACGGTCTCGGCGGGGGTGGGGGCGGCCGCGGCGACGGGCGCGACAGCGGCGGGGGAGGCTTCGCGGACAGCGTGGTGAACTCGGCGCTCCGGTTCCGGGCGCAGGCCCCGCTGGTGGACCAGCTCCTGCGCGAGATCGGGGTGGACTCGGGCGACGTCGGCAAGGCGGCCCGCGGCCTGCTCGATCGCAGCCAGAGCCCGGCGCTGCCGCACCCCGGCGGGCCCGACCAGACTCCCGCCGAGTAGGCGGAAGAGCAGACACGCATGGCCAAGGCAACCGCACGTCCGAGTCGGCTGGAGAGGACAACCAACGCAACCGTGCTTCGGAGCATGGAGAGAACGCACGCGTGACCGACGCAGCCCGGCTTCCGAGTCATGTGGTGGGGGGGCCTGGGGGAGGAGCGGCGCCGCTGCCCCCCAGATCAGAATGATCAAAGTCTACGTGTCGAGCGTGATCGAGGCGCCCGCGGACGCGGTGTGGGCGCAGATCCGCGACTTCAACGGCCTGCCCAAGTGGACGCCGTTCGTGGCCGACTCGCGCATCGAGGGCGGAATGGCGCCCGACACGGTTGGCTGCGTGCGAAACTTCCGCCTCCGGGACGGCGGGGTCATCCGCGAGCAGCTCCTGACCCTCTCCGACTACGACTTCCAGTGCACGTACTCGATCCTGGAATCTCCGATGGGCGTGGACAACTACGTCGCCACCCTGAAGCTGACCCCGGTGACGGACGGGGGGCGCACGTTCGTGGAGTGGTCGGCCGAGTTCGACTGCGCCCCCGAGCGCGAGAGCGAGCTGGCCCAGCAGATCGGGCAGGACGTCTTCCAGACCGGCTTCGATTCGCTGAAGAGCATGTTCCGCCGCTAGAGCGCGATGATCCGGGTCACCCGCTCCGCGGTCATCGACGCACCGATCGAGCGGGTGTGGGCGGTGCTGCGCGACTTCAACAGCCACACCGCGTGGCACCCGGTGGTGGCCGAGTCCGAGATCGAGGGCGGGGAACCCTCCGACCAGATCGGCTGCGTGCGCCGGTTCACGCTCCGCGACGGCCACCGCATCCGCGAGCAGCTCCTGGCGCTCTCGGACCGGGATCACGTCTCGACGTACTGCATCCTCGACGCGAGCGTCCCCCTCCGCCGGTACGTGGCCACGCTACAGCTGAAGCGGGTGACCGACGGGGAGCGCACCTTCTGGCACTGGCAGTCCACGTTCGACGCGCCGCCCGGTCGCGAGCGCGAGCTGGCCGACATGGTCGGCACCGGGGTCTACGAGGGCGGCTTCGAGGGCCTGCGCGCCTACCTGCGGCGCGGCCGCCCGGCCCCGGCTCGCGTCGGCGCATCCGGGCGCGCGGTCGCGGCCGGCTCGCCCCTGCCGGCGCAGGGCGTGGTGGTCTCGGCCTTCGGTGGCCCCGAGGTGCTGCGGCACCAGGCGCTGTCCGCGCGGGCGCCCGGCCCCGGCGAGGTGCGCATCCGGCAGACCGCGGTCGGCGTCAACTACATCGACGTCTACGTGCGGAGCGGCCTCTATCGCATGATCGAGCCGCCGGCGGTACCCGGGATGGAGGCGGCCGGCGTGGTCGTGGATGTGGGCGAGGGCGTCGCGCACCTGCTGCCCCGCGACCGCGTCGCGTATGCCTGCGCGCCGCCCGGCGCATACGTGAGCGCGCGCACGATGCCGGCCGACCAGGTGGTGGTCCTCCCGGACGACGTGGACGAGGAGACGGCGGCGGCGCTGATGCTGAAGGGCATGACCGCCGCCTACCTGCTGCACCGCACGCATCGGGTGCGGGCGGGGGAGACGGTCCTGGTGCACGCCGCCGCCGGCGGCGTCGGGCTCTTCCTGTGCCAGTGGGCTCGCGCCCACGGCGCGAAGGTCATCGGCACCGTCTCGAGCGACGAGAAGGCCCGGCTCGCGCGTGCGAACGGATGCGAGCTGCCGCTGGTGGGCCGCGACTATCGATTCGCGGCGGCAGTGCGGGCCGCCACCGATGGCCGCGGCGCGGACGTCATCTACGATGGCCTCGGGCGCGCCGCGATGGCCGAGAACCTGGAGGCCCTCGCCCTCTGCGGCCATTGGGTGAACTACGGGCAGGCGAGCGGCCCGCTAGCGCCCATCGAGCCGGAGGCTCTGGGCGCCAAGTCGGCGACCCTGAGCCGCCCCGTGCTGTTCCACTACACCGCGGAGCGCACGGCCCTGAACGAGATCGCCCAGCAAACCTTCGAGGCCCTCCGCGCGCGAATCCTCCGCGTGGAGGTGCGCCACCGCTACCCCCTCGCCGCGGCGGCGGAGGCCCACCGCGACCTCGAAGGCCGCCGCACCACCGGCCCGCTCCTCCTGCTGCCGTAGGCCCGTCGGCAGCGTCAAAGGCTAGGCCGCACGCTCCACCCTCTCCCCTCAGGGGAGAGGGCAGGGTGAGGGGTGGTCCCCCGCTACCCCAGCAGGTTCTTGTAGGTCCCTTCCTCGAACCCAACGATCAGCGTTCGCCCCTTGCGCAACGTGGGTGCGCGTAGGTTCCCCGTCGGGCCGAGCAGCAATCCCAGCAGGGTCGCGCGGTCGGGCTTGGCCTTCTTGAGATCCACGTGCTCCACCCTCTTGCCCTTCGCGACGTACAGCTCGTCCACGCCGTCGAGGACGCCGAGCGCCGCCGCGCCCTTGATGGTGGCCCTCTTGGCGTCGGTCTGCTCGGTCACGCTCACCTTGTGCTTCGCAAGGAACCCTTGCGTCTTGGCACAGGTCATTCAGCCGTTGCGGTGGTAGCTCCAGTCGACTTTGGCCATGTGATCGCTCCTTAGTGGGTGTAGCGGCGCGCGTACTGAGCGACGCACGCCGCCTCGAGGGCGGCCGGATCGCGCGGGGCCGCGCCGAAGCGCTCCACCGAGATCGGCCCCAGGTCGGGATCGCTCTTGCCGTCGACGATGAGATCGGCCAGCGCGCGGCCGGCGGCGGGCGAGAGGCTCAGCCCGCCCACGCAGCAGCCCGAGGCCACGAAGAGCCCGTCGAGCCCGGGCACGCGACCCAGGATCGGGCGGCCGTCCGGCGTCATGGTGGGCGCGCCGCCGCGGTGCACCGCGATCTTTGCGTCGCGCAGGGCCGGGAAGTGCGCGGCGACCTCGTCGACCAGCCCGCGCAGCACGCCCAGGTCCAGCTCGAGCGCGGCGATCTGGAAGCCCGCCGGCAGGCCCTCGCGGCCGAGCACGCGCGGGGCGTCCTCGTAGCCGCCGAACATGAGCCCGCCCTGCTCGTAGCGCACGTACACGCTCGCCTCCACGAGCCGCACGATGGGCTGAAGCGGCGCCACGCCCGGAATCGCCTCGGTGATGAAGAGCTGATGGCGCACCGGGATCAGCGGCAGCGTGATGCCGGCGCCCGCGGCCACGCGCGCGGTCCAGCCGCCCGCCGCGTCCACCACCACCGGCGCGTGGATCGGCCCGCGTGGCGTCACCACCCCGGTGGCCCGCCCACCCTCGCTCAGCAGGCCCTGCACCGCGGTGAAGGGGAGCAGGCGCGCCCCCAGCTCGCCCGCACGGGTGGCGTAGCCGATCGCCACCCGCGCCGGGTCCACCCAGCCGTCGCTCGGCACGTGAAGGATGCGCCGCGCGGCCCCTGGCTTGAAGTGCGGCGCCAGTCGCTCGGCCTCCGCCGCGTCGATCAGCCGCGCCTCGATGCCGAGACCCTGCGCGGTCTCCTGGGCGATGCGGACGCGCTCCACCGCCGCGTCGGTGTAGGCCGCGCGCAGGCTGCCGGAGCGATGGAAATCGACGGAGCGCCCCATCTCGCTCTCGAACCGCTCGAGCGCCTCGCACGCCTCGTGGCGGAGCCGTGCCATGGTGGGCATGGTGTCGGCCTTGCTGGTGAGCCCGGCCGCCCGCGGAGAGGTCTGCGAGCCGAGCGCGTGCTGATCCAGCAGCGCGACCTTGAGCCCGCGCCGGGTGAGGTGATACGCGGTGCTCGACCCGAACGCGCCCGACCCGATCACGACCGCGTCGGCGGTGGAGGCGCTGGTGGCGGCCGGCCCGGCGGCCATGTCAGGCGAGCCTCGAGCCGTGCGCGGT
>DATGBR010000298.1:0-11048 GCA_035312605.1 Candidatus Methylomirabilota bacterium
TGGACGGTGAGGACGTCGGCGCGGCTCAGCACCGTCTGCAGATCGGTGAGCCGGACGCCCAAGTCACGGGCCCGGCTCTCCGGGATGAACGGGTCGTACACGAGCACCTCCATGTCGAAGGCCCGCGGACGCGCGGCCACCCGCGAGCCCACCTTGCCGAGCCCCAGCACGCCTGCGGTCTTGCGGAACAGCTCCGAGCCGTAGATGCCGCGATCCCACTCGAGACGCTTGAGGGACTCGTGGGCGATCGGAATCTTGCGGACCAGGGCCAGCAGCATGCCCACCGTGTGCTCGGCGGCCGAGACCACGTTGCCGTAGGGCGCGTTGACCACCACCACGCCCTGGCGCGAGCAGGCGTCCACGTCGATGTTATCGACCCCGACCCCGGCGCGGCCCAGGATCCGCAGCCGCCGGGCCCGGGCGAGGAACTCCGCGGTCACGGTGGTGGAGGAGCGCGTGACGATGGCCTCGTAGTCGCCGAGGCGCGCGTGGAGGGCCTCGCGGTCGAGCTTGCTCGAGACCTGGTCCACCTGGAACCCGCGCTCGGTCAGGTACGCGATGCCCTCGGCCGCGATCGTGTCGATGACGAGCACCTTCATGGTCAGGTCGAGGGCGCCCGGTGGCTGCGCAGGAAGCGCAGGAAGTCCCGCCCCTCGGCCAGCCTTCGCCTCATGACCTGGCGGTCGCGGACCATCTCGGAGGCGAGCGAGAGCATCTTGCGCGGGCGGAAGTAGAAGCGGCGGTAGAACTGATCCACCGAGCGGAAGATCTCCGGGCGGGAGAGGTGGGGGTAGCCGATCGCGCTCACCTGCACGCCCGAGCCGTCCACCAGGTCCTCGGTCTCGAGCCAGCCGTTGCGCTGGGCCTCCTCGTAGAGCGCGGTGCCCGGGTAGGGCGCGGCGAGCGAGACCTGGATGGTGTCCGGATCGATCTCGGCCGCAAAGCGAATGGTCTGGGCGATGGTCTCGCGGGTCTCCCCGGGCAGCCCCAGGATGAAGGTGCCGTGGATGGCGATGCCGAGGGACTTGGCGTCCCGGGTGAACCGCCGGGCCACGTCGAGCCGCACGCCCTTCTTCACGTTGTTCAGGATCGCCTGGTTGCCCGACTCGTAGCCCACCAGCAGCAGGCGCAGCCCGTTGTCCTTGAGGACCTTGAGGGTCGCGTAGGGCACGTTGGCCTTGGCGTTCACCGACCAGGTGATGCCGAGCCGGCCGAGGCGCCGCGCGATCTCCTCCGCCCGGGGCAGGTCATCGGTGAACGTGTCGTCGTCGAAGAAGAACTCGCGGACCTGCGGGAAGAGGGTGGCCGCGAGCGCCATCTCCTCCGCCACGTGCTCGGGGCTGCGCGTGCGGTACCGCTGCCCGCCCACCGTCTGCGGCCACAGGCAGAAGGTGCACTTGGAGCGGCAGCCGCGCCCGGTGTAGAGCGAGACGTACGGGTGGTGGAGGTAGCCGATCGCGTAGTGCTCGACGGTGAGGTCGCGCTTGTAGACCGGGGTCACGAACGGCAGCGCGTCCATGTTCTCGAGCGTCGGGCGCTCGGGGGTGTGCTCGACGTGACCGTTCACCCGGTAGGAGAGTCCCGCGATCCTCGACAGGGGCCGTCCCTGCGCCACCTCCTGGATCGTGAAGTCGAACTCGTTCCGCGCCACGAAGGCGAGCGCCCGGCTCGCGCGGAGCGAGGCCTCGGGGGCGACCGCCACCGCCGCGCCCACGAGCCCGATGATCAGGTCGGGGTTCTCGGCCTTGAGGGTTTCGGCCACCCGCACGTCGGTGGGGAAGGAGGGCGTGCTGGTGTGCATCACGCAGAGGTCGTAGCCGCGGGCGAGCGGGAGCACGTCGTCGAGCGTGAGGCCGTCGGGCGGGGCGTCCACGAGCCGGGAGCCGGGCACCAGGGCGGCAGGCTGGGCCAGCCAGGTTGGGTACCAGAACGAGCGGATCTCTCGCTTGGCCTGGTAGCGGGAACCCGCGCCCCCGTCGAACCCCGCCGCCGCGGGCGGGTGCAGGAACAACGTGCGCAAATAGCTCTCGGTCACGGTTCGTTCACGATACCACACGGCCCCCGCCGCCGCGGGTGGCCCACCTAGCCCCGCGTCCGGCGACGACGGCGCCAGAGCGCGAGCCCCCACCCCGCCGCCACGATCAGCGCGCCGCCCGCGATCCAGAGCTGCAGCTCCCGGACGCGGGACAGGGCCATCGCCACCGAATCCGCCAGCGCGTAGGCCACCCCGAAGGAGATCGGTACGCTCAGCAGCACCGCGGCCAGGTCCACCAGCAGGAAGCGGGGGAACGGGACCCGCACGAGGCCCGCGGTGAGGAAGGCGGCCGCGCGCAGCCCCATGATCAGGCGGGCCATCACCACGAACTTGAGCCCGTGGCGGTAGTACGCCTCCATCACCCGCTTCTCGCGCTCCGGGGTAAGGATCCGGCGCGCGGGAGGCCAGTTCAGGATGCGGCGGCCGAAGTGCCGGCCGAGGCCGTAGAGCAGCATGTCGCCGGCCAGCACGCCGCTCAGGCAGGAGAGCAGCGCGCCCCACCAGTGCATCACCTCCCACCGCGCCATCATGGCCGCGATGGCGATGGGCAGCTCCTCCGGGATCGGCACGCCAAACCCGGTGGCGAGCAGGATCAGGAACACGCCCGGATACGAGAAGTGGATGATGAGCTGGGTCAACATCAGCGGGCGACCCGCGCGTGGCCGTAGAGCCATCGCCCGTTCTGGACCGAGAGGAGGCGCACGCTCTCGGGCGGCAGCTGGGCCGCGATGCTCTGGGCGGGGACGCGGGTCGTCAGGAGATACGGCGGCCGCGCCGAGTCCCACGCCTCGGCGAAGCGCGCGGTGGTCCAGAACGTGGCGGCCGAATCCGCGAAGGTCGCGCCCACGCCGAGCACGCTGCGGCGCGCGTCGAGCAGCGCGGGCCGCTGGCCGGAGTAGAACTCCACCGCGCCCGCGTTCTCGATCGGGCCCTCGAGCACCAGCACGTCGCCCGGCGTGAAGCGCGCCCGGATCTCCCGCGCCATCCCGATCACCGCGCGCGCCGACGAGGTCGCGGCGAGGCCGTCTCCCACCACCGGGACCAGCAACAGCATGACCGCGCCGACCACCGCCGCGGCCGCGCGAGCGGACCGTCGTGCCGCCGCGAGGGCGAGCGCGACCGCTCCCGCGAGGAGGAGGATCGATCCGCGGATCAGGAGCGGCTGGATGGCCGACCACGGCGGATACGGAGAGGGCTGGCCCCAGGCCGCTTCTTTCCGGGAGTAGACGTCCGTGATGCCGAAGACCGCCGTCGTGAACGCCCGCCCGTCACCCGACCCCCACCACGCGAGCCCGGCGCCCAGGAGGAGGAAGAGCACCAGGTGCGCCACGATCAGCCCGCGCGGCCGGGGGCCCGCGTCGCGCCAGGCGCGCGCGGCCAGGAGCGCGACCGCCGGATAGCCGGGCAGCCCGTAGTGCGGCAGCTTGAACGGCGAGAGCGTGAAGACCGCGAGCACGCCCACCGCCCAGATCGCGAGGGCGACCCACGGCACCTCGGCGGGATCGCGCCATGCGCGTCGCCTGACGAGCGCGCCCACCGTGACCGCGGCCGCGACGATCCACGGGAACGCGCCGAAGCCGGCCGCGGCCAGGAACTCGAGCGCCGACAGCGGTACGTCCTCGTCGGGGAACGCCCGCATCCGCGCCACGTTCAGCACGTGATTGTCGACCACGGTGTACCAGAGAAACCCGGGCTCGGTGGCCGTCACCACCACGTACCAACCCACCCCCAGCCCGACCATGAGCACGATCCCCAGCCCGGGCAACCATGCGCGTATCGGTCGCACCCGCCCCACGAGCCACAGTGCGACGGCCACCGCCGCGAGCGGCCCCACCAGCCCCAGCAAATCCTTCGCAAGCGCCGCGACGCCCAGCGCCGCACAGCCCACAAGCGCAAAGAGATACGCACGCCCGGAACCACCCACCGAATCCGGATCCGGTTGTCCGCCACTGGGGGAGTGCGGGGGCCATTTCTGGGCCCCCGCAGCTGAAAAACTTGAAAGACTTAAACGAGAGTCCGCAGACCCGAACGCCCACAGCAACCCCGTAAACCCCCACTGGATCGCCGCCACGAACAGCGTCTCCGGTCGGAGGTAGCGCGCGAACGCGGCGAAGAGCGCACACGAGAGCAGGGCGGCCCCGGCGAGCAGCCCGCCGCCGAGCCCGAGGAGGCGGACACCCAGGAGAGTCGTGCCCGCCACCGCCAGCAGGGCACCCAACAGCGGAGCCAGTCGCGCGGCACCCTCGGTGAGCCCCCACTGGTGGAACGACGCGGCGGTCAACCAGTAGAGCAGCGGCGGCTTGTCGAAGTAGCGCACCCCGTTCAGCCGCGGGGTGATGCGGCTGCCGCCAAGCATCTCGCGCGCGATCTCGGCGTGCTGCCCTTCCCCGGGATCGTCGAGCGGGGCCCGTCCCAGGCCGGGCGCGAGGAGCACGGCGGCCAGGCCCACCATGGAGACGACGGCGATACCCGCGGCGCGAAGGGCCGCCACTAGAGGGAGCGGCCGATCTCGTCCAGGATCCGCGCCATGATCGCCCGTCGCGTCGTCATGTCGTCCCCTCGCCTCCCCCGGATTCGAGCCGCCCCGCGCGCAGGCGCAGGGTGCGGTCCGCGAGGGCGGCCGCGTCGGCCCGGTGCGTGACAAGGATAACCGAGGCCCCCCGCTCGCGGCACAGACCGCGGAGCTCGGACAGGATCACCGCGGCGTGGCTCTCGTCCAGGTTCCCGGTCGGCTCGTCGGCCAGCACCAGCGCCGGGCCGTTGAGCACCGCCCGGCAGTACGCCACGCGCTGCTGCTCCCCGCCCGAGAGCTGGGACGGATAGTGGCCGCTCCGGTGGGCGACCCCGAGCCGCTCCATCAGCGCGAGCGCGGCCGGCTGCGCGTCGCTCCGCGACCGGCCGACGTAGCGAGCGGCCAGCAGCACGTTCTCGAGCGCGGTGAGCCCCGCGATCAGCAGGAACGACTGGAAGACGTAGCCGATCGAGCGGCCGCGCACCGGGCACTGGGCCCGGCGCGAGAGCCGGCTCACACACACGTCGTCGAGCCAGATCTCGCCGCGGTCCGCCGCCTCGAGCAGCCCCAGCAGGTTGAGGAGGGTCGACTTGCCGGAGCCGGAGGGCCCTGCCACCGCCACGAACTCGCCCGGCTTCACCTCCACGTCCACGCCGTCCAGGACCGGGATCGGTCCACCGTCGGGTCCGCGGAAGGTCTTGCCGAGGCCGATCGCCCGTACGAGCACCGGGGGCTCGCTCAGGTCCCCCGCCGGATGGCCTCGGCGGGAGACAGCCGCACGATCCGCAGGGTGGCGTAGGTGGCGGCCAGCCCGCCCAGGATCACCGAGAACGCGATCGCGAAGACCAGGAGGCGCGGGGAGAAGAGGAAGAGCTGCTGGCCGTCTCGCAGCACGCGCGCGTCCACCAAGGTCCCGATGGCCAGGGCCAGGCCCACCCCGAGGGCGCCGCCGGAGATGGAGACGCCGAGGGCCTCGCCCAGGATCTCGCGCAAGAGCTGGAGATCGGTGGCGCCGAGCGCGCGCTTGATGCCGAAGTCCCGGATCCGCTCGAAGACCGCCGCGGTCACGGTGTTGGAGAGCGACAGCCCGCCGATGACGAGCCCCAGCACCCCGATGCCGAACAGCAGCGCGGAGAAGAAGGCGGTGGACTGCCGCAGCAGACGGCTCAGCTCGCCCGGGATGGTGACGTTCACCCCCGGCACGCCGGCCTGGATGCGCCGGGCGAGGTCGTCGGCGTCCACCCCGTCGGCCCACGCCACCGCGGCCCCCGTGTTGAGGTCGCGACGGGCCATGCCGCCCGCGCCGCCCGCGAACACCTGCACCAGCAGCGGGTCGCGCCGCAGCCAGAGGTCGCGCGCGTCGTCGAGCGGGACGATCGCGAAGCGATCCGGCGCGGTGAGCGTCTTGTCGAGGACCCCGACCACCTCGAAGGTCCGCCCGGCGGCCAGCTCGATCCGGCGGCCCACCCCGAGCTTCCGGCCCGCCGCGAAGTCCGCCCCCACCACGACCACGCCCCGGTCGTTCGTCCGGAGGAACCGGCCGCTCTTGACCGGCAGCTCGCGGAATTGGCGGTTCGACATCGGCACCGCCGGGTCGACCCCCAGGATCAGCTCCTGGGTGAGGGTCAGGAACTGCGAGGTGGTGGGGTTGAGCGGCAGCATCACCTGCGCCTGCACCGCGGCCACCCCCGGCACCTGCGCGATCTGCTCGATCTTGGAGGCCCGCAGCAGACCGCCCGCGGTGAAGCCGGTGCCCATCCCCATGCCCTCGCCGGCCACCGAGATCTGGCCCAGCACGAAGCGGTCGCCGCCGTCGATGAAGCGGGTGATGCGCTCCGCCATCGCGCCGAGCGCGACCAGGCCGGACACCCCCACCGCGATGCCGAGGATCGTGAAGAGGTAGTTCTTGGGCAGGAGCCGGGCGATCCCTACCATTTGAAGCGGGACTCGGTGGCGAGGCCCCGGCGACGGCGTACCCAGCGATTGATGCGGACGATGGTGAAGAAGACCTCGAGCGACAGCCGCATCCGGAGCGACATGCGGAGAAACGCGCCGCCCGCGAGCACCCCGGTGACCCCGTCCACCATGCCCGCGTACTCGCGCGGCTTGAGGAACATCTCGGTGAACGAGGGGTCGTAGAAATTCCGGATGAACCGCTGGAAGGGCTGCATGCCCCGCCGGATCGCCTTCTGATAGGCGCGGAAGCGCCGCGCCTCGAAGCGGTTCTCGCGGAAGGCCTTGAGGATCTCGGCCGAGGAGAGCTCGGCGGACTGGGTGGCGAGGTAGACGCCCGACGAGAAGATCGGGTCCAGGAACGCGATCGCGTCGCCCACGCACACGAAGCGGTCGCCGACGGCGGGCTCGGTCTGATAGGAGAAGTTGGCCGCGCTGTGCACCGGGGTGATGCGCGGGGCGCCGTCGAGCGCGTCCACCAGGCCGCGGCAGCGCGCGATCATTGACTCGTAGAGCTGCTCGAGGTTGCCCTCGCGTCCGCGGACGGTGCGCGCGTGGAGCACGCAGCCCACGCTGCTGGTGCCGTTGTGGAACGGGATGTACCAGAACCAGCCGGGCTCGAAGCTGAAGATCCGGATGTTGCCCGCCTCCTTCCCGGGCCAGCGCTTGCCGCCCTGGAAGTGGGCGAACAGCGCGACCTTGCCGAGCCCCTCGATGGGGCGGCGCCGCCCGTGCCGGGTCGCGATGAAGGCGTCGCGCCCGCTCGCGTCGACCAGGAAACGCGCGCGGATCTCCCGGGAGCCCGCGCCCTCGGCGACGGTGGCGGTCACGCCGGCGTCGTCGAAGGCCACCCGCTCGACGGTGGCGGGCTGGAGCAGCGTCACGTTCGGCTGCCGGGCCGCGTGGTCGAGCAGGATCTTGTCGAACTCGCCCCGCTGGACCTCGTAGGTGTAGGAGGGCCACGGCTTGCCCTCGCGGAAGAAGAACTGGTAGCCGAGATCCATGTCCTGGTCGTGGAAGTAGGCCCCGTACTTCACGAGGAAGCCGCGCGCCTTCACCGCGTCGAGCACGCCCAGCCGCTCCAGCACCGGCATGTTCGCGGGCAGCAGGGATTCCCCCACGTGGAAGCGCGGGAACGCCTCGCGCTCGGCCAGGGCCACCCGCAGCCCGCCGCGCGAGAGGAAGGTCGCCGCGCTCGAGCCGCCCGGGCCGCCCCCGACCACCAGCACGTCGTAGTCGGCCGGCCGCGCGGCCCCGGCCGCGCGCCGCGCGGGCGCCTCGAGCGTCGCGGCCAGCGCCTCCTGCGGATAGAGCCGGCGCACCGCCGGGCCGAGCCAGTCGATGCCGAGGGCGGCCAGCGCGCTCCGGCCGAGGGCCAGCACCAGCAGCAGCGGGGTCGCCGCGGTGGCGATCGCGGCCATGCGCAGGCCACGGGCGTGGTCGGAGTTGAAGCCGCGCTCCGCGGTGCGCAGGGCCCGGTCCGCCACGAAGGCGCCCACCGCGAGGGCCCAGCCCGGCGGGTGCGACCGGTGCGGGGCCGCGAACCGGTACATGTCGCGGTGCCGCGCCCGCAGCCGGCCGGGACTGAAGATGCCGAGCACCCACGCGGCGCCGGCGGCGGCCTCGCGCGCCCAGCGCCGCACGATGCACCCGGCCAGGTAGGTCCCCACCGCGAGCCCGTCGCGGGCGGGACGGAAGCGGCTGCGGCGATCCTCGAAGTGGATCGGCGTGATGGGGACCTCGCGGAGGCTCACGCCCCGGTCGGCCGCGCGCAGCAGCATCTCGGTCTCGAGCACGAAGCCGCCGCGACGCGGGCGCACCGCGGCCAGCAGCCTCGCCGGGTAGACGCGGAACCCGGACTGGGTGTCGGCCAGCGCGACGCCGCTCAGCCAGTCGATGAAGAAGCCGGCCACCCGCAGCGCGGCGAGCCGTCCGACCGGGATGACGCGCGCCGGCGTCTCGGCGAGGCCGGCGAGTCGGCCGCCGATCACGAGGGCGTCCGGCTCCTCGACCGCGACCTTGAGCAGGCGCGGGATCTCGTCCGGCTCGTGCTGGCCGTCGCCGTCGAGGGTGACCACGCGCGCCACACCGCGCCGCGCCGCCTCCGCGAAGCCGCGGCGCAGGGCCGCGCCCTTGCCCCGGCGGGCCCCGAGCGCGACGACCTCGGCGCCGGCCGCCCTCGCGCTCGCCCCGGTTCCATCGGTCGAGCCGTCGTCCACCACGAGCACCGGCCCGTGCAGGCGCGCGCGCTCCACGATGTCGGCGATGGTGGCCGCCTCGTTGAAGGCGGGCACGACGATCAGGACGTCGCTCGCGCCGTCGCTCACCGGGCCGGCTCCACCACCAGGGCGGTGCGGCAGCCGCCCCGCGCGATCCCGTGCACCAGCACCGAGGCCGCCCCACGCTCGGCGTCGAGCGCGGCCGCGCCCACCCGCAGCGCGCCGAGGCCGCCGTGCTGGCCGAACAGCGGCGCGAGCGAGACCGGCGGGACGAGGCCGGCGGGCCGGGCGGGCAGGTCCCGCTCGAGGAGCGCGCGCTCCCAGTCGTCCACCGCGGGGTCGCCGTTGCCGGCTCCGTAGCAGCGCGTGAAGCCCCCCGGATCGCGGGCGCGGAGCAGCCGGGCCACCGGCGAGTCCACGTCGGCGCGACGGGCGCCTCCGGTGTGCGGCGCGGTCGGCACGTTGCCCCAGGCCGCCTCCGTGATCTCGGCCACGCTGCGGGCGCCCCGGGCTCGCGCAGCCTCCCGCTCCTCGAGCACGAGGAAGGTGGCGCCCTCGCCGAGCACCGGGCCGTTGTGATCCGGCGCGAACGGGCGGCAGCCCTCGGGCGCCCGGCTCCGCATCGGAGAGAGCGCGCCCATCTGGGAGAGTCGCCGGTACACGTCCTCGAACAGCTCGTCGACGCCGCCCGCGACGACGGCCACCGCCCGGCCGTCCGCGATCAGGCGCGCCCCGCGCGCCACCGCCAGGTCGCCTGCGAGCGTGGCCTGGTTGACCGTAACCGAAGGGGCCTTGGCGCCGATCGCGATCGCCGCGATCGAGGCCATCGTGTTCATCACGGTGTTGGGGAAGATCATCGGCGAGAGCCCGGCCGGGCCGCGGCGCAGGAAGCCGTGGGCGAAGTCGCGGCTCGAGGTAAAGTCGCCGTATTCGGTGCCCACCACGATGCCGAGCCCGGGCCCCCCCGCGATGCCCGCGTCGCGCACCGCGAGCAGGCAGGCCCCGAGGGCCATGCGGCAGATCCGCGAGAGCCGGCGGGCCGCGTCGCGGTCCACCAGCGAGGCCAGCGTGGCCTCGTCGACCTCGGCGGCGAGGCCGCTCGCGCAGCCCGTCGTCGCGAAGGTCCGCACCGGGCCGATCGCGGAGCGCCCGAGCGCGAGCGCCCCGGCCAGGGCCTCCCGCCCGCCCGCGGTGGAGGCGTTGACGGTGCCGAGCCCGGTGACCATGACTCGATGGCCAGCCGCGGGTCGATGGCCGCTCGGGGGTCGGTGGTCACTCACGGCCGGCCTTCTCGAAGACGAGGCTCACGTTCTGGCCGCCGAACCCGAACGAGTTCGAGAGAGCCGCGCGCACGTCGGCGAGGCGCGCGGTGATCGGCAGGCAGTCGAACGGCACCTCGGGGTCCGGGTGCTCGAGGCCCGCGGTGGGCGGCAGCAGGCCGTGCTGGAGCGCCAGGATGGTCGCCGCCGCCTCCACGCTCCCCGCCGCGGCCATGGTGTGGCCCACGAGCGACTTGGTGGAGCTGAGCAGCACCCCGCCTTCGCCGAAGACCCGTCGCAGGGCCAGCGCCTCCGCGCGATCGTTCTGCGGGGTGCCGGTGCCGTGGGCGTTCACGTACCCCACCGCGGAGGGCGCCAGGCCCGCGTCGGCGAGGGCCTGCTCCATCGCGTGGATCATGCCCTCGCCTTCCGGGTGCGGCGCGGTCACGTGATGGGCGTCGGTCGTCATCCCGTACCCGGCGAGCCGCGCGTGCACGCGCCCGCCGCGGGCCCGGCAGTGATCGGCGTCCTCGATGACGAGGAAGGCGGCGGCCTCGCCGATCGACATGCCCCGGCGGTCCCGGTCGAAGGGACGGCACGGAGTGGGATCGAGCAGCTTGAGCGCGTTGAAGCCCATGAAGCAGATGTGGGTCAGCGCGTCCACCCCGCCGACCAGCGCGGTCGGCGTGACGCCCGCCCGCACCAGGTCGGCCCCGAGCGCGATGGAGGCCGCGCCCGACGCGCAGGCCATGACCACCGTCTCCTTCGGTCCGGTGAGCCCGAGCCGCCCACCGAGGGTCTCGGCGTGGGAGAGCGGCAGGATGGAGCGCAGAGCCCGCATGCTGCCGGAGGGCCGTCCGCGCGACTCGCCCCAGTACCAGTCCTCGCCCTCGAGCATGCCGCCGCCGACCGCCCCGATGAGCAGCGCGGCGCGCCGCCGCGCCGCCCCCTCGAGCCCGGCGTCGGCCAGCGCCTCGCGCGCGGCGGCGAGCGCGAGGCGGTCCGCGCGCGAGCGCCGCCGCGAGACCCCGAGAGTGGCCACGACCTCGGCGGGCACCTCGGCCGCGATG
>DATGBR010000299.1:0-16257 GCA_035312605.1 Candidatus Methylomirabilota bacterium
TCGGCCCCCCGGCCGCGGACGCTCGTTTCGGCGCCCCCCGGCGCACTCCCCCAGGCCGCGGACGCTCGTTTCGGCACCCCGCACTCCCCGTTCCGGCGCTTGGACTCGTGGTCACGGGACCCAGGCCACCGCGTCGATCTCGACGTTGACGCCCTTGCGGGGCGGCGCGGCCTCGACGGTGGTGCGGGCCGGCTGCACACCCTGGAAGTACTCCTTGAACACGCGGTTGAAGACGCCGAAGTCGTCCATGTTGCGGAGGTAGACGCCGACCCGCACCACATTGGCGATGGAGGTGCCGCCCGCCTCGAGGACCGCCTTGACGTTGTCGAGGGTGACGCGCGTCTGCTCGGCGATGTCCTGCGACACGATGGCCTTCGTCGCCGGATCGAGCGGGCCCTGCCCCGAGACGAAGAGGAAGCCGCCCGCCTTGACGCCGTGGGCGATCGGCGACTCGGTCCCCTCCGAGAAGCCGGTCTTGGGCGCCGACTTGGTGAACACGACCTCTGGCTTCATGGACGGAGCTCTCCTTTGAGGCGGGCCACGATGCCCGCCGGAATGGGCCGGGCCGCCAGCGGGCCGCCCGGCCGATCGGGGAGGGCCACCCAGGCCCGCACCTCGAATCCGGTCGCGCAGCCCTGGTCGCCGACGGACACCTCGTGCTCGACCCGGAACGTCTTCTCGCGCACCTCGCGCACCGTGGTCTCGATCCGGACCAGGTCGCCATAGCGTACCGGAGACGCGAAGCGGGCGCCCGACTCCACGATGGGCACGCCCACGATGCGCTCCGCGGGAAACATCTCGGGCCACGGCAGTCCGAGCGAGTCGAACAGCGCCTCGGTGCCGAGATCGAACCACTCGTAGAATCGCGGGTAGAACACGATGCCCGCCGGATCCGCCTCGCTCCACCGCACCTTCACCGAGAGCGCGTTACTCACCATGGGCCAGCTCCCGCAGGCGGAAGCGCTGGAGCTTGCCGGTCGCGGTGCGCGGCAGCTCGCTCACGATTCGGATCTCGCGTGGCCGCTGATGCGGCGCCAGCGCCGCCTCCAGGAACCGTCGCACGTCGGCCCGCAGCACCTCCGGTGGGCCAGACGGGTCGCGCGGCACCACGAAGACGAACGGCTTGATCAGCCCGCCCGCCTCCGGCGCGCCCACCACGCCGCCGTCGAGCACTTGCGGGTGCCGGAGCAGCACCGACTCCACCTGCACCGGCGACACCCACTGCCCGGCCACCTTGAAGAAGTCGTCCTCGCGGCCGCAATGGACGTGGTGCCCGCCCGGCTCGCGCCGGTAGACGTCACCGGTCCGGAACCAGTCGCCCACGAACGTCCGGCGGGAGTGATCGAGACGTCGGTAGTACGCCGCGGCCTGCGACGGCGTCCGGACCCACAGCACGCCCTCCTCCCCGTCGGCCACCGGCCGGCCTTCCGCGTCGAGGAGCCGCGCCTCGGTGCCGGGCACCGGCACGCCGGAGGACTCGGCCCGGCTCTGGCCCGGCCGGTTGGAGAGCACCATGAAGACGGTCTCGGTGGCCCCGATGCCGTCCAGGATCTCGACCCCGAATCGCGCCCGCCAGGCGTCGTAGACGTCGCCCGGCAGCCGCTCGCCCGCCGAGATGCAGAGGCGCGCGGACCGGAACATGTCGGCGGGCAGGTCCGCCCGCAGCAGGCGCGCGTAGACCGTCGGCACCGAGAAGAAGAGCGTGGGGGCGAACTCCCGCATCACCCGGGCCACCGCGGCGGGGTCCGGCCAATCGGGATGGAGATACGCGGTCGCCCGGGCCAGGAGCGGGATCAGCAGCAGGTTGCCGAGCGCGTAGGCGAAGAAGAGCTTCGACGTCGCGAAGACCCGGTCGGTCGCGGTGACGCCGATGAGATCGAGAAAGTTGCGACCCGCGGGAAGGGTCCGGTGACAGTGCACCGCCGCCTTCGGCGAGCCGGTGGTCCCCGACGTGTAGAGCCAGAAGGCCATGGCGTCGGCGCCGACCGGCTCCGCCGGCATCGAGACGGCCGGGACGTCGCGCACCAGCGTCTCGAAGTCGAGCACGACGCGGGCGCCGACCGCGGCCGGATCGAACGCGGCCGCCTCCAGCAGCGCCCGATCGGCCACCAGCACCCGCGGCCGGCAGTCGGCCAGCACGGTGCGGAGATCGGCCGGGGCGAGCCGCGTGTTGAGCGGGACCGCCACCGCGCCGAGCTTGAGCGCTCCGAAGAAGGTGGCGGCCCATCCGGGACCGTCGGCCATGAGCAGCGCCACGCGCTGCTCCGGCTCGACGCCCTGGGCGCGCAGGGCGTGGGCGCCGCGGTCGGCGAGGCGCTGGAGCGCGGCGTAGGAGACGGACCCGGCGGGCGTGACCAGGGCGGTCCGGTCACCGTGGCCTTCCTCCACCGGGGCATCGACGAAGAGGGTGGCCGCGTTGTCCATGCCGCGCGCTCAGCCCTGGCCGGGCCTCTTGCCGCGAGGGATGGAGAAGCCCGCCGCCTCGATCCGGTCGAGGATGCCGTGGAACTTGTGGCGGCCGTCGGTGTGGGCCGCCCACACGTCGTCGAGTCCGTCGAACCCGGAGAGATAGCGGAGGCCGCAGTCCGCCGGCTCGGCCATCTGCATCTCGCCCGCGAGGAACCGGCGGTGGCCCTCGGCGGGATCGATCCAGAAGCCCTCGGAGGCCTCGCCGCCCAGCAGTCGGGGCTCTTGCCCGGCGGGCACCGGGGCCAGGAAGAAGCGCGCGGTGAAGCGGATGGGGCTCGACGGCGGGGTGATGAAGTGGGAGAGATACCGGAACGGCGCGAGGTCGAGGTGCCAGCCCTCCTGCTCAAGTAGGGCGTGGAACGAGGCTCCGTCGGCGGCCAGCGCGTGGCGCACCCGCTCCACCCGCTCGCGGACCGCCGGATCGCGGGTGTCGACCGGGCGGCCGGCGGCGTCGCAGCCCACCAGGAGGCCGGTCTCCTCCATCAGCTCGCGCGCCGCGGTCACCCAGAAGGCGAGGGGCGGCAGACCGTCGGTCGCCGGGAAGGCGGCGAGCGCGGTCGAGCTCGAGACGCCGAAGCAGCGCGCGAGCGCCGCCTCGCTGCCGTCGGCCGCCTCCACCTTGCCGCCCGGGAACGCGTAGAAGCCGCCGAGGAAGCGCATGCTCTTCTGCCGGCGGATCATGTACACCTCGACCGGGCAGCTCGTCCCGGGGCGGACGAGCAGGACCGAGGCGGCGGGACGCGGAGCGACCGGGGAGGCGGCGGGCGCGGTCACGCGGGCGGGACGACGCGCGACCGCGTGAGCCCGGCGAGCTGCTCGAGCAGGGCCTCCGCCGACACCGGCTTGGCGATGACGCGGTCCACGAACTGCATGGACTCGTGCGCGGACACGCCCTCGCCCCAGCCGGTCAGGATGAAGACCGCGGTGCCGGGCGAGCGGGCCTTGATCCGCTGGGCGACCTCCCAGCCGTTCATCCGGGGCATGCCGAGGTCGGTGATCACCACGTCGTGGGCGCCCGGGTCGAAGACGGCGAGCGCCTCCTCGCCGTTGGCGGCGGTGGTGATCGCGTGCCCCTCGGTGCTCAGCACGTCCGAGAGCACGCTGAGGAGCCGCGGGTCGTCGTCCACCAGGAGCACGCGCGCGGCCTGGTCCGGCGAGACCTGGCGCTCGGCGAGCCCCTCCGAGGCGGGGATGATCTGGAAGCGGCTCGCGTGCAGCCGGAGGCGCACGGTGGTGCCCTTGCCGATCTCGCTCTCGATGGCCACGCTGCCGCCGTGACGCTCGACGATGTCGTAGACGTGGGCGAGGCCCTGGCTGGACCCGCGCCCGGGCTGGAGGCTCCGCGCGTGCTCGGCCAGGCGCCGCCGCGTCTCGTCGGACATGCCGACCCCCGAGTCGCGCACCTCGACCACCACCCAGCCGGACGCCTCCGCGGCGGCCCGGATCGCGAGCGAGCCGCCCTTCGGCATGGCGTCGACCGCGTTGTGGATGAGGAGCACGAGGGCGTCGCGCAGCTCGAACGCGTTGCCCTCGACGGGGGGCAGCGCCTCCATGTCCTGGGTGACCGCGATGACGGTCCCCTTGCGCTCCGCCTCGTCCCGCCAGCGCGGGGCGGTCAGCTCGAGCGCCTCCGCGATCACCGCGGGCAAGCCCACCGGTCCGAACGCGACCTGCGGCTGGCGGGACACGAACTCCTGCAGCTTGCGCACCGTCGCGGAGGCCTCGAGGGCCACGTCGCGGATCACCACCAGCCGGCGCCGCGCCGCCTCCGACTCGGTCTCGCGCAGCATGAGCTCGGTGTAGGCGAGGATCGCGGCGAGGGAGTTGTTGAAGTTGTGGGCGAGGCCGCCCACCGTCTCGCCGAGGACGCGGAGGTCTTCGCCCCGGGAGAGCCCCCGCGGGGCCTCGGCCAGGCGGCGCCCGAGGTCGCGCGCCCAGCTGCGCATCGCGAGGACCGCGCGGTCCATCTCCACCTTGGTGCGGCGGATCTGGCGCGCGATGTCCTGGATCTCCTCGTGATCGGCGAAGAGGAGGGCTTCCGGCGGCAGCTCGCGCGGGTCGCGCCGGATCCACCGGCCCATGTGCTCCCGGACCCGCTTGATCATGGAAGCGAGGACGCGCTACAGGTTCACGAGCTGAGCGACGCGCTCGCGGTGATGGGTGGCATCCCCGAAGGTGAACTCCGAGCCCTTGGCGCGCTTGAAGTAGAGGTGGAGGTCGTGCTCCCACGTGAAGCCGATGCCCCCGTGGAGCTGGATGCCCGCCGCGGCCACGCGCCGGTAGGCGTCGGAGACGTAGGCCTTGGCCATGCTCACCGCGAGCGGCGCCTCCGCGACGCCCTCGTCGAGCGCCCACGCCGCGTAGTAGGTGATGGACTTGCTGTTCTCCACGTCCACCAGCATGTCGGCCGCGCGGTGCTTGACGCCCTGGTAGGAGCCGATCGGCCGGCCGAAGGCCTGGCGGATCTTGGCGTACTCCACCGTCATGTCGAGGACCTTCTGGGCGCCCCCGCACATCTCTGCGCACAGCGCGACGGTGGCCCGATCGAGCACGCGGGCGAGCGGCGCCCAGCCGGCTCCGGCCGCCCCGAGCAGCGCGTCGGGGCCGATCGTCACGTCGGAGAGGGCGACCTCGCAGAGCTTGCGGGTCTGGTCCATGGTCGGGAGCAGCGTGACTTCGAGCCCCTTGGTGCCCTTCGGCAGGAGGAAGAGCGACACCCCGTCGGCGCCCGCCCCCGGCCGCGTCCGCGCCGCGACCACGAGGGCATCCGCGGTGTGGGCGTCGTGCACGAAGAGCTTGGTGCCGGAGAGCGTGTACGTGCCGCCCTTCTCGACCGCGGTCAGGGTGACCCCGGCGGGGCCGAGCTGCGCGCTCGGCTCCATCCACGCGAGCGCCACCCGCCGGTCCCCCGCCGCGATCTTCGGCAGCCACTCCTTCTTCTGCGCCTCGCTGCCCGCCTCGACGATGGCGAGCCCACCCAGGAGCACCGCAGAGAAGTAGGGACCGGGCACCACCGCGCGGCCCATCTCCTCCATCAGCACCACCAGGTCGACGAGACCCAGCCCCATGCCGTCGTAGGCCTCGGGGTAGACGAGGCCGAGCCAGCCCTGCTCGGCGAGCTTCGTCCAGAGATCGGGGCTGATGCCCTCCGGTGTCTCCATGAGGCGCCGCACCGTGTCCGACCCGCACTCGTTCTCGAAGAACTTCCGCGCGGTGCTCCGCAGCAGCTCCTGCTCCTCGTTGAAGCCGAAGTTCATGGCTTAGCCTTTCGGGAGGCCGAGCACGCGCTCGCCGATGATGTTGCGCTGGATCTCGGTGGTGCCGCCTTCGATCGAGTTGGCCCGCGAGCGCAGGAAGGTGTGCTGCCAGAGGCCGTCGGCCACCGCCCACGCGCTGCCGTGGGTGAGCTGGCTGAACGCGCCCTGGATCTCCATCGCGAGCTCCTGCACGCGCTGGTGGCCCTCCACCCACATCATCTTGCCCGCGGAGGCCTCGGGGCCGGGCAGCTCGCCCTTGAGCAGCTTGGTGATCGCGCGCGCCCCGGTGTACTTGAACACCTCGGTGTCGATCCACATCTGGGCGAGCTTCTGGCGCATCACCGGGTCCTGGGTGACCGGGACCCCGTTCTTCTTGGTGGCGCGCGCCATGTCGACCAGTCCGTCGAGCGCGATGCGCAGGCGGACCTGCAGGCCGAAGCCGAGCGCGAGCCGCTCGTACATCAGGGTGGTGAGGCCGACCGCCCAGCCGTTGTCGAGACCACCCAGGATCTGCGATTCGTGCACGCGGACGTTGTCGAAGTAGACCTCGTTGAACTCCGCGTCGCCGGTCATCTGCTTGAGCGGCTTCACGGTGACGCCGGGGCTCTTCATGTCGAGCAGGAAGTAGGTGATGCCCTTGTGCTTGGGCGCGCTCGGATCGGTGCGGGCCAGCAGCATCATGTAGTCCGCGATGTGGGCGAGCGACGTCCACACCTTCTGGCCGTTGACGACGTAGTGGTCGCCGTCCTTCACCGCGCGGGTCTGGAGCGACGCCAGGTCGGAGCCCGCGTTGGGCTCGGAGTAGCCCTGGCACCAGATCTCCTCGCACGAGAGCATCTTGGGCGGGTACCGCCGCTTCTGCTCGTCGGTGCCGTAGGCGACGATGGTGGGACCCGCCATGCCGATGGCCAGGATGTTGAGCACCGGCGGGGCCTTGGAGAGCGCCATCTCCTGCTGGAGGATCATCTCCTCCATGAACGTGAGCCCCCGCCCGCCCGCTTCCTTGGGCCAGGTGAGGCCGACGAAGCCGGCTTCGTGGAGCTGCCCCTGCCAGCGCCGGAGCAGCTCGTAGGCCTCGGGGCGCGGAATGTCCGAGCCCTTGGAGAGACGCGCCACCCACTCCTGCCGCATCTGCTTCGACAGCCAGGCGCGGACCTCACCGCGGAAGGACTCCTGCTCAGGGGTCAGCGTGAAATCCATACTCCCTCCCGCGCGCGGGGGCGGCTCACCGAGGTTGACCGAGATGAGGCTGAACGAAGGTTCAGTGCTCATGATACGAGTCCGCGCGAGAAAGTGTCAAGGTCTTCGCCGCCCCGCCCGGGCGGTCGAAAGTGTGCGGTATACTCGCGGCGTCCATGGCCACCTCCGCGATCACCCTGGCGCGCCTGAAGGACCACATCGAGACGCTCTCCACCTACGGTCGCAACGCCGACGGCCACGGCATCACCCGGTCATGCTGGAGCCCGGTTCACGAGCAGGCGCGGGCGTGGCTGCTGTCTCGGATGAAGGCGGCGGGCCTCGAGACGAGGGTCGACCCGGCCGGCAACACCTTCGGCATGCTGCCCGGCGAGGGCGCGGCGGTCCTCACCGGCTCGCACATCGACACCGTTCCCGAGGGCGGCCCGCTGGACGGCGCCCTCGGCGTCCTCGCCGGCCTCGAGTGCCTGCAGACCGTCAAGGAGGCGCGCCTGCCGGTGCGGCGGCCGCTCGCGGTGGTGGCGTGGAGCGACGAGGAAGGACGCTACGGCAGCCTCTTCGGCTCGCGGGCGTTCACCGGCCGCCTCGACCTCGCCCAGGTCTCCACCCTGCGCTCGCTCGACGGGGAATCGCTGGTGGAGGCGATGGCGCGGGCGGGATACGACGCGAGCCGCGTCGCGGAGGCCCGCTGCGATCCGCGCACCCTGCACGCCTACGTGGAGCTGCACATCGAGCAGGGCCCGCACCTCGAGCAGGCACGCATCCCAATCGGCCTCGTGGAAGGCATCGTGGGCATCCGCCGGAACCGCCTCACCTTCATCGGCGAGCCGGACCACGCGGGCACCACGCCGATGGTGCGGCGCAAGGACGCCTTCCTGGCCGCCTGCGAGTACGCCCTCAAGGCGCGCGAGCACATCGTCCGGAAGGGCAGCGGCCGGAGCGTCACCAACTTCGGGCGGATCGAGCTGGCCCCGGGCGTCTCCAACATCGTCCCGGCCCGGGCGGTGCTGATGCAGGAGATGCGGGAGCTCGACGCGCGGATCCTCGCCCGGCTCGACCGCGAGTGCGTGACCCTGGCCCGCACGGTGGCGCGGCGCCGGGGCCTGCGCGTGGTCGTCGACACGCTCTCGCGCACCGACCCGGCCCGCTGCGCCCCGCGGGTCATGGACGCGGTGCAGGCGGCCTGCGACGCGCTGCGGCTTCGCACCCGGCGGATGCCGTCGGGCGCCGGCCACGACGCGCAGAACCTCGCCGGGGTCACCGCCTCCGGCATGCTCTTCATCCCGTCCCGCGGCGGACGCAGCCATCGCCCCGACGAGATGAGCGACTGGAAGGCGATCGGGCGGGGCACCAACGCGCTGCTCCAGACGCTCCTGCGCCTGGCCGGGTGACCCGCGCCGGGACGCGAGCGCGGCGCCTGCATGTGAAAGTTTCCACTTGGCAAGGGTGCGCGGGATCAAGTACACTTCCGCGTGATTCCGGCGCCATTACCTCAATGAGGATGTTGTGCCCACGATAGTGCACCTGCTGCTGGCCCTGGTCCTGACCGTGTTCCTGGTCGCCCAGGCCAAGTCTCTGGCTTTCGTGCTGAGATCGCGCCGGGCGGTGTCCTCGCGCAGCGCCCGTCGTGGAACCGATCTCCTGTGGACCTGCATCCCGGTGCTCCTCGTGCTCTTCCTGGCCGCCCGGAGCTGGGTGGCCGTGGTCGACGTTCACCGGCCTGCGGTCGCGGCCACCGGCGCGCCGGCCGAGTCGCCGGCGACCCCCCGCTAGAGGACCCACACCACGCCATGATCGAGCCCCCCGCGACGATCCCCCGCCCCCGGAGGCGCTTCGACTGGACGCCGGCCTGCCTGCTCGGCGCGGTCCTGCTCCTCGCCAGCTCCTGCAGCGCGGTGGGCTGGAACTGGGACACCCCGATGAGCACGGTCATGCCGAAGTCCGACTTCGGGAAGATGACCCACGAGATCTTCATGCTGATCTCGTGGTGGACGCTCGGCATCTTCATCGTGGTGGAGGTCGGCCTCGCCTACGTCTGCTGGCGCTTCCGCGATCGCGCGGGCGCGCCGATCCCGAAGCAGGTGCACGGGCACACCGTTCTCGAGGTCGGCTGGACCATCGCCTTCGCGGTGGTTCTGCTCGTGTTCGCGATCCCGACCATCCGGGTGATCTTCAAGACCCAGGAGGCCCCCGCGGCCACCGCCCTGCGGGTAGAGGTCTTCGGCAAGCAGTGGTGGTGGGAGTTCCGCTACCCGCAGTTCAAGATCACCACCGCCAACGAGCTTCACCTCCCGGTGGGGCAGACCGCGGTCTTCCTCCTCAACGGGCCGGACGTCATCCACTCGTTCTGGATGCCGCAGCTCGGCGGCAAGCGCGACGTGGTCCCGCACCGCATCAACCACATCACGCTCACCCCCGAGGTGGCGGGCGACTACCCGGGCCAGTGCGCGGAGTACTGCGGCATCTCGCACGCCAACATGCGCTTCCGGGTGATCGTGCACGAGCCGGCCGAGTTCGAGAAGTGGGTCAAGGCCCAGCAGGCTCCGCCGGTCGAGTCCACCGACGCGCTCGCCCAGCAGGGGAAGTCGATCTTCACCTCGTCCACCTGCGTGGGATGCCACAGCATCGCCGGGGTCTCGGCCGGGCACATCGGCCCGGACCTGACCCACTTCGCGAGCCGCAAGCGGTTCGCCGGCTCGCTCATGGAGTCGACGCCGGACAACCTCACCAAGTGGATCGAGAACCCCGACCACATGAAGCCCGGCGCCCTCATGCCGAACCTGGGAATGACCGGCGAGCAGAGCAAGGCGCTGGCCGCCTACCTGCTCAGCCTGAAATAAGGGGACTCCATGGCCACTCAGGCCGCGTTCATGCACGGCTCGAAGGTCGAGACGGAGACCTTCTGGGGCATCGTCTGGTCCTGGCTCACCACCGTCGACCACAAGCGGATCGGGATCCTCTACGGCACCTCCGCCTTCATCTTCTTCCTGATCGGGGGCATCGAGGCTCTGATCATGCGGCTGCAGCTCGCCCGGCCCGACAACACCCTGGTCGGCCCCGAGCGCTTCAACGAGTTGTTCACGATGCACGGCACCACCATGATCTTCCTGGCCGTGATGCCGCTGAGCTCGGCCTTCTTCAATTACATGATCCCCCTCATGATCGGGGCCCGGGACGTGGCGTTCCCGCGGCTGAACGCGCTCTCCTACTGGATCTTCCTCTCGGGGGCGCTGTTGCTGAACTCGAGCTGGCTCTTCGGGCTCGCCCCGGACGGGGGCTGGTTCGGCTACGCCAACCTGACCTCGATCCAGTTCTCCCCGAAGCACACCATCGACTTCTGGATGCTCGGCCTGCAGATCCTCGGCCTCTCGTCGATGCTGGCCGGCTTCAACTTCCTGGTGACGATCATCAACATGCGCGCGCCGGGCATGACCCTCATGCGGATGCCGGTGTTCGTCTGGATGAGCTTCGTGACCCAGTTCCTGCTCGTGCTCGCCTTCCCCGCGATCACCGTCGCGCTCATCCTCCTGATGTTCGACCGGTTCTTCGGCACGCTCTTCTACGCCCCCGCCGCGGGGGCCGACCCGCTGCTCTGGCAGCATCTCTTCTGGATCTTCGGCCACCCCGAGGTCTACATCCTCATCCTGCCCGCGATGGGCATCGTGTCGGAGGTGCTGCCCACCTTCTCGCGCAAGCCGCTCTTCGGCGCCCCGGTGGTGATCTACTCCGGCATCATGATCGGCTTCTTCGGCTTCGGGGTGTGGAGCCACCACATGTTCTCGGTGGGCATGGGCCCGGTGGCCGACGCCGCGTTCTCGATCTCCACCATGCTGATCGCGGTGCCGACCGGGGTGAAGATCCTCAACTGGATCGGCACGCTCTGGGGCGGATCCATCCGCTTCCGCACCCCGCTCTACTTCTCGCTCGGCTTCATCGCGATGTTCACGATGGGCGGCCTCTCGGGGATCATGCACGCCTCCCCGCCGGTCGACCTGCAGCAGACCGACACCTACTTCGTGGTGGCCCACTTCCACTACGTGCTCTTCGGCGGCTCGATCTTCGGGCTCTTCTCCGGCATCTACTACTGGTGGCCGAAGATCACCGGCAAGCTCCTCGACGAGCGCCTCGGGCTGTGGCACTTCTGGCTCATGATGCTGGGCTTCAATATGACCTTCTTCCCCCAGCACTACCTCGGGCTCATCGGGATGCCGCGGCGGATCTACACCTACGCCCCCGACCTCGGCTGGAACTTCTGGAACCTGGTCTCGACGATCGGGGCCTTCCTGATCGCGGTGTCCCTGCTCTTCTTCATCGCGAACGTGATCCGGACGATGCGGGGCGGCCAGGTGGCCGGCAACGACCCGTGGGACGCGCGGACGCTCGAGTGGGCGATCCCCTCCCCGCCCCCCGTCTACAACTTCGCGCGCGTGCCCCAGGTGCAGGACCGCGACGACTTCTGGCTCCAGAAGCACGGCGACGGGCACGGGAGCACCCCCCGGCCCAAGCCGGCTCCGGTGACCGCGGCCGAGATCGCGGCGATCCACATGCCGCCGACGTCCTACTGGCCGCTGCTCCTCGGGCTCGCGCTCGCGGTGATGATCTCCGGGCTGATGATCAGCATGTACCAGGTCGCCATCGGCGGTCTGCTCACGCTCTACCTGATGTACCGGTTCGCCATGGAGCTGCACCGGCCCCCCACCGGGCACGGACACTAGGAGAGCGCCCGTGGCCGATCACGCCGCCGCGCACGCCGTCCACGACCCCAACATCGGCAACACCGGTCTCGACAACCGGAAGGTGGGGATGTGGGCGTTCCTCGGCTCCGACTGCATGTTCTTCGGCTCCCTGATCGGGACGTACCTGGCCTACAAGGGCAAGTCCATCTCCGGACCGCTGCCCCACGAGGTCTTCGACATCCCGCTCACCTCGTACAGCGCGGCGCTGCTGCTCGCGTCGTCCCTCACCATGGTGCTCGCGCTCGCCGCCCTGCAGCAGAACCGGATCAAGCCCGCGACCCGCTGGCTCTTCGTGACCGCGATGCTGGGGCTGCACTTCGTGCTGAACCAGGTCTACGAGTTCACCACCTTCGTGCTGCACCACAACCTCACGCTCTCCACCAGCCTCTTCGGGTCGAGCTTCTTCGTGCTCACCGGCTTCCACGGGGCCCACGTCACCGGTGGGGTGATCTGGCTGCTCATCCTCGTCATGCTGGGCATGCGGGGCAAGCTCGACGCCCGCGACTACACGAAGGTCGAGATCGCCGGCCTCTACTGGCACTTCGTCGACATCGTGTGGATCGCCATCTTCACCGTCATCTACCTCATCCCCTAGGAGCCGCGACATGGCCGATCAGCACGCCGTTGCCGCCGCGACGCACGGAGGAGGAGGTGGCCACGCCACCGTCAAGACCTACATCAACGTGGCCATCGTGCTCGCGATCATCACCGCAGTGGAGGTGGCCTCCCTCTACATCCCGGGCATCCCGGGCCCGCTGCTCGTGATCAGCCTGCTCGCGATGTCGGCGGTGAAGTTCTTCCTGGTGGTGGGCTTCTTCATGCACCTCCGCTACGACCACCCGATCATGCGCGCGCTGTTCGTGGGACCGCTGATCATCGCCATCGTGATCATCCTGGCCGTCATGGCGCTCTTCGGCGCCTTCGTGCTGCTGCCGCGCGTCGTTCTCTGACATGGCGCACGTAGTACCCGGGCCCGCGGGGCCACCGCCCCTCGGGCCCGACGGCTTCGACTGGACCGCCTGGTCCCCCGATCCCACCGTCGTCGGCGGCCTGATCGTGCTGGGCGTCGCGTACGGGGCGGCCACCCTCTGGCGCCACCGGCTGGACCCCGAGGCCCGCGTGGAGCCCGCCAAGGTGGCCTCGTTCGCGGGCGCGCTGGCGGTCCTGCTCGGCGCCCTCACCGGCCCGGTGCACGACCTCTCGGACTACTACCTGTTCAGCGCGCACATGATCCAGCACATGCTGCTGGTCTTCGCGATGCCCCCGCTCCTGCTCTACGGCACGCCGGGCTGGATGGCGCGGCCGCTCCTGCGCGACGCGCGCCTGCTCCAGCTGGGCCGCGCGCTGACCCGGCCGGTGGGCGCGTTCGCCACCTTCAACGTGGTCCTGGTGGCGTGGCACCTGCCGCCGCTGTACAACCTGGCCATGGAGCAGCATCCGGTGCACATCGTCGAGCACCTCATGATCATGGTCGCCTCGGTGATCCTGTGGTGGCCGATGCTGTCGCCGCTCGACGAGCTGCCGCGCGCCCCCTACCCGGTGCAGATGCTGTACCTCTTCGTGGTCGGGCTGCCGATGGTGATGGTGGCCATCTTCATCTCGATGGCGGACAGCCTGCTCTACCCGTACTACGCGGCGGCCCCCCGCATCTGGGAGCGGCTGACCCCGCAGGCCGATCAGCACCTGGGCGGGCTCATCATGTGGATCCCGGGCGGCATGATCTTCCTCGCCGCGCTCTCCGTCGTCTTCTTCCGCTGGCAGGCCGCGGGAGGCGACGACGGCGCGGTGCACTCCACCCGGACCGCGACCCGTGTCGGCTAAGATCGCCCTCGCCGCGGTGGCCGCGGTCTTCGTGCTCATGACCCTCGGCAACGTGGTCAGCGCGACCGGCTCGGGGCTCGCGTGCCCGGACTGGCCGCTCTGCCACGGCTCGGTGATCCCACCGCTCCGGGCCGACGTGCTCATCGAGTACAGCCACCGCCTCTCCGCGCTGGCCGCAACCGTGCTGATCCTGGCCACGAGCGTGGTGACGCTGCGGGGGCCCGCGCCGGCCGGGCTGCGGCGGCTCGCGTGGCTCCTCCCGATCCTGCTCGTGGTCCAGATCGCCCTCGGCGCGATCACGGTGCTGCTGAAGCTCCCCGACCTGGTCAGCACCACGCACCTGGTGAACGCCCTGCTGATCCTGGGCGGCCTCATCGTGCTCGCCCTCGGGCTGCGCCGGCCCGCGCGGCCGCCCGCGGCCGGCGCCGAGCGGACGCGCCGCCTGGCCCGGGTCGGCCTCGCGATGCTCCTGGTCCAGCTGGCCCTCGGCGGCTACGTGCGCCACGCGGGCGCGGGGCTCGCGTGCCCGGACTTCCCGCTCTGCAGCGGAGACCTGCTGCCGGGCGGATGGCTGGCCTCGGTGCACTGGGTCCACCGCTGGCTCGGCGTGCTGCTCCTGGGCGTCTTCGTCCACCTCGCGGTCGCCGGGCGCACGACCGCGACGCGCCTCGTCGCCGCGCTGGCGGTGCTGCAGGTCTCGCTCGGCGTCGCGACCGTGCTGCTGCAGCTGGCCCCGCCCGTCCGGGCCGCGCACGCGGCGGTCGGCTACGCGCTCTGGGCCACGCTGGTGTGGGCCAGCGTCGAGGCCGGCTGCTGGCGGCCGCCCACCGCCCCGACGTCGCCCCCGGCCGCCACGAGGAAGGTGGCCCATGCCTAGGGCCGCCGCGGCGTCCTCGCGCGGGCTCCCCGCGCTCGGGGTGGCCGCGCGCCTCGGCGCCTACGCGGAGCTCTCCAAGTTCGGCATCGTGCTGCTGGTGCTGGTCTCGGCGGGCGCGGGCTTCATGCTTCGCGCGCCGCTCGGCCCCGAGTTCCCCTGGGCGCAGGGCCTGCTGGTGCTGGCCGGCGTGATGCTCCTCTCCTGCGGCGCCTCCGCGCTGAACCAGGTCCAGGAGCGCTCGCGCGACGCGCTCATGGCGCGCACCGCGGGCCGCCCGTTGCCCTCCGGCCGGCTCACCCACGCCCAGTGCCTGGCCTTCGCCGTCCTCGGCATCGCGGCCGGCGCGGCTCTACTGTGGCTCGGGGTGGGACGCACCGCCGGGGTGCTGGGCCTGATCGCGAGCGGCTTCTACAACGGGGTCTACACCCCGTGGCTCAAGACGCACTCGCCGTTCGCGGCGGTGCCCGGCGCGGTGCCGGGCGCGATCCCCCCCGTCATCGGGTGGGTGGCGGGCGGCGGCTCGGTCACCGAGACGGGCGCGGTGATCCTCTTCGGCATCCTGTTCCTCTGGCAGATGCCGCACTTCTGGGCCCTCGCCCTCCGCTACCGCGGCGACTACGCGGCGGGCGGGTTCCCGATGGTGTCCGAGCGGGTCGGGGTGGAGGGCACCGCCCGCCTCATCCTGCTCTACGCCCTCGGCCTCACCGCCTGGTCGCTGGCCGCCCCCACGTTCGGGGTCGGCGGCGCGGCTGCCTTCGTGGCGGCGGGAGCGCTCGGCGGGCGCCTGATCTGGCTGGCCGAGAAGTTCGCGCGCCAGCCGGACGATCCGCGGGGGTGGCTCTCGCTCTTCCTCTTCTCGAATTTCTACCTGCTCCTGCTGTTCCTGGTCATGGTGGGCGAGCGGCTGATCCGCCACACCCTGTTCTGAGGAGGCCGGCCCCCGAGGTTGGCGCGGTGGGAGGGTCGTCTGCTATCCTGAGTTTCCGTCTGGAGGGGCGTGACCGATGAACATCTGTGTGGTGGGAACGGGTTACGTTGGGCTCGTGACCGGCGCCGTCTTCGCCGATCTCGGCAACGACGTGGTCTGCGTGGACAACGCGCTCAAGAAGATCGAAGCGCTTCGGGCGGGCCAGATGCCGATCTACGAGCCGGGCCTCGAGGAGATGGTGGTCCGGAACAAGGACGACGGCCGGCTCACCTTCTCCACCGACCTTTCCGCGGGGGTCCGCCAGGCGGACGTGATCTTCATCGCGGTCGGCACGCCACCCAAGGAGACGGGCGAGACCGACCTCTCGCAAGTGGAGGCGGTCGCGGCCGAGATCGGCCGCTCCATGGACCGCTACAAGGTGGTGGTCAACAAGTCGACGGTGCCGGTCGGGACGGGCGAGTTCGTCCGCGAGGTCATCACGCGCCACCAGCCGCGCCCCCTCGACTTCGACGTGGTGTCCAACCCCGAGTTCCTGCGCGAGGGCTCGGCGATCGAGGACACGCTCCGGCCCGATCGCATCGTGATCGGCGCCCCCAACCAGCAGGTGGCCATGACCCTCGTCGAGCTGTACGCCCCGCTCGAGCGGCCGATGATCATCACCGACCTGCCCTCGGCGGAGGTGATCAAGTACGCCTCCAACTCGTTCCTGGCCGCCAAGATCTCGTTCATCAACGCGATCGCCAACATCTGCGAGGCGGCGGGCGCCGACGTCAGCCAGGTGATGAAGGGCATGGGGCTCGACTCCCGCATCGGCATGCAGTTCCTCCAGGCCGGCCTCGGCTACGGCGGCTCCTGCTTCCCCAAGGACGTGGACTCGCTCATCCACACCGCGTCGCAGCTCGGCTACGACTTCAAGCTGCTGCGCTCGGTGGTGGAGATCAACAAGGAGCGCGCCGCGCACCTGGTGGAGAT
>DATGBR010000300.1:0-6187 GCA_035312605.1 Candidatus Methylomirabilota bacterium
AACAAGACGGGACGGCTCGCGGTCGGATTCGACGCCGACGTGGTCGTGCTCGAGGGCGATCCCGCCACGGACATCCGCGCGCTCGCCCGCGTGCGGACGACGATGCGCGCCGGCCGGGTGATCGCGGGTAGAATGTAGCGCCATGAGCCTTGATCTGCTGGTTCGCAACGGAACGATCGTCGACGGCTCGGGCGCCGCACGCTACCGCGGCGACGTGGGAATCGCCGACGGGCGCATCGTCGAGATCGGCCGCGTCCGGTCGGCGGCCGAGCGGGTCATCGACGCCGACGGCCTCATCGTCGCGCCCGGCTTCGTCGACGGCCACACCCACATGGACGCCCAGGTGGCGTGGGACCCGATCGGCAGCTGCTCCTGCTGGCACGGGGTCACCACCGTGATCATGGGCAACTGTGGCTTCGCGCTCGCGCCGTGCCGGCCCGAGGAGCGCGAGTGGTTCGCGCGCTGCCTGACCGCGGTCGAGGACATTCCCACCGAGGCGATGCTGACCGGCATCGACTGGACGTGGGAGACCTTCCCGGAGTATCTCGCGAACGTGGATCGCCTCCCGAAGGCCATCAACTACGGCGCCTACATCGGCCACTCCGCCCTGCGCATGTACGTCATGGGCAAGCGGGCCCTCAGCGAGGTGGCCACCGAGGACGACCTGGCGCGCATGGCCGCGGCGGTCCGGGAGGCGATGCGCGCGGGGGCCATGGGCTTCTCGAGCTCCCGTTCCACCACCCACGTGACGCCGGACGACACGCCGGTGGCCAGCCGCATCGCGGAGTGGTCGGAGGTCGATCGGCTCGTCGGCGCCATGGCCGAGGTGGGCGCCGGCATCTTCCAGGTCGGCCCCGACATCTCGGGCGGCGCGGCGCAGCGCGCGTTCCTCGCCCGGCTCAAGCGGGTGGCGCTCGAGAGCGGGCGGCCGGTGATGTTCGGCACCATCGCGAGCCGCCAGGGCGACGACCCGAACCCGTGGACCTATCAGCTCGAGTAACTGGACGAGTGCGCGGCGGCGGGCGCCCGGGTGTGGGGGCAGACGACCACCCGGTCGATCAACGCGATCTTCTCCCTGAAGTCGTATCTCCCGTTCGACGTGCTGCCCGCCTGGCGGGAGCTGCGGCGCCTGCCCCTGGCGGAGCAGAAGGCGCGCCTGGCCGATCCCGCCACCCGGCGGGCCCTGGTCGCGGAGGAAGCGCGGATGAAGCCGCGCGACAACGTGTTCCAGGGAGGCGGGGCGGCCACCACCGATCCGCGGCGGCCCGACTACGGCAACCTCTACGCCATGAAGGACGTGGAGTGGAACGACCCCACGGTGGCCGAGCTCGCGGCCGCGCGGGGACAGCACCCGGTCGAGGTGATGATCGACCTGGCCCTCGCCAACGACAACCAGGTGTTCGTGCAGCCGCTGGTCAACGAGCGGCCCGACCACGTGCTCGGCATGCTGCGGCACCCGCGCACCCTCGCCACGTTCTCGGACTCGGGCGCGCACGTGTGCCAGGAGATGGGCTCATCGCTCCAGACCCACATGCTGAGCTACTGGGTGCGCGCGAAGCAGGCCTTCACGCTCGAGGAGGCGGTGCGGAAGCTCTCCCACGACAACGCGGCGGCCTGGGGCCTCGCCGACCGGGGGCTGCTCGAGGCGGGCTACCGCGCCGATCTCGTGCTGTTCGACGCCGAGCGGGTGCGGCCGGCGATGCCGACGGTCGAGGCCGATCTGCCCGGAGGCGCCCGGCGCCTGGTGCAGAAGGCGGAGGGCATCGCGGCCACCATCGTGAACGGGGTGGTCACGCTCGAGAACGGGCGGTCGACCGGCCGTCTGCCCGGCGTCCTGCTGCGCGGCGCCGGGGCCGCGCGCTGACGACCCCCTACTTGGCGAGCGCCTCGCGCATCTTCGCCAGCGCCGAGCCGTAGACGTGCTCGGGCCGCAGCACCATCGCGACGCGCTTGTCCGCCGCCGTGATGCGGTCGTACTCGTCCCAGTCGCGGCTGCGGCGGCGGGTGGTGGCGCTGAAGATGTGGCGGCGCGCCAGCCGGAGCGCCTCCGGGTCGGTGTTGCCGGAGTGGGTCAGCTCGGCCTTGCCCTCGAAGACCAGGAAGCCCGACCACCAGTCCGCGTGCGAGATCAGCAGCGAACAGCGCGGGTCGCGCAGCAGGTTCTTGAACTTCATCCGGGTTTCGGTGATGGAGATGCCGACCCCGCCGTCGCGCGGGTAGACGGTGACGATGCTGAGCTGGGGCATGCCGTTCCGCCGGAACGAGGTCAGGACGCCCTGCGGGTTGTCGTGGATGAACTGCTCGATCTGCGGCAGCAACGGCTCGTGCTTCGCCATCGGCGGTCTCCTTTGCGGGGGTGACGGCGGGGCGCGCGCTCAGCGCGCGGCGGGTGCCAGGGGATCCAGGGGATGCAGCGCGGGCGTGAAGCGCAGGCCGATCCGCGCGACGTCGGGGGCGAGCACGTCGTCGCCCGCGGGGACGACGCCGCGCTCCATCCACTCCACCAGGTCGTCGAACGCCCGCTCGCGCACGGTGCCGTCGAAGGCGCAGTGCCCGGCCCAGCGCACCGCGCGCTGCACGAGCAGGTGCGCGGTGCCGGCGGCCAGGGTGCGGCGGCGGTAGTCCTGCTGCAGCCGGAACGGGACCCGGAAGTCCGCGGTCTCGTGGATGGTCATGAGGGGCGCTCGGATCTTGCCGGTCAGCTCCGCGAAGACGGGGTTGCCCTCGCGGGAGCGCGCCCCCGGGGCGGGAGTGATGCGGCGGATCCCGCGGTTCAGCTCCTCGTCGGTCACCCCGAGGCCCGGATCGATGCGGTAGCGGATGTGGGTCGTGCTCGCGTGCCGGGCGAACTCCTGCGCCCGATCCGGCCCGGGGTCGCGCGAGCTCAGGTTCATGATGTAGCGCTGGCGCATGCCCTCCAGGCGGAGCGGCAGCTCGCCGCCCATCAGGTGCTTCACCACGCTGTCGAAGCGCCGCCCGCGCTCGGTGTAGCTCCCCGGCGTGCCCATCGCGTCGAGCCAGGGGCCGTTCACGAGCGCGGCGAAGGCCTGCCGGTCCGGGGCGTCGAGGAGGCGGACTCCCGAGAGATACTCGGCCGCCGTGCTGTAGGCGTAGAGCCAGTCGATCAGGCCGACACCGTCGACGATGCCGCACTCGATGAGGCCGCCCTGGTAGACCTCGGGATGGAGCTCGAGCGACGCGATCGTGACGTGGCCGCCCATCGATTGCCCGTGCAGGATGGTCCAGCGCGGCGCCCCGAACCGGGTGATGAAGTGGGCGCGCAGCGCGAGCATGTCGGCCATGAACCAGTCCGGCCGGTAGCCCCGGCTCCGGTAGCCCGACGCGGCCCACGCGTAGCCGCGCGCCTCGAGCTGGCTGCTGAGCGGCGAGGCGCGCACGCTCCCGCGGCCGTCGCCCTCGCCCTCGTAGCCGTGGGCGAACATCACCAGGCCGCCGTTCCAGCGGGCGGGGACGGCGATGAGGAAGTCGGCGCCCTCGTGGGTGCCCTCGAGGAAGCCGGCCGCGGGCGCGGGGCCGGTCAGGACGGCGAGGCACGCCGCGACCAGCGCGAAGGCGAGCGCGCCGGTCCGGCTCACGACGCGGTCACACCTCCGTCGACCGGCAGGGCCGCCCCGGTGACGAACGAGGCCTCGTCGGACAGCAGGAAGAGCGCGGCGTTGGCGATCTCCTCGGGCCGGCCGGTGCGGCCCAGGGGCACCGCGCCCGCGGCGCGCCGCCGCACCAGGTCTTCCGGGTCCATGCCGGCGGTCGACTTCTGATCGGGCCGCGCGACGAAGACGCGCAGCATCGGGGTGTCGATGGGCCCGGGGCACACCGCGTTCACCCGGATCTTCTCGGGGGCCAGGCGCACCGCGAGGCTCTTGACGAAGCCGACCACCCCGAACTTGCACATCGAGTAGACCGGGCTGTACGAGGAGCCCTGGAGCCCGGAGGTGGAGGCGGTGAAGAGCAGGCTGCCGCCGCCCCGGCGGCGCATCTCCGGGATGGCCGCCTCGGTGGTGACCAGGATCGTGCGCAGGTTGAGATCGACCGCGAGGTCGAACGCGACCATGTCGATGCCCTCGACCGCGGCCGGCCCCGGGTGGCCGACGTGGTTCCACACGAAGTCGAGCCCCTTGAAGCGGCTCACCGTGTCCCACACGATGCGGCGGGACTCCTCGTCGCGGGTGAGGTCGGCCACGATCCCGTGCGCGGTGCCGCCCGACGCCGCGATCTCGCTGACCACCCGGGCCACGCCGGCCGCGTCGACGTCGACCACCGCGACCTGGGCGCCCTCGCGCGCGAAGCGTAGCGCGCCGGCCCGGCCCATGCCCGACGCGGCGGCGGTCACGATCCCGATCTTGCCGTCTAGTCGCATCTCGGATCCTCCCGGAGGGAAGTGTAGCGCCTGAGGCGCGCGAACCAGACCAGCTTGTCGCGGAACCCGGGATAGGCCGCGTTGAGGCCGCTCGGGTTGGGCAGCACGAAGACGCGGGCCGTGCCGATGCGCTCGGGCTTGGCCCCCGGCCCGGGGCTCGCGGCCGCGCCGAAGAACGCCCGGTAGACCGTCACGCCGACGAAGGCGACGGTGCGCGGCTTCACCCGCGCGATCAGTCGCGCGAGCCGGAGGCGGCCGGCCACGTACTCGGCGCGGGTCAGCTCGGAGGCCGCGCGGGTCGGGCGGGGCACGATGTTGGTGAGGCCGAGCCCGTGCGACGGCAGGCGCGCGTCGTCCCGGTAGGTGAAGGCGGTGGGGATGAGCCGGGCCGCGTAGAGCAGGCGCCAGAACGGATTGCCCGGGCTCGCGAAGTGATGGCCGACCTCGGCCGAGCGCAGCGACGGGTTGATGCCGACGAACAGGATGCGCGGTCGCGGCCCGACGCGATCGGAGAGGCGCGCGAGCCGGGGCCGGCGGCCTCCGGCGGCGCGCCGCGGACGCGCCGCGCGCGTCACCGGGTGGCGCCGCCCGCCGGGCGGGAGCAGAATGGGCGCCCAGGCCCGATCACGACAAGGAGGCGTCCATGGCCATGGCCCTGTCCCCGGACATCAGGAAGCTGATCGACGGACCCAACTTTGCCCACCTCGCGACCCTCATGCCGGACGGCTCGCCGCAGTCGGCCCCGGTGTGGGTGACGCGGGAAGGGGATCGCATCCTCGTCGGGACCGGCGAGGGCTCGCTCAAGGCCAAGAACACCCGGCGCGATCCCCGGGTGGCGCTGTCGATCGTGGACACCCACGACCCGTACACCGAGGCCCAGCTCCGGGGCCGCGTGATCGAGCGGCGCGCGGATCCCGCCTTCGTGGTGAAGGACGCCACCGCTCAGAAGTACACCGGCAAGGACTTCCCGTGGCGCAATCCGGACGGGGTCACCCTCGTCATCGAGGTGGATCGGGCGAAGTTCGCCAAGCTCCCGTTCGTCCACGCCCCGGCCGCGGCCGCGCGCTAGGCGGCCGCCCGCGCCGGCCGGGTCAGGCCCGACCCGCCGGCTGGGCGAGCACCGCGGCGGCCGCCTTCTCGACGGTGGTGCCCTTGAAGAAGTCGGGGTCCACCTCGCCCCAGAAGCGCACCGCGTTGCCGAACATGAAGTCGCGGAAGTCGTCGTCGGTGAGCAGGCCGTGCTCCACCAGCTCGTAGGCCTCGGGGACGACCGCGGTCATGTCCGGCACGTCGAAGTGGCCGATGTCGGAGCTGAAGATCGCGTTGAGGCGGGCCCGCATGGGGTTGGCCTTGGTGTTGAAGGCCCACGCGTTGGCGGGGTCGTCGGCCTCGCAGCCGAAGTAGAAGCGCGGCACGAAGAGGTCGCGGATGTCCTGTTTCTGCTCGATCCGGCAGCGGAAGTAGTCGTCGACGTCCTCCACCCCGCCGGTCAGGGTGGAGTTGGAGTCGCCCTCCAGGCCCTCGCCCCGGCGCACCGCCTCGACGACCTCGGCCCGGCCGTACTTCTGCGCCAGCTCCAGCAGCTTCGCGCGGTCGAGCTTGCTCGGGTGCGTCGACTGGATGGCCTGGCCGTTGCGCTTCTCCCAGTGGCCGATGAGGTCCGCGTAGAGCATGCAGGCCCAGCCCACCCCGCCCTCGAGGAAGGCGAAGTTGAGGTCGGGGAACCGCCGGGTGACGCCGCCGAAGAAGAGCGCCTTGGCCACCGCGTGGCCGGCGGAGGCGAAGTGGCCGATGTGGTTGTAGCAGAAG
>DATGBR010000301.1:0-5343 GCA_035312605.1 Candidatus Methylomirabilota bacterium
CTTCCGATGGCCCATCGGGCTCACCATCACGCTGCGCCGAGGCCGGCAGCCGTGCCGCGGGTGCGGACTGGTCGGCGGGGCGCGGCTGGGGGCGGGGGCCGTCCGCCTGGGATACAGTCCTTGACAGGGCCGTGATGGCTCGGTAGCCTGTGCATCGGTGCAAGGGCTTGCGAGCGCGAGGTTCGAGCGTAACGCCGGGCGGATTTCAGGTCGCTCGGCGTTTTTGTTTGTCCTCCACTTCAGGAGGGCGTCCCCGCCATCGGGGCGGGGTTTGACGGAGGCGTAAAGCCTCGCCAGAAAGAGGGCGCGTCGATGGCACAGGGTACGGTCAAGTGGTTCAATGATGCGAAGGGCTACGGCTTCATCACCCAGGAGGCTGGCGAGGACGTGTTCGTCCACTTCAACGCCATCCAGGGCCAGGGCTTCAAGAGCCTAGCCGAGGGCGACAAGGTCGAGTTCGAGGTGACCAAGGGTCCAAAGGGGCTACAGGCCGCGAACGTCCGCAAGGTCTGAGCCGCACCGCCGCATCACGCAACGGCCGGATCCCTCCGGGGACCCGGCCGTTTCATCTCCTCCGCCCTTCCCGCACCGCGAGGCCGACCCCGATCACGCTCAGCGCGACGCCGAGCCAGAAGGCCGGCCGCGAGTAGAACGTGTTGCACCGGGACAGCCATGTCGCCTCCTCCTGCCGCGGGCCGGACGTTGCCGGGGGCCCTCAATCATGATATAAGTTACATAACAAGGTCTAAGTATATCGTGAGCCGCAGAAGGCGGGCGCCCGACGGGCACCCGAAACAACGTCCGAGTCATGGAGGTGGCGATGTTCGTGGACAAGGCCCGGGTCCTGCTCATTCTCCCCCAGGAGGTCCTGGATCGGGCGCGCGTGTTCGCGGGCGAGTCGATCACGCGATTAAAGGCTCCGGTGAGCCTCCAAATGGTGCTGCGCGCGCTCATCGACGAGGGGCTGAAGCGGGACCGCGATCGGGCGATCGTCGCCAACATCGAGGGCCAGATGCAGGCGGTCCGGGCGATCCGGAGCCGCGGCCGCCGTCCCGCGGTGGACCACCGGTCCTCCCCGAGCGCCCGCGCGGCGGAACGGAGGGGCACGAAGGGGCGGGTGGGGGTGGCACGCCATGGAGGCAAGTAGGCGGTACGTGATGACCCGACGGCACTTCATGGGTGATCGCACCTACAAGGGCGTGACGTACACCCTGCAGCTCGAAGCGGTCGAGGATTGCGTGTTCAAGGCGCACGCGAGGCTCCTGCCCTCCGGCCCGGAAGTGTCCTTCGTGGACGAGGCCTCCGACCGCGCGCTGAAGCAGGCGGAGAGCGAGATCAAGCAGATCATCGAGCGCCGGGAGGCGAGCGCGGTGGTGCGCGAGCGCCTGCCGGAGCGGAAGTACCGCGACGTCACCTACACGATCATCGTCCGCACCGAGGCGACCCGCGTGGTGACCGAGGTGTACTTCGTCCGCACCAACGCGGTCCAGCGCCGCCCGGGTCCCGGCACCTTCTTCGCCCTCTTCCAGGGCAAGACCAAGGAGCGGGCCATCGCCCAAGCCGAGCGGACCTTCAAGGCCAAGATCGACGAGGAGCGCGGGGACGCCCGGGGCCGGAAGGTCTAGGTCGGTCGGACGTGGAAGGAATGCGGGAGACGGGGCTCGGTCTGGATGTGTGGTGGGGCGAGCGCGAGTACCGGGCGTGCGGCGCGTCGCTCGAGTGTCGAGGGCGGTACATCGTCGGCAAGCTGTTCGATCTCGATACCCGGATGCTCCAGACCGCATGGCTCGCCGCCTTCGGACGCCGGCTGCTCGGCCCGCCGGAGATCCAGGCCCACGAGATCACCCGGTCTCAGTGGCAGTTGATCCTGTCCCACATGGGCGCTCGCGCGGACGAGATCGTCGACGTCCAGACGCGGATGGGTCGAAACTAGGTCCTTCGCGCCCCTCTTCCGGGAACCGCGTGCGAGCGACAACCGTCTGGAGTATTGTGACGGGGTTCTCTCACGTGCGAGCACAACCCAATGACCTCTCGGAGGGGCGCTGATGGCGAACTCGGCGGGATATCACGAATCGGAGGGCAAGCTCAGGCCGGAAACGCAGGACAATCACCGCGCGCTGACCTCGATGCAGGAAGAGCTGGAGGCGGCCGACTGGTACGACCAGCGAGTCGACGCCGCGACCGACCCGGATCTGAAGGGGATCCTGGCCCACAATCGCGACGAGGAGAAGGAGCACTTCGCGATGCTGCTGGAGTGGTATCGGCGGCGGGACGCCAAGATGGACGAGCATCTGAAAGAGTACCTGTTCAGCAGTGGCTCCCTCATCGCCCGGGAGCAGGCGGTGGCCGGTGAAGGGGGCGGCGCCGCGGGGGCCACGGCCGGTGGCGGCGGCTCGCTCGGCATCGGCAGCCTGAAGGGGGGACAGGGGCTATGAACAACCTGAAGCGAGAGCTGGCCCCGATCTCGACGGCGGCGTGGCGGGAGATCGACGCCGAGGCCACCCGCGTCCTCAAGCTGAAGCTGGCCGGCCGGAAGCTGGTGGACTTCGAGGGGCCGCTCGGGCCGACCGAAGCCGCGGTGAACACCGGACGCCGCGAGCGGCTCGGCGCGGCGCCGATCGCCGACGTGGAGGCCTCGCGTCGGCAGGTCCTCCCGCTCGTCGAGCTGCGGGCGTACTTCGATCTGTCGCGCGAGGAGATGGACGCGGTGGAGCGGGGAGCGAAGGATCCTGAGCTCCAGCCCCTGATCGACGCGGCCACCCGCATCGCCTGCGCGGAGGACACCGCGATCTTCCACGGCTACGCGGCCGGCGGCATCAAGGGGATCGACCAGGACACCGCCTATCCGGTCCTGCCGATTCCCGACGACTACCAGGACTACCCACATAGCATCGCGGAGGCGACGCGGCTCCTGCGTCTCGCCGGCGTCGACGGCCCGTATGCCATTGCGCTGGGACCCCGCTCTTACACCGGCCTCACCCAGGCGGTCGGTGACGGCGGCTACCCGGTCCTGAACGTGGTGCGGAAGCTGGTGGACGGCCCGATCGTGTGGGCTCCCGCCATCAGCGGCGCGGTGGTGATGAGCCAGCGCGGAGGCGACTTCGAGCTGACCGTCGGTCGGGACATGTCGATCGCCTACCAGAGCCACAACGACACGTCGGTCCGCCTCTACCTGGTCGAGTCCATGACCTTCCGGGTGCTGACGCCCGAGGCGGCGGTGGCGCTCGCCCACAAGGACACCAAGGCGTCGAAGAAGGGTTGATCCCGACCAGGTGATCGAGTGACCGCTCAGGCGGGCTTGCCCTGGACGATGACGCCCGCCTGCTGCAACCGCGCGATATCCGCCTCGTCGAGGCCCGCCTCGCGGAGGACCTCGAGGGTGTGCTCGCCGAGGCCCGGGGCCATCGTCGCGGCCACCTTCTCCTGTCCCTCGATCCAGAGCGGGCTGCTCACGGTGAGCGCGGCGCCGGCCCGGGGGTCGTCGAGCGGGACGAGCGCGCCGCTGTCGCGCATCTGCGGGTCGTGGGCGATGTCGTCGAGCGTGCCCACCACGCCGAAGGCGATGCCGCTCGACTCGAGCACCCGGCGCCACTCCGCCCAGTCGCGCGCGGCGAAGACCCCGTCGAGGATCGCGATGAGGGCGCGAGTGTTGCCGCGGCGGGCGGTGGGGGTGGCGAACCGCGGGTCGGCGAAGAGCTCCGGCCGGCCGATCGCGGCCGTGAAGTCCTGCCACCGACGGCCGTCCGGGGTGAGGGCGATGAGAAACCAGCGGCCGTCGCGGCAGCGATAGAGGTTGCCGAGGGCGTCGACCGCCTCCTCGCGCGGCGGACGCACCACGGTGCGCGCGCCGCAGAGGATGCCCTGGACCGCGATGGCGTTGAGCCAGAGCCCGTTGGCGAGGAGCGACGTGGAGACCATCGCGCCGCGGCCGGTGCGCTCCCGCTGGTAGAGGGCGGCCATGATCGCGCCGAAGAGCGACATGCCGGTCGGATGGTCGCCCATGCCGGGCAGCGAGCGCGAGGGCGGCGCCTCCGGCGACGGGCGGACCAGGTCCATCAGCCCGGTGCGGGCCCAGAGCGCGGTGCTGTCGAAGCCGGGCCGGCTCGCCTCCGCGCCCGCCTCCCCGTAGGCGGTGATCGAGCCGTAGATCAGCCGGGGGTTGAGCGGGTACAGGTCCTCCCAGCGCACGCCGAGGCGGGCCCGCCCGTCGAGCGGCGCGTTGGTGACGAACACGTCGGCGCCCCGCACGAGGCGGTGCAGCACGGCGCGTCCGTCCTCGGAGCGGAGGTCGAGGACCACGCTGCGCTTGTTCCGGTTGTCGACGATCCAGGGGAAGTTGTGGGGGCTCGGGGGGTAGCCCGCGTTGCGCAGGCGATAGGTGTCGCCGCTCGGCGGCTCGATCTTGATCACGTCCGCGCCGAAGTCGGCCATGGCGGTGGTGGCCACCGGCCCCGCGATGTAGCTCGCGGCGTCGATCACGCGGATGCCGTCCAGCAGCCTCACGGCCGCCTCAGCTCTCGCGCGGGGCGGTCTCTTGCTCGACCGCGTTGCGCAGGAGCGCGGCGCCGCGATAGATGCCGTGCACGAACTTGCTGTAGGGCATCACCACGAACAGGGCCAGCACGCAGCCTAGGTGCACCGCGAGGAGGGTGCCCATGGCGCCCGTCGCGCGCAGGGCGAGGAGCACCAGCCCGGTCACCGCGGTCAGTAGGATGAGGAGGATGAACGCGAAGTCGGTGCCCAGCAGGCGCGGCGCGCCGGGTTCCGGGTCCGCCGCGATCTTGAACCAGAGCATGCCGGCGGTGCCGACGGTCATGCCGACCCCGCCCACCGTCCCGAGCAGCACCGGCAAGCTCGCGAAGGGAAACGGGGAGAGCCGGCCCAGCCCGTGCTCGTAGAACGCGGCGACGATGGTCGAGGCGAAGCAGAGGGCGAAGCCGTAGAAGAGGGCGTGGTGCAGCCAGCGGCGCGCCTGGGAGAACCCCTCGTCCTGCTCGTTGCACCCGTCGCCGCCGCCTCCCAGGTTGCGCAGGGTGGCCACGTCGACGAGCGCCCGCCACCACGCACGCGCGCCGGGGAACGGGCCCGACGCGGTGCCCTTCCAGTACCGGACCGCGCCCGCGATGAGGGCGACGATCGAGAACGAGAAGGTGGCCGCCGCCACGGAGACCATGGCCCAGGACGGGATCACCAGGTAGAACGCGCCGGGGGCGGTGTGCACGCCGTAGAGCAGCGCCGGATCGCGCAGGAGCCCGGTGAGGAGCAGCACCAGAGCGATGCCGAGGGCGGTCGCGAGGGACACCACCGTGCCGTTCCGGCGGAACAGCCCGGCGAGGAACCCGG
>DATGBR010000302.1:0-2261 GCA_035312605.1 Candidatus Methylomirabilota bacterium
GAAGTCATGCTTGCCGCGCACCGCCCGGAGCCCCGCCGCCATGGCCGCCGCGTCCAGCGCGAACGGGACGTGCCACGCGTGGCGCCGACGGAAGGGATCGGCCTGCGGCCCTCGGTCGATCACGTAGACGTAGCGCTTGCCGCGGGCCCACCGCCGCGCGTCGAAGCCGGCGGGGGCCTCGCCCGCGGCCGTCACGCGCACCGCCGCAGGCAGCAGGGCGTTGAGCGCGCGCCGGAGCGCCGCGGGCGGCATCGGCGACGACGTGGCCAGGCTCGCCACCTGGCGGAGGGCGTGCACGCCCGCGTCGGTCCGGCTCGCGCCGGTGATCTTCACCGGCGCGCCCAGCACCCGCTCGGCCGCCCCGACGAGCAGCCCCTGCACCGTGGGCAGCCCCGGCTGCACCTGCCAGCCGTGCAGGTCGGTGCCGTCGTACGCGAGGGTCAGGCGGACCGCGCGCGGCGGGGTCAGCGGATCAGCAGCTCCGCGATCTGGATGCCGTTGAGCGCGGCGCCCTTGCGGAGCTGGTCGCCCACCACCCAGAAGTTGAGCGCGTTCGGCTGGGAGAGGTCCTCGCGGATGCGGCCCACGTAGCAGTCGTCCTGGCCTTCCACCAGCACCGGCATCGGGTAGCGGTTCTCGGCGGGCTCGTCCCAGAGCTTGAGACCGGGGAATCCGCCGAAGATCTCGCGCGCCCGCTCGCGGCCGACCTTGCGCTCGGTCTCCGCGTTGACCGCCACCGAGTGGGCGGTGAACACGGGCACCCGCACCGTGGTGGGCGAGACCGGCAGGTCGGGCAGCTCGAGGATCTTGCGCACCTCGTTGACCAGCTTGATCTCCTCGCCGGTGTAACCGTCGTCCCCGAACTTGTCGACCTGGGGGATCACGTTGAAGGCGATCTGGTGCTGGAAGAAGCGGGGGACCATGGCCTCGCCACGCGCCCACGCGAGCGTCTGGCTCCGCAGCTCCTCGACCCCGTTGACCCCGGCGCCCGAGACCGCCTGGTAGCTGGTCGCCACCACCCGGCGCAGCCGCCCGGCCTCGTGCAGCGGCTTGAGCGGCATCACGGTGACGATCGTGGTGCAGTTCGGGCACGCCAGGATGCCCCGGTGCCCCTTCATCGCGTGGGGATTGATCTCCGGCACGACCAGCGGCACGTGGGGATCCATGCGGAAGGCGTTGGACTTGTCGACCACGACGGCTCCCGCCTTCACCGCGAGCGGCGCGTACTCCTTCGACTGTGCGGAGCCCGCCGAGAAGAGCGCGATGTCTACCCCCTTGAAGGAGTCGGGACCGACCGCCTCCACCCGGACCGTTTCACCCTTGAAGGTGACGGTCTTGCCCGCGGAGCGGGCCGAGGCGAACGCGCGCAGCACCCGCACCGGGAACTTGCGCTCCTCGAGGATCTTGAGCGTGGTCTGCCCTACCGCTCCGGTCACGCCGACGACCGCCACCACCACCCCTGAGGCCATTGCTCGCGGTCTCCTGTCTATCTGATTGGACTAGTACGACTTCTCGACTTCCGACACGATCAGGTCGCCCATCTCGACGGTGCCCACCAGCTTGGTTCCCGCGGAGTGGATGTCCCGCGTGCGGTGGCCCTGCTCGAGCACCCGCAAGACCGCCGCGTCGACCCGGTCCGCGTCCGGCCCGCGGTCGAGCGAGTACCGGAGCAGCATGGCGGCCGAGAGGATCGCCGCGATCGGGTTCGCCACCCCCTGCCCCGCGATGTCGGGCGCGGTGCCGTGCACCGGCTCGTAGAGGCCCTTCTTGCCCCCGGTGCCGCCGAGGCTCGCCGACGGCAGCATGCCCATCGAGCCGGCCAGGATGGCGGCTTCGTCCGACAGGATGTCGCCGAAGGTGTTCTCGGTGACGATCGTATCGAAGTGGGTGGGCTTGTGGACGAGGGCCATCGCGCAGTTGTCGACGAGGACGTGCTCGAGCGCCACCTGAGGATAGTCCTTGCCCACCCGGGTCACGACTTCCCGCCACAGCTGCGAGACGACGAGCACGTTGGCCTTGTCCACCGAGGCGAGCCGCTTGCGCCGCTTCATCGCCACGTCGAACGCGGCGCGGGCCACGCGCTCGATCTCGCGCGAGGTGTAGGCCATGGTGTTCACTGCGCGCGCGCCGCCGTCCGCGAAGTCCTCGCGCCCGCGCGGCTCGCCGAAGTAGAGGCCGCCGGTCAGCTCGCGGATGACCATCAGGTCGGTGCCCTCGACCACCGAGCGCTTGAGCGGCGAGGCGTCGATCAGCATCGGAAA
>DATGBR010000303.1:0-27964 GCA_035312605.1 Candidatus Methylomirabilota bacterium
AGACCGCGCCGCCCGGTGCTACGGTGACCGCGGAGGGAGCCGGCCGTGCCGAGAGCCCTGACATCCCTGGGCGTGAATCCCTGCTACACCGTCTACACGCTGGGCCGGTACATCGCCCACAAGATGGTGGAAGAGATCCGCGCTCAGGGGTGAGGTGCCAGAGTGACGGCGCATGGCTCTCGGCGCCTGGATCGAACCGCATGCCGAGCTCGGACCACCATCCTCGTGCTGGTCTCCATGGCCATCGGCCTCGCCGCCGCATCGGGCGCGGCACCTCTTGATCTGTCGGCGGATCAGCAGCACCGCCTCGCCGCCGGCGAAGTGATCGTACTCGACATCCTGCCGCCCGGCGCGAGCGAATCTGCCCGTGGCGGAACTGCTGTCGCCCTCGTGCGAGCCGCCCCAGAGCGCGTGTGGCCCGTGCTCGTCGACTATCGGGGCCATCCCCGGTACTACCCGCGGGTGGTCAGCGCCGAGCTGGTGGAGGTCGATGCGAAACACGCCCTGGTCCGCTACGAGGTGGCTGTCGGTCCGTTCTCCTTTGGCTTCTACATGATCAAGTACCCGGATCCGGTTCGGCGCCGGATCGCCTGGCGTCTCGACACGAGCCACGCCAACAACTTCTTCAGGGAGAACACCGGCTACTGGCAAGTGGACACGGCCGACGGCGGCAGCCTGGTCACCTACGCGATCGCGGTACGGACCATCCTCCCGGGCTTTGCCACCCTCGGGGCCGAGCGGGAGAGCCTCGTGGACACGATCAAGAAGCTACGGAAGTTGGTGGAGGACGAGAAGGGGGCGGCCACGCGCTGACCGTCCCCGGCCGAGCCCCGTTCCCCATCGCAGGGGTTCCTCCTCAACTTCAGCATAGTCCGACGGGATAGCGACATGGGGCTGGGCGCTGGCCCAAAGCCCGCAAGCGCACTCGCCGCTTTCGCGGCTTGACTCTTGGGCCCGGGCCGTGTATTTGTGTATTCGTGTGTTCAGAACCAGCGAAGGGAGCGTGCCGATGGCCCTGAAGGATCTGGTCGCCTCCAAGTCGGCGCTGACCGAAGAGGTCGTAGAAGCCCTGATCAAGGACTACGTCCGCTACGACGTGGAGGAGAAGGAGCTCACCTTCCTGCCCGCGGCCGCGCGCCTGTCCGGCAAGCAGAAGGTGCTCGTGTACCTGGTCGCGCTCCAGGGCTGGCCGATCGTGGCCAAGGGGCAGGAAATCCCCACCGCGGCGAAGCCGGCTCACATCGGCGAGCGGGTCAGCATTCACGGCGGCACCCTGCGCCCGCTGCTCAAGGAGTTGAAGGACCGCCACCTCATCGCGTGGAAGGGCGGCGCCTACTCGGTGCGCGCGGCGAGTCTCGCCGACATCAAGGCCGAGATGGACGGCAAGGCGCCGGTGAAGAAAGCGCCGAGGCCCAAGCGCGCGGCTAAGGCCCCCGAGAAGGCGGCGCCGGGCGAGCTGAAAGCCAAGCGGAAGGCATCCGGCAAAAGCGGTGACCTCACCGCGAAATTCAATGGCTGGATCGACGAGGGCTTCTTCCGAAAGCCACGGACACTGGGCGAAGTCCGCGATCGGTTCCACGAGCAGGGCGACATCATCCCGCGCACCACGATCCCCACATACCTGCTCGCCGCGGTGCGGGCAAAGCCGCCTCGCCTCACCCGAGCGAGGGCTGAGGTGGACGGGAAAAAGGTCTGGGTCTACACAAGCCCGTCGTGATGCGCGACGCCCTTATCATGGACCTGTCCTCTGTCATTGAGCCAAGGGTCGCGACCGACCTTGTCGAGTCCTACGAGAAGCTCGTGTCCTCCTTCCGGCGGGGCGACCTCGACGACTGCCTCAGGACGGCCGGCCTGTTCGTCGAGCACGCGCTCCGCGCCGTGGAGTTCATCCGAACCGGCTCGGCGCCTCCCGAGATCAAGTCCGTCGCGGCTACCGTCAAGTGGATAGAGGGCGACGCGACACTGTCCGAGCCGCTCCGATACTTAGTGCCGCGCGTCGCGCAGATGGCGATCTACGAGGTCAGGAGCAAGCGCGGCGCGGTACATGTCAAAGGCGTCGACCCGAGGCACATCGACGCCTCGCTCGCCGTCCACGCGGCGGCGTGGGTCTTGGCCGAGTTCCTTCGCCTCTACCACTCCACCGACGAGCAGGTGGTGGCCGAGGCTATGGCCGCTCTCATGCGCGGGCACGTTCCGTTCGTCGAGGCCTTCGGCGACGAGCGCGTGGTCACGAGGAGGGTGTCGTGCGACGTCGAGGTGCTCCTCCTGCTGGCGGGCGCGGTCGGTGAGGGTCTAGCCCGTACGGCTCTCGGGAAGGCGAACAAGTACCCGCCGCCCAGGGTAAGCGAGGCCATCCGGCGGCTGTCAGACAACCGCTACGTGCACCAGACGCGCGACGGCAAGTACCACATCACCGGACCCGGCGAGCGGTTTCTCGCGGAACAGGTCGCCAGCCAGGGAGAGATGATTCCGCCTCTCGTGACGCGACGCTAGACCCACCGGGCGCGCGGGGAATCCTTGAGCTACCCGTGTGCTGCGTGGGGGGGCCCTGGGCGCGACCGAGGGGCTCGCGTGAGACGCCAGTCCTCGTTTGGCCCGCAAGCGCGCCGAACAAAAAAGCGGCGCGGAAGTGGTTGATCTCCCGCCCGCATGACTTAGCTACGGATCAGTTGCTCTACGCCCCCAGACGGCGCAGCGGTCCCATCCTGTGGTAGATTGAGTCTGTTGAGGGCAGGCGGCGGTTGGTCCGCCTAGGCGGACCACGGGAGACCGGCGCCTCACGTCGAAAACGGGGCTACCCCTAAGGGGCCTCGGACCGGGAGACACGACGTACGTGTTCCTCCGTTCTGAGGCCCCTTTTTTTCGGCGACGAGGCGCGCGATGAGATCGGCAGCCGGCAAGACGAGACGCAAGCTTCAACTCGACCTACCTCTCGATCAAGGAGGCGTCGATCCCACCAGCTCAGTGCATTCCGTGAGCTCTGCGTCGCGCACCGGGGTCACGCCAGACGTCCGGGACACCTTCGTAGCCACGTCCATTGCAGGACAACCCGATCGGCCCATTTCGTTTCCCATAGATCCTGAGTGCGTCGTAGCGACGCTCCCCGAGGAACCTTCTCGCGAAACGAAACTACCCGCAGCCACCGATACGGACACTAACGGCAACCCGTATCACGCTTTGGAAAGCGACCACACGACCGGGCCCAGAGAATTCCTCGCTCCTCGATCCAGCCGCAGCCTGATCGATTCCTCGACAGGAACCGATCAAGATGCGGCGGCTTCCACTTGTCTCATCTCAATATCCGCGTGGCTGCGCCTGCTCCCTTTGCTGCGGGAGCTTCGACGTGCCGTTGACCATGAGCGCACCCCCAAATAGTGACCATACGACTGCCAGGGTCAACTCGGTGGACACCGTCAACGTCAACGCTCCCAACGTGTTGAGTCAGGAATCGGCGAGACAGGCCTACCGTACTCTCTGCCGGTGGGCACTGGCCATTCTCATCGAGCGCCGCAAGACGCGGCGGCACACATGACGAGGCCACGGGAGATTCAAGACCACCACCTGGCGCGCCGGGCAGTCGTCTACATCCGTCAAAGCTCGCCAGAACAGGTGCGGGCCAACACCGGCAGCGCGGCCGTCCAACGGGATCTGGTCGACAAGGTATCAGCGTGGGGCTGGCCTACCTCGATGATCGACATCTCGGACGGTGACCTTGGCGTGTCCGGTTCTCGTCCCGGCGCTCGCGACGACTTCAATTGGTTGCTCGAGCGCATGAAGGCAAACGAGATCGGCCTCGTTGCAATCGTCGACGCCTCGCGCCTCGCACGGAACACCCCCGACTTCCTCAGCTTCGTCCAACGCGCCGAGCAAAACGGGGTACTTCTAGCCCAGGGCGACCAGATTGTTGATTTCACTGATGCGACCTCCAGTTTCATCGGGAGCATTCTGAGCCTCAATGCCATCCGCGAGAATCGAACCCGCATCCATCTCTCCGTCCTGGCACGACGGAAGAAGGCCCTTGCTGGAATTGCTCCAACTGCGCCTCCCGTGGGGTATGTCCGGCGTCCGGACGGGACTTGGGTCAAGGATCCCGAGCCTCGCGTACGAGAGGTGATCACGCTAATCTTCGACAAATTCAGCGAGTTGGGATCCCTTCGACGGGTCACGCGCTATTTCCGGACCAACGCCGTTCAGATCCCACGACGTCGACGGCGTAACCAGCCACTGTGGTGCGACGCCACCTATACCAGCATTTCAGCCTTCGGGAAGAACCCGGTGTACGCCGGCCGGTACATCTTTGGCCAGACGCGACAGCAACCCCCGGTGGAAGGATCCAAAAAGCGCGGCCGGCAGCGACCCCAGCCGGCTGACCAGTGGGTCGTCATTGAGGCGCACCACGAGCCCTACATAGATCCCGCGCGATGGAGCGCGCTTCAGCAACGATTCAGCGCAAATCGCATCAACGTCACACCGGCACTAGGCCGCGGAGAGGCCCTCGTTCAAGGGCTCGTGCGGTGCCCAGTCCATCGGAGAGCCTTCCACACGATCTATGGCACGCGATCGACGGGCCCAGACGGGCGCGTCGTTCGGCGTCCCCGTTACCTCTGCCTGCCCGCCCGTGACGCTGGGGACAACCGATCCCACTGCTCCATCCGCGCGGCGAGCGTGGACGCGGTGATAGAGCGGCTGATCCTCGAGACGCTCGCTCCAGTCGCTGCCGACTCCATCCAAGAGGCCGTCCACCAGGAGCTCCGTCAATACGAAAGCCTTCAGCGAGCCCGGCAGGATGAGCTTCGACGTGCAGAACGGCTGGCCGTCGAGGCCGAGCGCGCATTCTTTGAGGCGGATCGTTCGCACCGGCATCTGACCCAGCGGCTTGGGGAGCGGCTCGATCAAGCCCTCGCCGGCGTGGACGCGTTGCGGACGACATACCGCCTCCATCCCCTGGTCTCCCCGCTCATCCCGGACGAAGCGACCCTGGCAGAGTTGCGACTCCTCCTTGAAGACCTTCCCGGTCTCTGGCGGCACCCGCACATCACTTTCGAACACCGCAAAGCGTTGGTTCGAGCCGTCATCACGGCAATTCATGCCACCCTTGAGGACGATATCTGGACGCTGGACGTGGAGTGGACCGGAGGCCCTCGGACGAGGATCGCATTGACCCGACCGCGCCCCACGCCCGCACGCCCGGTGAGGCGAAAGCGGGGGTGGTTCATTCAGCCTGCCACATATGAATTCATCCGAGATCAAATCGCCGCTGGAACTCCCCCGCGGGCGATTGCCGATGCACTCAACGCAAACGAGATCCCGCATGCTCGTGCTGCCCGCTGGACTGAAAAGCAAATTGTTCGAGCCAGCACCAGACTCCGAAAGGGGCGGATCCCCGGTGTTGAACCGCCGCCTCCGCTGCCCAATCCGACGGACGCCATCCGGCGGCTCCACGAGGCAGGTCATGCGCCCGCTGAGATTCTCAAGCTGCTCAGCCATGACGGTCACAAAAACTGCGAGAACCGGGACATCACTGTAGCCGCTGTCTGGGCCACCCTGTCCCGACTCGGACTCCGCTCCCACGTCAGGATGCGGGACGAGCGCATCTGCATGCATCTCCGCGTATTGGCACCGTCTATGAGGCCCGCTGAGATCGCGACCCGGCTGAACACGATGGGCCTCAAGACTATCCAGGGCAACCCGTGGACCACGACCAACGTGCGCGACAAGCTGCGCGACTTGCAGATCCCTTTCATCTATGAGCGGCCGCGCAAGGCAGCGACCGGCCCTCGACCCTCTCGTGAGGTCACGCCCCAGCAGGAGTGGGGGGAGGCACCCCCCACCGCCCAATGAACGAACCAAATCCGCAGCGCAGCGTCGCGAACGGAGTCCTCGCGCTCAGCCAGCCTCTTGACGGGTGGGTTGTTCCTCCCGATACTCTCACCCAGCGAAAGCGTGGCCGTGACTCGGGCCGGAGGACCGAGCGCATGGCCCAACAGCTTACCGAGTTGATCGAGCAGTTCTGCACCTTCCAGCGCAAGCAGCGTGGGAAGACCGAAGGAGGGGTGAAGACCTATCGATGGATGCTAGAGCAGTTCTTGATCTTCGTACGCAGCTCCGAGGGTCGCTCGGCCCGCGTCGGCGACCTCACCCCATCGACTATTCAAGGCTGGATGGATGACATGGGTGGCAGCGATCTGGCGCTGAGCACGATGCGGAGCCGCCAGTCAGCGTTGTCGAGCTTCTGTGCATGGCTGGTAAAGCGAGGGGGACTGGGTGCAAACCCCGTGGCTCAGCTGGATCGACCACCGCACCGGCGGGAGGTTCCGAGACAGGTGCCGGGACCTGCGATCATGGACGCGCTGGTGGAAGCCGCGAAACAGCGCCAGCGTCCCCGCGACGTGGCGATCTTCCTGATCTTGAGGTACAGCGGCATGCGTCGGGAGTCGGTGGCCACCCTTCAGGTGCGCCACCTCGATGGGCAGTGGGGGCTGCGTAACGTCCGCGTCAAGGGCGGCCAGACACGGGATATCCCCCTCCCCTCGGCGGTGATGGCGTTCATGCACGAGTACGTGGTGCGGGTGCTGGAGCACCAGACCGAGAAGGTCGGTCCGGACACCCCGCTGTTCTGGTCGACCTGGGGGCGCCGGGCTGTCGGTAGGACGCGGGCGCCCATGACCGGGAAGAATATCTGGCGGCTCAGCAAGGTGTACGGCCGAGTCATCGGCTATCCGACGCTAAAGCCGCACGACCTGCGTCATGGTGTCGCCATGGAGGTGTTGGAGCAACATCACGACTTGGAGGAGGTCCGTGCGCTGCTCGGCCACTCGCGGATTGACACCACGCAGGTGTACGCCAACATCAGGCCGCCGCAGCTCAAGCGGGCGGTGGCCTTCTACGAGGGGAAGGCCCTGGAGATGTTGAGCAAGTGAGGACGTGAATTTGCTCCAGGTTCTAGGAACATTCGTATGTTCCTAAAACCCGGAGCTATAAACATCAACAAAAACAATTTGGTGGCCCCAACGGGATTCGAACCCGTGTTTTAGCCTTGAGAGGGCCATGTCCTAGGCCTCTAGACGATGGGGCCGCCTCCCTACCGTGCTACACGCGCCCGAGACTTATCTGGCCCCGGCGCGGAAAAGCTTAAATGGCTGGGGGTGGAGGGCTCGAACCCCCATTACCAGGGCCAGAACCTGGCGTCCTACCATTAGACGAACCCCCAGCAGCGACGGTCATTGTACGAGGCGGCGCCGCGGGGTGTCAAGGCAGGACGGACGCGGAGTTAGCACACGCCGCGCTATTGCAGGTGAGACTTCAGCGAGCGGCTCGGCTTGAAGCGCGGCACCCGACACGCGGGAATCTTGATGGCCTTGCCGGTCCGCGGGTTGCGGCCGTTGCGCTCGGCCCGCCGGCTCACCAGGAAGGTGCCGAAGCCGCCGATGGTCACCTTCCGCCCCCGGCGAAGCGAATCGAACACGTTGTCGAGCAGGGCATTGAGGGCCTTCTCGGCGGAGACCTTCGAGCCGCCGGACGCCTTGGCCATCGCCGCGACGAGCTCCGCCTTGACCATGGGACCCCTTACTACGCGAGCGATCGGGCCGAAGTCAAGCGCTGACGCCGGCGCTCACCGGCGCGGCGGCCGGCAGCTCGAGCGTGAACACGCTGCGCCCCGGGCCGCTCTTCACCGAGAGGCGGCCGCCGTGCTCCTCGACGATGCCGTACGAGACGCTCAGACCGAGCCCCGCGCCCTCCCCCACCTTCTTCGTCGTGAAGAACGGCTCGAAAATGCGCGGAAGCACCTCGGCCGGGATGCCGGGGCCGTTGTCGGCCACCTGCGCGACCACCCAGGCACGGTCCCCTTCGAGCCGCGCGCGCGTGCTGACGCGGATGCAGTCGCCGGAGCGCCGGCCTCCCACCCCGCTGCCCAGGATCGCCTGCTCGGCGTTGAGGATCAGGTTCAGGAACACCTGCTGGAGCTGGTGGGAATCACCCTGCACCGGGGGCACGTCGGCGCCGAACTCGGTCTCGAGGCGGATGCTCGAGATCACCAGCTGCGTTTGACGCAGGGTGAGGATCTGCTGGATGATGTCGGGCAGGCTCACCGCCCGGCGCTCCGGCTTGCGCTGGCGGGAGAAGAGCATGAGGCTCTGGACGATCTTCGCCATGCGCGCGGCCTGCGCGATCATCAGCTCGATCGGCCGGCGCGCCTCCTCGGGCACGCCCCGGGCGAGCAGGAGCTGGCCGTAGCCAACCACCACCGACAGCGGGTTGTTCAGCTCGTGGGCCACCCCGGAGACGAGCTGACCCACCGCGGAGAGCTTGGCCGCCTGCACCAGCTGGGCCTGCGTCTCCTGCAGCTCGCGCACCCGCTGCTGCGCCTCCTCGTAGAGCCGCGCGTTGCGCATGGCGACCGCGGCCTGCGAGGCGAAGGAGAGGAGCAGCGCGCGATCGTTGCCCTCGGGCAGGCGGCCGCGCTTGAGGTTGAGGGTGAGCACGCCCAGCAGCTCGTCGCCCGCCGCCACCGGGGCCCCCGCGAACGCGACCAGGTCGCGGCCGAGCGCCCAGTCGGCGGCCATGATCCGTGCGTCCCGCGCGATGTCGTCGACGAAGAGCGCCTCGCGGTGGCGGGCGATCCAGCCGGTGCCGCCCTGCTGCAGGGTCAGCGAGGACGGCAGCTCCATGGCCCCGATCGACGGATCCGTGGTCCAGGCGCGTCGCACCAGCAGGTTCGAGGCGGTGTCCACTTCCCACAGCACGACGTTGTGGGCGGAGGTAAGGGTGGCGAGCGCGTCGGTGATCTGGCGGAGGAACCGGTTGCGGTCGAGGCCCTGCGAGAGCGACACGCTCACCTGGGCGAGAGCCTGGAGCCACTGGAGGCCGGAAGCGGCCGCCCGCTGCTGCGCGGCGGCCTCGCGCCCGGTATAGCCGATCGCGAACCAGCCGACGAGCGCGCGCCGAGGGCCCCCGCGACGAACGCGGGCCCGGTGCCGAGCCACATCTTGAAGGCGGCGCCCACCGCCAGAGGCAGTGCCAGGGCGAGCACGAGCCGTCGAATCGTCCAGCGCATCGCTCGGAGCGAGGTCAGTATAGCCCACGTGACGTATAATGCCGCCATGCCGCGGGCCGGATTCTTCGACGTTTCCTTCGTGGTTCTCTCCTCGCTGGCCATCGTCTTCGCACTCGTCGCGTACGCGAAGGATCCGAGCCTCCCGGCGGTGGGCGCCCGCAACGGCCTCGCCCTGCTCTGGTTCATCATCCCGCGCCTGGTGCCGGCCCTGATCCTCGCCGGGATGATCCAGGTGGTGATCCCGCAGGAGACGGTCGGGCGCTACTTCGGGCAGCAGTCGGGGCTGAGCGCCATCTTCATCGCGAGCGCGGCGGGCGTGATCACCCCGGGCGGCCCGATGGTGAGCGTGCCCCTGCTCGTGGTGCTGTCGAACTCGGGCATGGCGCTCGGCCCCCTGGTCGCGTACATGACCGCGTGGTCCCTCTTCGGCGTGCAGCGCATCATCGCGTGGGAGGCTCCGCTCATGGGCTGGCGCTTCGTGGCGGTGCGCACCGCCTCGAGCCTGGTCTTCCCCATCGTCGCCGGCTGGCTCGTCAAGATCTACTTCCACGAGTAGGGCTCAGCGCGCCGCCATGGCCTTCGGCGATCTCCGCGAGTTCATCGGCCACCTCGAGAAGCACGGCTGGCTCCGCCGTGTGAGCGCGCCGGTCTCGCGCGACCTCGAGATCGCCGAGATCACCGACCGGGTGTCCAAGAGTCCGGGCGGCCGCAACGTGGCCCTGCTCTTCGAGAACGTGCGCGGCTCGGAGATGCCGGTCCTCATCAACGCCTTCGGCTCGCCGGAGCGGATGGCCGCCGCGCTCGGCGTCGAGCGGCTCGACGAGATCTCCGCCCGGGTCGCCAAGCTCCTCGACCTCCGCATGCCGGGCTCGATGTTCGACAAGCTCCGCAAGCTGGGCGACCTCTTCGACCTCGCCAAGGCCGGCCCCAAGCGGGTGCGCTCGGCCGCCTGCCAGGAGGTGGTGGAGACCGACCGGCCCTCCCTGGCCGCGCTCCCCATCCTGCGCTGCTGGCCGGGCGACGGCGGCCGCTACATCACGCTGCCCATGGTGTTCACCCGGGACCCCGTCACCGGCGCGCGCAACGTGGGGATGTACCGGCTCCAGGTCTACGACGACCAGACGCTCGGCATGCACTGGCAGATCCACAAGGGCTCCGCCGAGCACCAGCGGCTGGCCGAGGAGCGGCGCGAGCCGATGGAGGTGGCCATCGCGCTGGGCGGCGACCCGTGCGCGATCTACTCGGGCTCCGCGCCCCTGCCGCCCGGCGTCGACGAGATGGTCTTCGCGGGCTGGCTGCGCGGGTCGGGCGTGCCGATGGTGCCGTGCAGGACCATCCACATCGACGTGCCGGCCGAGGCCGAGATCGTGCTGGAGGGCTGGGTCGATCCGGCCGAGCGGCGGCTGGAGGGCCCGTTCGGCGACCACACCGGCTACTACTCGCTCGCGCGCGACTACCCGGTGTTCCACCTCAAGGCGATCACGCGCCGGAAGAGCCCGATCTACCCGACCACCATCGTGGGGCGCCCACCGCAGGAGGACTACTGGCTCGGCAAGGCCACCGAGCGCATCTTCCTGCCGATCATCCGGATGATGCTGCCCGAGGTGGTGGACATGAACATGCCGGCCGAGGGCGTCTTCCACAACCTGGTGATCGTCTCGATCAAGAAGCGCTACCCGGGCCACGCCCGCAAGGTCATGTACGCCTTGTGGGGCCTCGGGCTCATGATGCTGGCCAAGAACATCGTGGTGGTCTCCGATCACGTCAACGTGCACGACCTCTCGGAGGTGACGTGGCGAGCCACCGGCAACATCGATCCCAAGCGCGACCTCGTCATCGTGGACGGGCCCATGGACGACCTGGACCACGCAGCCATGCGCCACCGCTTCGGCGGCAAGCTCGGGGTGGACGCCACCGAGAAGACGGAGGCCGACGGCATCGGGCAGCCGTGGCCGGAGGAGATCGTGATGAGCGAGGACGTCCGGGCGCTGGTCACCCAGCGCTGGGCCGAGTACGGCCTGTAGCGCGGGCCCGCCGTGACCGCCGTCCGCCACTTCCTCGACGCGATCAAGTTCGAGCACACCGTCTTCGCCCTGCCCTTTGCCTACGTGGCGATGGTGCTCGCCGCCGACGGCTGGCCTGGCTGGCGCACCCTGCTCTGGGTGACGCTGGCGATGGCCGGCGCCCGCACCCTGGCCATGGCGGTCAACCGCCTGGCCGATCGCTTCATCGACGCGGCCAACCCCCGCACGGCCCGGCGCCATTTGCCCGCGGGCCTCCTGACCCCCGCCCAGGTGGCGGGCGCGGCGGTGGCGGCGGGCGCGCTGCTGCTGCTCTCGGCTTACATGCTGAACCCGCTCTGCCTGGCCCTCGCCCCGCTCGCGGTCCTGTTCCTGGTCGGGTACTCCTACACCAAGCGCTTCACCTGGCTCTCGCACTGGATCCTGGGCTTCACCGACGGCATCGCGGCGGCGGGCGGCTGGATCGCGGTGCGCGGCGCCTTCGCGCCGCCGGTCTACGTGCTGTGGTTCGCGCTCACGGTGTGGATCGCGGGCTTCGATCTCATCTACGCCTGCCAGGACGTCGAGTTCGACCGTCGCACCGGCCTGCATTCGGTCCCCGCGCGCTTCGGCATCCCCGCCGCCCTCGCCACCGCGCGGGCCTGCCACGTGCTGACCATCGCGGCCTTCGCGCTGCTGGGCTGGATGATGGGGCTCGGCTGGCTCTACTGGCTCGGGGTCGCGGTGGTGGCCGGATTGCTGGTCTACGAGCACTCGCTCGTCTCGCCGGGCGATCTCTCGCGGCTCGACGTGGCGTTCTTCAACGTCAACGGCTACATCGCAGTGATCCTCTTCCTCTCGGTGATCGCGGGCCGCCTGGCGTGAGCGAGGCCCTGGGCGGTGTGGACAAGGGCCGGTTCGTCAGCGCCATGTTCTCGCGCATCGCGCGGCGCTACGACCTGATGAACAGCCTGATGACCTTCGGCATGCACCACGCCTGGCGCGCCGTGGCCGCCCGGCAGACCATCGCCTCCCCGGACGGCCCGGTGCTGGACCTGGCCACCGGCACCGGCGATCTCGCCCTGGAGCTGGCCGAGCTGCACCCGCACCGCGCGGTGATCGGGGCCGACTTCTCGCTCGGCATGCTCGCGGTCGCGCGCGACAAGATGCGCGGGCTCGACGAGGCGCGCCGGATCCGCCTGATGGCCGCGGACGCGCTGGCCCTGCCCTTCGAGACGCGGACCTTCGCGTGCGTGACGAGCGCGTTCCTGCTGCGCAACCTGGCCGACCTCGAGCAGGGACTGCGGGAGATGCGGCGGGTGAGCCGGCCGGGCGGCCGGGTGGTGGCGCTCGAGATCACCCAGATGACCGCGCCCGGGTTCTCGGCGCTCTTCCGTCTCTACTTCCACCACGTGGTGCCGCGCGTGGGCCAGCTGGTGGGCGGGGACCGGGAGGCCTACACGTACCTCCCGCAATCGGTGGATCGCTTCGTGACGCCGGGCGAGCTGTGCGCGCTGATGGCGAAGGTCGGATTACGGGGCGTGGGCTACCGGCGGCTCGGGCTCGGCACCGTCACCGTGCACACCGGCATCGCCTGAGCCGCTCACCACTCGGGGCTGGAGTACTCGTCCCAGACGCGCCGCACCACGCGGATCTGCTGCGCGCGACCGTCCTTGTGGTCGAGCGTGACGATGTCGCCGGGGTGCAGGCGCTCGAGGTCGCGGGTGGTGCCCTCGTCGGTGACCACCAGGGCCTCGCCGCACATGAAGTCGGTACAGGCCTCGGACTCGCCCCGCACGCGGAGCGTGCTCGCCGCCGTGTCGACGGACACCACCTGGAACCGGTTGTACTTGAGGGAATCGGTCAGGCTGTAGGCCATGGCAAGGGTCCTCCTTTCCGATCTTGCCTGTTATATCAAAGGGCTCCAGGGCACGGCAAGGCCCATCTGCTAGACTTCGAGGTGTGCGCCAGGACCGAGCCACGGAACGGGAACACCCAGTTCCGGCTCGCCGTGCTCCTCTGGAGCAGAAGGCCCCGAGCCACTAGCCGTGCTAGCATTTCCGACCGTGCCGGCCATCAGCGGGCGCGTCGCCGAAACGTTCTACTCGATCCAGGGTGAGGGTGCCACCGTCGGGCAGCCCGCCATCTTCGTGCGTCTGCAGGGCTGCTCGGTCGGCTGCGGCTGGTGCGATACGAAGTACTCCTGGGATCCCGTCGCCGGCCGCGAGGTGACGCTGCCCGCGCTGCTCGACGAGGTCGCCGCCTTCCCGTGCCGCCGGGTGGTCGTCACCGGTGGCGAGCCGCTCGAGTCCGCGCTCTTCGCTCCGCTGATCGGCGCGCTGGCCGGCCGCGGCTACACCGTCGAGGTCGAGACCTCCGGCACCCTGCCCCCGCTGGCCGACGCGCCCCCGTCGATCCAGTGGAACGTGTCGGTGAAGCTCGCCGGCTCCGGCGTGGCGGACGAGCGGCGGATCAACGCCGGCGCGATCCGCGCATTCCTCGCGCGCGACACCTGGTGGAAGCTCGTGGTAAGCGAGCCCGGCGAGATCGGTGAGGTGCTGCAGCTGACCGAGCGGTTCGCGCTGCCGCGCGAGCGGGTGCTGCTGCAGCCGGAAGGGCTGCGCCCGGAGGAGCTGGCCGCGCGCTCGCCCTGGCTCGTGGAGGCCTGCAAGGCCCACGGGTTCCGGTTCTCGCCCCGGCTCCACGTGCTGATCTGGGGCGCCCGTCGGGGGGTGTGATGACCGGTCGCCGCGCGGTGGTCCTGCTCTCGGGCGGCCTCGACTCGGCCACCGCCCTCGCGATCGCGCGGGCCGAGGGCTTCGACGCCTACGCGCTCTCGTTCGACTACGGCCAGCGGCACGACCGGGAGCTCGACTCCGCGCGGCGGGTGGCCACGGCGCTCGGCGCCAAGGAGCACCTCGTGCTGCGGCTCGACCTGCGCGCCGTCGGCGGCTCCGCACTCACCGCTGACATTCCCGTGCCCAAGGGCCGGAGCGCGGAGGCCATGGGCTCGGGTATCCCGGTCACCTACGTACCGGCCCGGAACACCATCTTCCTGAGTCACGCGCTGGCCTGGGTGGAGGTGCTCGAGTCGCAGGACATCTTCATCGGGGTAAATGCGCTCGACTACAGCGGATATCCGGACTGCCGGCCGGAGTACGTCGAGGCCTTCGAGCGCATGGCGAATCTCGCCACGCGGGCCGGAGTCGAGGGCACCAGCCGGCTCCGGATCCACACGCCGCTGATCCGCCTGAGCAAGGCCGAGATCGTCGCGCGGGGCACCGGCCTGGGCGTCGACTTCGGTCTCACCTGGTCCTGCTACGAGCCGCGGCCGGACGGCCTGGCGTGCGGGCTCTGCGACTCGTGCCTGCTCCGTGCCAAGGGCTTCCGCGAGGCCGGCCTGCGCGATCCCGTCCCCGTCGCGCCCTAGGCTCACCCGACCCGTGCCCGAGTCCTACGACGTCCTGAGCCCATTCCCGCGCGACCGGACGTGGCTGCTGCCGGCGCTGCACGCCCTGCAGCACCGCGACCGGTGGCTCTCGCCCGAGTCGCTCTCCGCGGCCGCCGATCACCTCCGGGTGCCGCGCAGCGAGGTCTACGGCGTGGCCACCCACTATCCCGAGTTCCGGCTGCGCCGCCCGGGCCGGCGCGTGGTGCGCGTCTGCGTGGGGCTCTCCTGCCGAGCGCGCGGCGCCCTCGACGTGCTGGCGGCCTGCGAGCGGCGCCTTGGAATCGGCGCCGGCGCGACCACGACCGACGGCGCGGTCACGCTCGAGCGCCTCGACTGCGCGTTCGACTGCGCGGTGGCGCCCGTGGTGGAAGTGGAGGGCGAGCATCGCGGGCGGGTGCACGCCGGGATGGTGGACGACATGCTGGGCGCGATCGATCAAGCGAGCGCGCCCCCTCACCCTGCCCTCTCCCCCTCCGGGGGCGAGGGTTCGGCCCCTCTCCCTCTCCTCTCTGGGGAGAGGGTCGGGGTGAGGGGCCCCGAGCCAACGAGCACCCTCCCCCAAGCCACGCTGATGGTCGGCGCCGGCACCTGCGGCCTCGCGGTGGGCGCCGCGGATACGCTGCACGCCCTCCGCGAGGAGGTGGCGCGCCGCGGGCTGGCCCTGCGGGTCATGGCCGTCGGATGCAACGGCATGTGCTGGGCCGCACCCCTCGTCACCGTGCTGCGTCCCGACGCCGAGCCGCGCGTGGTCCCGCACGTGAGCGGATCCGGCGTCGCCGCCCTGCTCGACGCGATCGCCACCGGCGCCGTCCCCGAGCACCCCGCGGTCGCCGACTGGCTCCGCGGCCAGCGCCGCGATCTGATGAGCCGCTGCGGCGTCATCGACCCCGGCGACATCGGCGACGCCATCCGTCGCGGCTCCTACGAGCAGTGGAAGCGCGTGGTAGCCGAGGGACGGCCCGAGCAGGTGATCGAGACCGTTCGGCAGGCCGGTCTCCGCGGCCGGGGCGGCGCGTACTTCCAGGCCGCGCTCAAGTGGGAGGGCGCGCGCCGCGCCGCGGGCTCGCCCAAGCACCTGATCGTCAACGGGGAGGAGGGCGAGCCCGGCATTTTCAAGGACCGTCACCTGATGGAGGGCGACCCGCACCGGCTGCTGGAGGGCGCGCTCCTGGCGGCCTACGCCGCGGGCGTCTCGCACGTGATCCTCTACATCCACGGGGAGGCGCACGGGGCCGCGCGCGTCATGGAGCGGGCGCTCGCCCAGGCGCGCGAGGCGGGCTTCGTGGGCGACCGCGTGCTCGGCAGCGCGTTCTCGGTGGCGATGGAGATCCGGCGCGGTGCGGGCGGCTTCGTCCTGGGCGAGGAGACCGCGCTGATGGAATCGCTCGAGGGCCGCCGCGCGATGCCGCGGCCCAAGCCGCCCTTCCCGACCGAGGCCGGCGTGTGGGGCCGGCCCACCGTCATCAACAACGTCGAGACCCTGTTCACCGTCCCGCTCATCGTGGGCCGGGGCGCCGGCTGGTGGACCGGCCTCGGGGGGGGCCACGGCACCAAGGTCTTCGGCCTCTCGGGCCACCTGGCGCGGCCGGGCGTGATCGAGGCCCAGCTGGGCCTGACTCTCCGCGACCTGCTCGAGCGCATCGGTGGCGGAAGTCCCGACGCGCGCCCGCTGACCGCGGTGGCGGTGGGCGGCCCGTCGGGCATCCTCGTCCATCCACGGCGGCTCGACGAGCCGCTGGTGCCCGGAGGCGGCCTGAACCCCGGCACCGGCGGCATCGCGGTGCTCCACGGCGGGGTACGCGTGGCCGACGCGGTACGGGTGCTGCTCGACTTCAACACGCGCGAGTCGTGCGGCAAGTGCACGCCGTGCCGCGAGGGCACCGCGCGGTTGCGCGACATGCTCGACGGCCGCGGGCCGGTCGATCAGCCCGCGATCGCCGCCCTGGCCGAGGTGGTGCGCCTGGCTTCCCTCTGCGGGCTCGGCCAGGCCGCGCCGCTCTCACTACTCTCGGCGCTGGCCGAGTTCCCCGGCGAGGTGTGATCCGCGGCTAGGCCAGCGCCCGCGCCGCCGGGCCCACGTAGTCGGCGCGCGGGCGGATCAGCCGGTTGTCCGCGTACTGCTCCATGGCGTGCGCGCACCACCCGGCCACACGGCCCACCGCGAAGATCGACGTGCAGAAGTCGGGCGGGATCCCGAGGGCGTCGTAGACCACCGCCGAGAAGAAGTCGACGTTCACCGGCAGGCTCGTCCGCGCCTTCATCGCGTCGTAGAGCCGCTCCGCGACCTCGAAGAGCTTGCCTCGCCCGGTGGCCTCCGCCATCGACTTGGCCATGCCGCGCAGCACGCGGGCCCGCGCGTCGTCCACCTTGTAGACGCGATGTCCGAAGCCGGGCATGCGCGCCTTGGGGTCGGACCGCTCGCGCTTCGACAGGCCGGCCCGCGCGCCCAGCCGGGCCTCCACGAAGGTCTCCGCGCGCTCCGGCTCGCCGATGTCGCGCAGCATCGCCAGCACGTCCTCGTTGGCGCCGCCGTGGCGGGGCCCCTTGAGCGTGGAGATGGCGGCGACGATCGCGGAGTGCAGGTCGGCCACCGTGGCCACCGCCACGCGCGCCGCGAAGGTGGATGCGTTGAACTCGTGGTCCGCGTGCAGGGTGAGGATGACGTCGAGCACCCGCGCCACTTCGGCCGACGGCGCCTGCCCATCGAGCAGGGTGAGGAAGTGCGCCGCGTGCGAGCCGCCGGGCCCCGCAGCCACCGGCTCGCGGCCGGTGCGGAGGCGCTGCCAGGCGGCCACCGTGGCCGGCACCAGGCTCATGAGCCGCCAGGCCTTGCGCAGGTTCGCGTCGGGCTCGTTGGAGCGCACGTCGGGATCCGTGGCCGCCGCGAGCGACACCGCGGTGCGCAGGGCGTCGAGCGGGTGGCAGTCGCGCGGCAGGCGGCGCAGCAGATCGAGGACCGGCGCGGGCAGCGGCCGGGCCTCGGCCAGGCGCGCCGTGAAGGCGGCGCGCTCGGAGGCGGAGGGCAACTCCCCGAACCAGAGCAGGTACGTTGTGTCCTCGAAGCTCGCGGCCCGGACGAGGTCCGCGACCTCGTAGCCGCGGTAGTAGAGCCGCCCCGCCTCTCCGTCCACCCGGCAGATCGCCGAGCGCGCCGCGATCACGTCCTCGAGCCCGTCCTTGTATGCGGCCGCCTGAGCCGTCGTCATGGCATTGTCCTCCTTGGTTGATTATACTTGATTTATATTGATTAGACCAGATACAGCTCGATATGGCGCGACCGGGCGGGGCGCCGGCTGCTAGCATGAGGACCATGGTCTTGGTCGACGGTGAGGAGTACCTGGCGGGCGAGGAAGCGGCGGGTCTACTCGGGGTGAAGCGCGAGACCCTCTACGCGTACGTGAGCCGGGGCCTGCTCAAGAGCTACCGGCAGGGCATCAAGCGCCAGCGCCTCTACCGGCGCTCGGAGATCGACGCCCTGCTCCGCCTGGCCCCGTCCTCGGCCGATGACCCGGCGGGCCCGGCCGAGGCCCGAGCGATCCGGCCGGCGGAAGTCCCGCTCGCCGAGTCCTGGATCAGGGAGTAGCCAGCGTTTACAGGTAGTTGGCCAAACGCTTCCGTCTCACTCCCCGAAATCACTCCCTGATTCAGAATCCTAAGAGACTAATAAGCGTTCGCAGCGACCTCTGGGCAGGATGGCCGCCGTCACGCCTGCCCGGCTCATGTGCTGCTTCTGTGTTTTCGGCTAGGAGAAGCGGCGACCACGCCTCGGCGATCTTCCCTAGCATGAGCGCACATTCCAGGCGATAGAAGAACCGGCGCCTGGTTGTGCAGGCGGTGACCCACCGCATCGCATCGACAAGCAGTGGCCGCAGCAGATACCGTGGAATCCCGAACCAGCGCACCGCGGTTGGAGGAACCGGACACATTCTGACTTCCATGCGCCCGTACTGAAAATAGAAGTCCTGGAAATAGCGCTTCCGTAGTCGCGCGCGGTCGACCGGGTGATGGACGATCGCATCCGGCACGTAGAGTAAGCGCTCACCGGCCGCCAATACGCGACGACCGAACAGAGTGTCCTCTCCGCGCATGAGGGTATTAGCCATTGGTCCGAACCGCGGATCGAAGCCGCCATATCGGGTGAAGGCCGCACGGCGGTACGCCATGTTCGCGCCCCACGGTGGTTGCACCACCGGCTTGGGCTGGTCCCCAAACTCGTACCGCACGATCGCCGTCATTAGCGCGTAGGGGCCGGTCTCCGAGTACCAGCGAGGGTGGGGGCTCGTCCAGGCCGGGATGATCTGGCCCGCAATCCCCAGGCACGTCGGATCGGCGAATGGTTTCCAGACCGCCCTGAGCCAGCCCGCATCGAAGGTCACATCGTCGTCTGTGAACGCCAGGACATCCGCTCGCGCGCAGGCGATCCCGGTGTTGAGCGCGTGCGATTTTCCCTGGCGGGCTTCGAACACGTATCGGCAGGGCAGGACGCCGCGGTTCGTCGCCGCTTCCACGACGGCCCGGGTGTCGTCGTTGGAGTTGTTGTCCACGACCACGAGCTCCCACGCGAGCCCCGCCAGTGGTTGCACCGACTCCAGGCTCCGCAGGGCCCGGGCCAGGCTCGCGGCTCGGTTGTACGTGCAGAGAATGACCGAGAGATTCACCGCGACACCCGTACGATCAGGTGGCGCCGCCTGTTGATCTCCGATCGCTTGCCGCGCGTGATCGCCAGCCGCTCCTTGCTCATCCTCGTTCCTCCTTGGTGAGGCGCGCTCGGGTGCTCCCGCCCTTCATCTGGCCAATGGTCCTGGGGCAGCAAGAGCGGGACCACGAGAGGAAACCGCACACATTCACGGGCTTGCAGGCAGTAGGAGCCGGGATCCTGACGGAGACCGTCAGGGACGCTGACGAGGGCCGGGGGGGGAACGTGGAGGAAGGCGGCTCAAGCCTGGAAGGCGGCCAGCGCCTCCAGGAGACGCTCGGCGTCGGGGTCCTGGGCGCTCACCGTACGTCCGAAACGCGCCCCACACGGGCACACCACGGCCAGGCGAAAGCCGCCCCGCTCGAGCGCCTTGGTGGCGCCGCGCAGGACGCCGCATTCGCGATGCGTGAGGACGAAGCCCCGTAGCTCCGCGTAGACGCCCATGGGCCCCGATAGTAACAAACCTGGAGGAGCGGATCGCGGGCGGCCGTGTAGAATGAGAGCGCATTCGGGACAACGAGGTCCCCGACGAGCGCCGCGATCCTACACGTCACGATCGACGAGTCTCCCGTAGAGCTCCCCGAGGGCGCCACGGTGCTGGACGCCGTGAACCGCCTCGGCATCCCGTTGCCCCAGCTCTGCAAGGATCCGGATCGGGCTCCCCTCGGCGCCTGTCGCACCTGCCTGGTCCACGTCGAAGGCCAGCGCGGCCTCCCGGCCGCCTGCCACCTGCCCGCGCGCGACGGCATGATCGTGCGCACCACGCATCCGGAGGCGGTGCGGGTTCGTCGGGCGGTGCTCGACCTGACCCTCTCGATGCTCACGCCCGCGGCGGAGCGCGACGGCTTCGGGCAGCTCGGCGCCGCGGCGGCCCGCCACGACCTGGCGCGGCCCGCCCACGCCGCGCACCACCGGTTCGAGCCCGACGTCTCGAAGTCCTTCTTCGTGCTCGACCGCGAGGCCTGCATCCTGTGCGGGCGGTGCACGGTGGCCTGCGGGGACGTCCAGCGCATCGGCGCCATCTCGCTGGTGGGCCGCGGGCACGACGCGCGGGTCGGCGTGTTCGCGGACGGCGCAATGTCGTCCTCGGTGTGCACGTCGTGCGGTCAGTGCGTGGCCACCTGCCCCACCGGCGCGCTTCGTCCCAAGGAGACGCCCTCGCCGATCGTGCGCGAGGTCGAGACCACCTGCCCCTACTGCGGCGTGGGCTGCGGCATCACGCTCCGGGTGCGGGCGGACGGGCGCCTGGCCATCATGGCCGACGACAGTCCGGCCAACCTCTCGAGCGGCGGGACGCTCTGCGTGAAGGGCCGCTTCGCCACCGGCTTCGTGCACTCGCGCGACCGCATCACCACCCCGATGGTGAAGCGCGACGGGCGGTGGCAGGCCGCGACCTGGGACGAGGCCCTCGACACCGCCGCGGACGGCTTCGCGCGCAACCACGGACATTTCGGCTCCCTCGCCTCGGCGAAGGCGACCAACGAGGACGGCTACGTCATCCAGAAGCTGACGCGCGTGGTCATGGGCACCAACAACGTCGACCACTGCACGAGGCTCTGCCACTCACCCTCGGTGGAGGCCATGCTGGTCTCGATGGGCTCGGGGGCCACCTCGAACTCCTACCAGGACTACGAGGAGGCGGGCTGCCTCATGGTGGTGGGAGCCGACGCGTCGGCCAACCACCCGGTGATCGCCATCCGCTTCCGCCGCGCGGTCGCCCGGGGGGCACGGCTGATCGTGGTGAATCCCAAGCGCGTGGAGCTCTGCGACCAGGCCGACCTCTGGATCCGCCAGAACCCCGGCACGGACGTGGCCCTCTTCAACGCGATGGCCCGGGTCATCCTGGACGAGGGCCTGGACGACCGTGAGTTCGTCCGGGCGCGCACCGAGAACTTCGAGGACTGGGTCCGGGCGCTCGAGCCCTACACCCTCGACTACGCGGAGCGGGTGACCGGCGTGCCGCGTGCCGACATCGCCCAGGCCGCCCGCTGGTACGCGCGCCCCGCGTTCACGGGCTCCTGCCTGATCTGGGGCATGGGCATCACCCAGCACGTCAACGGCACGTCGAACGCGCACGCGGTGCTGAACCTCTCGCTGGTCGCGGGCCAGATGGGCTTCGCCGGCTCCGGGATCTCACCCCTGCGCGGTCAGAACAACGTCCAGGGCGCGGGCGACGCGGGCTGCGTGCCGACCAACCTGCCCGGCTACGCCGGCTACGGGGCCGCCGACCTCGACCGCTTCGAGCGGGGCTGGGGCGCCCGCCCGCCCGCCGAGCCCGGCCTCGTGGTCACCGAGATGATCGAGGGCTGCCTCGACGGACGGGTCCGCGCGATGTACGTGGTGGGAGAGAACCCGCTGCTCTCCGAGCCCGATCTCCACCACGCGGAGAAGGCCATCGAGCAGCTCGACTTCCTGGTGGTGCAGGACCTCTTCATGCACGAGACGGCCGAGCGCGCGCACGTCTTCCTGCCCGCCGCCGCCTTCGCCGAGAAGGACGGGACCTTCACCAACTCCGAGCGCCGCGTCCAGCGCATCCGCCAGGCGATCGACCCTCCGGGCCAGGCCCGACCCGACTGGTGGATCGCCTGCGAGCTCGCCCGGCGCACCGCGCGGCGGCTCGGAACCTCCGTCAGCGGCTTCGACTACCACCACCCCTCGGAGATCTTCGACGAGCTGGCCCGCCTCTGGCCGAGCCTGGCCGGCATGTCCTACGCGCGGCTCGAGAGCGGCGGCCTCCAGTGGCCGTGCCCGACCCCCGACCATCCGGGCACGCGGTACCTCTACGCCGACTCGTTCCCGCGTGGCAAGGGGCGCTTCGTGCCGGTCACCCAGGGGGTCGAGGCCGCCGAGCTGCCCGATCCCGACTACCCCTTCCTGCTCAATACCGGCCGGCTCCTCTATCACTGGCACGGCGGCACCCTGACCCGCCGGGTGGAGGGACTGCTGGAGCTGGCCCCACGCCTCGAGGTTGCGGTGCACCCGGCCGACGCCCGCCAGCTGGGGGTCGACGACGGTGGGGCGCTGCGCGTGGTATCCCGACGGGGTGAGCTGACCGCCTACGCTCGGGTGACCGAAGCGGTACGCCGGGGTGCGGTCTTCGTGCCCTTCGTCAAGCTGCACGACTCGGCGGCCAACTTCCTGACCAACTCGGCCGTCGATCCCTTCGCCAAGATCCCCGAATACAAGGTCTGCGCCGTCCGCCTGGAGCGGATCTGATACACTCCCGGGTCCGTCCAATCAGGTAGACGGGATCGGCTGGCTCAAGAAGTCTTCCAGCGCCCGCGCGAATGCGCCGGGCGCATCGAGCACCAGGTGATGATAGGTCCCGGGAATCTCCACCAGTCGGGCGTGAGCCAGACGCGCGAGCATCTCCGCCGCCATCTCGCGCGGCAGGATCGGCGAGTGCTCTCCGCGCACGAGCAGAGTCTGGGCCGTGATGCGATCGAGCAGCGCCCAGCCGTCGGTGGGCCGCCGCCGGCCGTTGCAGGCCGGACCGAAGCGGTAGAGGAACCGCCCCTCGCGCTCGGTGATGCCCGCCCGCGCCAGGTGCTCGAGCAGGCGCGGGTCGGCGACCGTATCGCGCGGCAGGAGCCGGAAGCTCTTGAGCGCGGAGTCGAGCGTCTCGTGGCGCATCGGCCCGCGAGCGCCGCGCCGGTGCATGTTCTGAAGGCGCTCGGCCGGGATGGCCGGGCGGCTGTCCACCACGACCAGCCGATCGACGCGCTCCGGGTGCCAGGCCGCGAACGCCATCGCGTTGTGGCCGCCCATGGAGTGGCCGATCACGGTCATCCGGCGCCACCCGAGGGCATCCATCACGCCGACCAGGTCGCAGGCGAAGTCCTCGGTGGCGTACGCGGGCTCGGACGCCCACTGGCTCGCGCCATGGCCACGCTGGTCGAGCGAGAGCACGTGGTAACGGTCGACGAAGGCGGGCACGACCGCGTCGAACCAGTGCGCGTGCGCGGAGCCGCCGTGGAGGAAGCAAAGCGCCGGGCGGCCGGCCTCGCCCCACTCGAGGGCGTGCAGCGTCAGGCCGCCGACCTGGAGGGAACGCGGACGGGCGGTCTCGCATCCGAAGCGTATGGGGTCGATCATGCGCCGCATTGTACTCAGGCGGTTGGCTCGGTTGTGACGATTCACGTTGTCAGCTGGCGGACTTTGTCAGCCCGCCGACAGGGAGGGGCGCGGGGCCGGGAGCCGGCGACCACGTTTTCAGTCACTTGCCGGAGCGCCGAGATGGCAAGCAGGTTGCTCACATTCTTGTCGTCTCGCGGAATTCCCTGGGCCCTACGAACCTCCTAACGTGATAGTCAGGAAAGACGACGAATGAGCCAAAGCTCGGTACCCCGCGCGCTGTCGTGGACCTCGCTGGTCGCCCTCACACTGATCGCCGCCCTCGCCGAGACCACGATCCTCTTCCCGTCGGTCCTGTTCCCCGGCACCCGTCTGGCCACCGCGCTCTCGTGGGACGCCAGCAACCCCGGCTACCCGCTTCCGGAGGGCCCGGCCGCGGAGACCTCCGGGACCCCGGCGACGGTCTCGCCGACCCCGTCGGAGACGCCCGCCGTCCAGGCCTCGCCGGCTCCGGCACCGGCCCCCGCCGAGCCGCGCGGCGAGCCCCGCGTGGTGGTCGGCCGCGTGCTCGATTCCGCCACCGGCAACGCACTCCGCGGCGTGTCGATCTGGACGGGCACCAGCGAGACGGTGACCGACGCGGAGGGTCGCTTCACCACGAAGCCCGTCGTCCCCGGCAGCACGATCTGGGTGAAGGCCCCCGGTTACGAGCGGCGCAAGCTGACCGCGGGCGTCGCCGAGGTCACCGTGAAGCTCCCGCCGCATCCCATCCGCGCCGCCTACCTCACCTACTACGGGGTCGCCGACCGGGGCATCCGCCAGCGCGTCCTCGACCTGGTATCGCGCACCGAGCTGAACGCGGTGGTCATCGACGTCAAGGGCGACCGCGGGATGATCCCTTACCGCACCGCGGTGCAGGCCGCGATCGACGCGGGCGCGCAGGGCCCGGTCATCATCAAGGACTTCGAGGAGCAGCTCGCGGCGTGGAAGGCCCAGGGCATCTACACCATCGCCCGCATCGTGGCCTTCAAGGACAACCTGCGGGCCACCACGCGGCCGGACCTCGCCATCATCGACACCCGCACCGGCAAGCCCTGGATCGACCGCGAGAACCTCGCCTGGGTCGATCCCTTCCGCGAGGAGAACTGGGACTACCTGATCGCGGTGGCCAAGGAGGCGGTGGCCAAGGGCTTCGACGAGGTGCAATTCGACTACGTCCGCTTCCCCACCGACGGCAAGCTCTCGGCCGCGCGCTACTCGCAGGTCAACAACGCAACGACCCGCCTGCCCACCATCGCCGCCTTCCTGGCCAAGGCCCGCCGCGAGCTGGGCCCGACCGGAGCCTTCCTGGGCGCCGACGTCTTCGGTTACACCGCGTTCAACTCCAACGACACCGACATCGGGCAGCGCATCGAGGAGCTCTCCGCGCACCTCGACTACATGTGCCCGATGGTGTACCCGTCTGGCTACCACCTCGGAATCCCGGGCGTCCGGAATCCGATGAAGAACCCGTACGAGGTCGTGAAGGAGAGCGTGCGGCTCACCCGCCAGCGCTCCCAGAACCCGGCCATGCAGGTGCGGCCGTGGCTGCAGGACTTCAAGGACTACGCCTTCGACAAGCGCATCTTCGGTCCGGGAGAGGTCAGCGCCCAGATCCGCGGCGCTGGCGACGCGGGCGCCTCCGGGTGGATGCTCTGGAATCCGAAGAACGACTACACGGCGGCGGCGCTGAAGCCCAAGACCTCCGCCCTCACGAAGTCGACCCAGTAGCCATGCGTGCCGTCGTCGCGACCGTCCTGCTCGCGGTCTGCTTGGGCGCGGCCGTCCTGGCCGGGGCCCAGGCGCCCACGCTGGCCCCCAACGAGCTCGGGCGCGTGATGATCCTCGAGTACCACAAGATCGACAACCCCGAGGCCCGCTGGACGCGCACTCCCGAGAACTTCAAGCGCGACCTGACCCGGCTCTGGGAGCGCGGCTATCGCACCGTCGCCCTCACCGACTACCTCGACGGCAAGATCGCGCTGCCCGCGGGCACCAGCCCGGTCATCCTCACCTTCGACGACTCCTCGCCCGGCCAGTTCCGTTATCTGCAGAAGGGCACCGACTGGGTGATCGATCCCGCGTGCGGCGTCGGCATCCTCGAGGCCTTCGCGCGCGAGCATCCCGGCTTCGGGCACGCCGCCACGTTCTACGTGCTGCCGGGAGCCAAGGCCCCGAACGATCTCTTCAACCAGGCGGACCTGGCCGGCCGCAAGCTCCAGTACCTGGCGAGTCAGGGCTACGAGATCGGTAACCACACGCTCTGGCACGCCGAGCTCGGCCGCTATCCGGAGGCCACCGTGCGCGACCAGCTCGCGACCGCGCAGGCGTGGGTGCAGCGGCACGTGCCCGGCTATCGCTTCCGCACCGTGGCCCTGCCCCACGGCAGCTATCCGAAGGAGCTGGGCTGGGCAGTCTCCGGCGAGGCCAAGGGCATGACGTACAAGCACGACGCCATCCTGATGGTGGCGGGCGGCGCCGCGCCCTCGCCTTACGCCAAGAACTTCGACCCGCTCCATTTGCCCCGCATCCAGGTGGTCGACAAGGACTTCGACTACTGGCTCACCTACTTCGACCGGAACCCGGGTGAGCGCTACGTGAGCGACGGCGACCCCGCCACCATCACGGTGGCGAACGGCACGACCGGGAAGCTGGGCGCAGTGAAGGCCACCCGGGTGATCGAGCGGCGGTAGGCGCCGGAGCCCGCGCCTACTTGTAGATCAGGTAGGGCGCGCGGCGCTGCAGGAAGCTGGCGCGCGAGACATCGGCCCAGCCCAGGATTCGCGAGAAGGGATCCCCCCGCAGGATCGACCACATCGTTGCCCGGTTCACGAGCAGGTTCTGGATGGCCGCCGGGCGGAACTGGCTCGGGTAGCGCTCCATCAGCTCCCGGCCCAGCGCGAGGCCGACCGATACCGGGCGGATCGCGTCGCGGTCGGTCACCTCCATCCGCACTCCACCGACCGACTGGCCCGCGTAGACGCTCGAGGTCGGCGTGAAGGATGCGGCCTGGAACTGCACGCCGGCCAGGCCCCGCGCGTTCATGCCGTCGGCCAGGGTTTGGGGATCGCTGATCCACGGGGCGCCGATCACCTCGAAGGGCATGTCGGTGCCGCGCCCCACCGAGAGGTTCGTCGCCTCCAGGAGGCCCACGCCCGAGTATAGCAGGGCCTGCGTCGGGGTGCGGATGTTGGGCGACGGGTTCACCCACGGCAGCCCGGTCTCGTCGAACCACTGCCCGCGCTGCCAGCGCTCGAGCGGCACCACGGTCAGCTTCACCGGCAGCTTGCGCTCCGCCACCACCATCTGGGCGAACTCGCCGATGGTCATCCCGGTCCGGACCGGGATGGTGTGCGGCGCGGTGAACGAGCGCATGTCGGGATCCATCAACGGGCCCTCGACCACGCTGCCCGTGATCGGATTCGGGCGGTCCAGCACCATGACCTGGATGCCCCGGCGGCCGCCCTCCTCGAGCGCGTAGACCAGGGTGGTCAGGTACGTGTAGTACCGGACGCCCACGTCCTGGATGTCGAAGACGAGGGTGTCGATGCCGTTCAGCATCTCGGGCGACGGGCGGCGGGCCGGACCGTAGAGGCTCCAGATGGGTAGTCCGGTGGCCGCGTCGCGGCTATTCGGGACGTTGACGTCGACCTGACCGGTGATCCCGTGCTCGGGCGAGAACAGCGCGCGAAGCCGCACCCGGGGCGCGGCGGCGAGCAGGTCCACGCCGCGGCGACCCTGGCCGTCCACCCCGGTCTGGTTGGTGATGAGCCCGATCGAGCGGCCCGCGAGGAGCGCGAAGTCGTCCGCGACCAGGCGATCGAGGCCGGTCAGCGTGGGGCCCTCCGCGCGGGTGGGGGCGTCCGCCGCGGGCGCGGCGGCGGGACTCTCGGAGTCCGGCGCGGCGGCGGGCGGCTCGTCGCGCGAGGCGAAGCGCGGGCCGATGGCCGCGCTGATCCGGCGGCGCAGCTCGGCCACGTCGCCCTTGCCATAGGGATGCACCCGGTTGGTGAGCAGGATCATGTAGACCTGGCTCGGCGGATCCATCCAGATCGCGGTACCGGTGAAGCCGGTGTGCCCGACCGAGCCCATCGGAAAGTAGGCGCCGAGGGTCCGCGAGTAGGGCGAGGTGATGTCCCAGCCGAGGCCGCGCGTCGACTCGCCGATCACGTGCGGGGAGAACATCGCGCGCACGGTGGCTTCCTTGAGATACCGCTTGCCGCCGAGCGCTCCGCCCGACAGCAGCATGCGGACGTAGCGGCTCAGGTCGGTCGCGGTCGAGAAGACCCCCGCGTGGCCCGCGACGCCGTGCAGGAGGCGCGCGTTGCCGTCGTGCACCACCCCGCGCAGCGGCCCGTGCGCGTTCACGACCTCGGTGGGCGCGATGCGCTTCACCCACGACTGGGGGGGCGCGAAGGCGGTGTCGCGCATGCCAAGCGGGGTATAGAAGTTGCGCTGGGCGAAGCGGTCGAGCGGCTCGCCGCTCACACGCCGCACCAGCTCGCCGAGCAGGATGAACCCGGTGTCGCTGTAGAGGAACGTGGTGCCGGGCGCCACCGCGAGCCCGGCCTTCGCCTGCAGCCGCGCCGCCTCCGGGAAGCCTTTCGCCATGGCCTCGCGCGAGGGCAGAGCGGGCATGCCCGCGGAGT
>DATGBR010000304.1:0-8048 GCA_035312605.1 Candidatus Methylomirabilota bacterium
GCTGGTGGCCATCGGGCTACCGGGCCGACCGTGTCACGAGCGGGCGGCGGGCCCCCGCCGCGGCGATGGCCGCGGCCCGCCGGCTACCGCTCGGCGAGCGGGACGTACTTGAGGTCGATCGCTCCCGTGTAGTCGGAGCGCGGCCGGATCAACCGGTTGTTGCCGTGCTGCTCGAGCACGTGCGCGGTCCAGCCCGCGACCCGGCTCATCGCGAAGATCGGCGTGAACTGATCGGTGGGGATCCCCATCGCCGCGTAGGCCGCGCCCGAGTAGAGATCCACGTTGGGGAAGATGTGCTTCTCGGCTCCCATCACCCGCACCACCGTGTCGAGGATCTGGACCTTGCTGGTGTCGCCCACCTGGTGGCCCAGCTCGAGCGCCAGGCGCTTCAGGTGCTTGGCCCGCGGGTCCTCCACCCGGTACACCCGGTGGCCGAACCCCATGATGCGCGCCTTGTCGGTGAGCGCCTTGTGGATCCACGCGTCGGCCTTGGCCGGGTCCTTGATCTTCTCCACCATCAGCATGACCTGCTCGTTGGCCCCGCCGTGCAGCGGGCCCTTGAGTGCGCTGATGCCGGCCACGACCGCGGAGTGCACGTCGGACAGGGTGGCCGCGGTGACGCGCGCCGCGAAGGTGGAGGCGTTGAACTCGTGGTCGGCGTGGAGGATCAGCGCGATGTCGAAGGTCTTGGTGGCGAGCGGCGTCGGCTTCTTGCCGCTCATCATGTACAGGAAGTTGCCGGCCAGGTTGAGCCGCGGGTTCGGGGCCACCGGGGCCTTGCCGCGCCGGATCCGCTCCCAGGCCGCCACCAGGGTGGGCAGCTGGGCGGTCAGGCGCAGCGACTTTCGCAGCGTGGCCTCGCGGCTGTTGTCGGCCGCGTCCGGATCGAAGGCGGAGAGCGCGGACACGCCGGTCCGGATCACCTCCATCGGGGTCGTCTTCTTGGGGAGGGCCTTGAGAATCGCGATCAGCTTCGGGGAGAGCTTCCGGTTCGCGGTGGAGGCGAGAGCCTTCAGGTGCGCGTCCAGCTCCTTGCGCGACGGCAGCCGGCCCTGCCAGAGGAGGAAGGTCACTTCCTCGAAGGTCGAGTGCGCCACCAGATCGTCGACGTCGTAGCCCCGATAGATGAGGCGGCCCTTGCGGCCGTCGATGAAACAGATCTCAGACGGGGAGACGACGACGTCCTCGAGACCGGCCTTCAGGGGATTGACCGCGGCGTCCGTCATGATGTTCCGGCTCTCCTTGGTGGCGGATGGAAACGACTCCTTCTACCATACGCCCCCCGTGACTTCAAGGCAGCCCTCCCCTACACTGCCCTTCGTGCGCGAGCCCGCTCCCGACGTGGTCGATTTCTACGACCGCCACCCGATCAACGAGACGCAAGTGCTCGCATCCGCCCGCGACGGCACCACCGGCCTGCGCGCGCTCGGTCCGGAGGATCTCTGGCGCTGGGACCAGGATCACTACGGTGGCCTCGCGGCGGTGGAGACGCTGGCGCAGCGTGCCGCGATCGCCCCCGGGATGGCGGTGCTCGACGTCTGCGCCGGGCTCGGCGGCCCGGCGCGCTTCCTCGCCTACCGCTTCGGGGCCCGGGTGACCGGCGTCGACCTCACCCACTCGCGCTGCGCCTCCGGGGCGCGCCTCACCGCGCTGGTCCGGCTCGGCCCCCTGGTCCGGCACGTGCGCGGCGATGCCCAGGTCCTGCCCTTCCACTCACGCGCCTTCGACGCCGCGGTCAGCCAGGAGGGCCTGCTGCACGTGCCGGACAAGGCGGCGGTGCTCGCGGAGTGCGCGCGCGTGCTGAAGCCCGGGGCGCGGCTCGCCTTCAGCGACTGGATCGCGCGCCCGAGCCTCGCGGACAACGAGCGCCGGCGTCTCTTCGAGTGGATGGCCGCGGTGAGCCTGCAGAGCATCGACGGCTACCGCGGCCTGCTGGCCCGCGCCGGCTTCGACGGCACCGTGGCCGAGGACCTCTCCGGTGAGTGGATCGCAATTTTGCAACAGCGCCTGCGGATGTACCGCGGCCTGCGGGAGCAGACGGTGGCCCGGCTCGGCCAGGCGCGCTACGACGAGTACAACCAGCTCTACGGCTTCTTCGTGGCGCTCGTGGAGGCGGGCAAGCTCGGCGGCGCGCGCCTCAGCGCAGCAGCCGGTCGAGCGCCTTCCTGAGGTCCTTCGGCTCCTTGAGCCGCACGTCGGTGGGCACGATGGAGAGCGCGCCCGGGCTGCCCGCCACCCGCGCCTTCAGCCGGTTCGTGCCCTGGCTCACCGTGACGTCCATCGCGGTGCGGCCGTCCACCAGGCCGTAGGTGCCGGCCCCCGTCACCCGCACGTCGCGCGCCACGTAGACCAGGTCGTCCGTGCGCACCACCCCGTTGGTGATCGTGTAGGTGGCGGTGATCGAGTCGAAGCTGAGCGGCGTATTCTTGGATCCTCCGCGGCCGCCCGGGGTGAGGGTGGCGGCCACCAGGTCGGTCAGGGCCAGGGCCTGGCCCACCGCGTTCAGCAGGTCGGGGCCGACCACGCGCCCGGCCCCGATCGAGAGCCGGCCGGATCCGGCGAGGGTCGGCAGTGCCTCCGGCAGCCGCAGGCTCAGCTCGCCGGTGAGGTCGAGCGGTCCCGTCACCGCATTCCGCTGGCAGAGGTAGTCCACCAGGACCGGCTCGAGCTGCACGCCCTTCACCTGGATGTCCCGCAGGGTCGCAACGCGCGGCGGGCCGAGCGCCACCAGCAGGCGGAAGGTGACCGTCCCCTTCGCCACCTTCGTCTGCACCTGCTGGCTCTCGAGCTGCGGCGGCGCGTAGAGCAGCGGCACCCGCACCTCGTCGAGGATGAGCGTCCGCGGCTTCGGGTCCGGGCAGTGCGGCTGCGCCTCCGTCACCGTGAGGCGCTCGAAGGTGACGGCGCCGGTGGCGGTCAGTCGCGCCGTCGTCCCCGAGACCTGGACGCGCCCCTTGACCGGTCCCGACACCGCCGGCGCCGGCACGAGAGTGCCCATCACCCCACGCACGTCGCGGCCCTCCACGTCCACCGTCGCCTTGACCTGCGCGTCGCCGACCGCCCGGCCGGGCCCGAGGCTCACGCTGCCTTCCGCGATGGTCAGCTTGACGTCGCCCGGGCCGCGCGCGTTGCCGGTCACGCGCAGGGGCTCCCCCACCGCCCCCTGGGTGACCGTGACGTTGATGCGATCGAGCGCGAGCGCGCCGGTCTTCTTGCCGGGCCCCTCGATCTTCTCGTACTCGACCGCGCCGTTGGTGATGCGCACCCGGGAGAGCAGCACCGCCCCCGCTCCCGCGGGCCCGGGTCGCCCCCCGCCCACCCGAGGCGGCGCGCTCGTGCCGGCCGGACCGGAGGGGCCGAGCGTGGCCACGTTGAGCCGGCCGGTCGCGTCCTCGATCACGTGGATCCTGGGCTCGTCGAGCCTGAGATCGGCCAGCTCCACCCGCCCCTGCAGCAGCGGCCGGAGCCGGATGCGCATGCGACCTTCGTTGACCGTCACGAAGGGGCCCGGGCCGAAGGCCGGGTCCTCCGCGACTTGCAGCTGGCGGAGCCGCACGCTCGGGAGCGGCAGGGCGGCGATCGAGAGCCCGCCGAACTTCACCGGCCGCCCCAGGGCGTGGCTCGCCTGCTGCTGCACGTAGGCCTGCATGGCCGGGCTGTCGAGCAGCAGGGGCACCGCGAGCAGCGCCCCCACCAGCAGCACCCCGAGGGCGATCAGGCTGATCAGCAGCCACTTGATCATGGCGGGAGCGTCATCCGATCAGCGCACGGGGCGACGGCCGGCTGCCCGCCCCGTGCGCCGATCGTGGGTCATGGAATCAGGAGGATCTTGCCGGTGGTCTTGCGTCCCTCGAGCTGGCGGTGCGCCTCCGCGGCCTGCTCGAGCGGGAACTGGTGCTCGACCCGCAGCTTGACCTTGCCGTCGCGGATCCAGCCGAGCAGCTCGGTGGAGCGCGTCACCAGCTCGTCGCGGGTGGCGATGTGATGGTTCAGGCTCGGCCGCGTCACGAAGAGCGAGCCGCCCGCGTTCAGCCGCTGGAGATCGAGCGGCCCCACCGGCCCGCTCGCCGCCCCGAAGAGCGCCATGAGCCCGCGGGGCCGCAGGCAGTTGAGGCCCTTGTCGAAGGTGCTGGCGCCCACGCCGTCGTAGACCACGTCGACCCCACGCCCCCCGGTGATGCGCTTGACCTCGGGCTCGAAGTCCTGCTTCGTGTAGAGGATCACGTGGTCGGCTCCCGCCGCCTTCGCGAGCGCCGCCTTCTCCTCGGTGGAGACGGTGCCGATCACGGAGGCCCCGCGCATCTTGGCCATCTGGCAGAGCAGCAGGCCCATCCCGCCCGCCGCCGCCTGGACCAGCGCGGTCTCGCCCTTCTTGAGCGGCCAGGTCGAGGTGACGAGGTAGTGCGCGGTGAGGCCCTGGAGCATCGCGGCCGCGCCGTCCTTGAAGGTGAGCTGGGCCGGCAGCGCCACCAGGCGGTCGGTCGCCACCGAGAGGGTCTGGGCGTAGGAGCCGATGACGCCGGTCCACGCGACCCGGTCCCCGACCTTCACATCCGAGACGCCGGGACCCACCGCAGTCACGGTGCCGGCGCCCTCCATGCCCGGCGTCAGCGGCAGCGGAGCCTTGTAGGCGCCGGTGCGGAAGTAGACGTCGATGTAGTTCACCCCGCAGGCCTCGAGCTTGACCTGGGCCTGGCCGGCGCCCGGCGCGGGAGCCGCGACGTCTTCCAGCTTCATGCTCTCCGGACCGCCCGGAGCGTGGACGCGAATCGCCTTCATGGTGGGTCCTCCTCAGACCTTGAGCAGGGTGCGGATCTGTCCGACCACGTTCATCTTCGCCTCGATCATCCGACCGACCTCGTTCATCTCCTCGTCGAACACCGCGAACACCGGGATCGCGCGGAACTGGCCGCGCTTGAGGTACTGGTCCATCACGTCAGGGTTGGCGTCCCGCAGGAACACGCGCATCTCGACGTGGGGGAGCCCGTCCACCAGCCGGGCCAGCACCGGGATGGTGCGGAGCGAGTCCGGGCACCAGTCCTCGGTGATCACCAGGATCCGGATCTTCCGCCCGAGCGCGTCGAGGGCTTCGCGGTCCTCGGGGCGCACCGGGGCCTCGGCCAGGAGCCGGCTGAAGGTCTCGCGGTTGGTGCGCATCTGGGCCACGTACTCCGGCAGGGTCATGCCCTGGGCGAAGCGCTCCGCGGTGACCATCAGCGCATGCTCGCGAGGTCGACGGTGAACTTCGCGACCTGCCGCTCTTCCACGTCGCGCACCAGGAGCGTCACCGTCGACTTCGGATCGACGCCCTCCGCCGAGAACACGTAGAGACACCGGGCGGTGTACTGGCCGTCGTCGCCCCGCAGCGCGGTGCGCTCGTTCTGGGTGAACGAGGCCTTGATCTCCTGCTGGCGGGCGACCAGGGTCGGCGCGTAGTGGCGCGCGAAGTCCACGCGCGGGCCCCGCAGCGTCGCCCAGAGCACCAGCTTGCCCTCCTGATCCTTCAGCGCGGTCTCCACGTCACGCGGCTTGAGCTCCCGATCCTGGAAGGCCGAGTTGCGCGCGACCAGGGCCAGCCGGTGGAACGGGGTCATCACGGTGAGGAGCTGGCCCGCGCCCGCGTCGACCCGCCATTCCCCGCCCCAGTTCTCGTCGGTGATGCTGCGTCGTCCGGCCCGCACGGCCTCGTCACGGTCCCGGGGCGTGAGGGTGAACAGCAGCGCGTCGAGAGGAGGAGCCCACGTGAGCGACAGGGCGGCGAGCAGCATCGAGCACCACCACCGGCATGAGCGAGCCCGCCCCATGTGGTGCGCATTGTAGCACAGCGCTTGCAGGCCTCCGGAGCCGAGGGTATCGTGGGCCATGCGCTGGCTCGGGCTCGCGCTCGCGGTGCTCCTCGGCGGCTGCGCCTCCGCGTTCCCCGGCGAGGTGATGCGCACGGTGGACACCCGGATTTCCGCCGACGACCTGCGCCGCGATCCGGCCGCCTACAAGGGCGCGCGCGTGATCGTGGGTGGGGACATCCTGTCGACCCAGCCCAAGCCCGGCGAGACCGAGATCGAGCTGCTCGCCCGCCGGCTCCGCGACGACGACTCGCCGGAGCGGAGCGATCGCTCCCCCGGGCGGCTCTTGCTCCGCTCGGCCGACTTTCTGGACCCGGCGGTGTACGCGGCCGGCCGGCGGATCAGTGTGATCGGGACCGTGAGCGGCGTGGAGGAGCGCAAGGTGGGCGAGCTGCCGTACCGGTACCCGGTGATCGCGGTGGAGCGGATCCGCCTCTGGCCGCAGGAGGTCGCGGAGTACGGCCCGTACTATCCCTACTATCCCTGGGGCGCCTGGCCGTACGGGCCCTACTATGATCCTTACTACTTCGGCCTGCGCTCCCGCTTTGGGCCGTACGGCTGGTGGTGATGAGCGGGGCGGGGTCGCCCGGCTACTTGCCCACCATCACCGAGCTGAAGGTCGCCGGATCGAGGTACTTCGCGGCGACCCTCTGCGCCTCCGCGGCAGTGACGCGCGCGATGCTCGCCTTGTAGCGCTCCGGATAGTCGAGCCCGAGCCCGAACTCCTCTACCGCCCCCAGGAAGCGGGCGAGCTTGCCGGAGGTGTCGAGGCGCAGCGGGAAGCTGCCGATCAGGTACGACTTCGCCAGCTCCAGCTCCGCCGGGGCCATCGGCTCCCGGCCCATGCGCGCCATCTCCTCCCGCACCAGCCGCACCGCTTCCGCCACCGCGTCGGTCCGGGTCTGGAGCGAGACGAGGTACGACGCCCCGTAGCGGCCCGGCTGCGCGCCCGCGTAGACCGAGTAGGCGAGGCCCTTCTCCTCACGCACGCGCGTGTAGAGCCGCGAGGCGGAGCCGCCGCCCAGCGCGTAGGTCGCCACCGCGAGCGGGAAGTAGTCGGGGTCGTCCTGGCGGATGGATGGCCGCCCGAGGAACACGGTGGTCTGGCTCAGGTCGCGGGTGATCTGCCGGCTGCTCGCGGCGACCGTCGCGGTCGGCGCGGGGACCGGGGGCAGCGGGGCGGCCGGCGCGGTCCAGCCCGCGAGGCGCTGCAGGAGTGCCCGCCGGATCTCCGCCTCGGTCACGTCGCCGACCACCACGATGTTCGCCCCGTCGGGCCGGTAGTGCAGCCGGTGGAAGGCCACGACCTGCTCGCGGGTCAGCTTGCCCACCGACTCCACGGTGCCGTCCACGGGCTGACCGTAGGGATGGCCCGGAAAGATCAGCGGGCCGAGCACCCGCCCGGCCACCGTCTCCGGGCTCTGCTCGGACCGGCGCAGGGAGGCCTGGATGTCGGCGATCTTGCGGGTCAGCTCGTCGGCCGGGAACGTGGGCTGCCGCAGCACCTCCGCCAGCAGGTCGAGCCCGAGGGTCAGGTCCTTCTTGAGCACCGAGAGCGTGATGGTGGCGCTGTCGCGCCCGGCGTCGGCCTCGAGGCTGCCGCCCACGAACTCGATGGCCTGATCCAGCGCCGGCCCGGACCGCCGCGCGGTTCCCCGCGTGAGCAGATCGGCGGTGAGGTTCGCGAGCCCGAGCCCGTCCGCGGGATCGCGCACCGCGCCCGCCGGCACCGAGACCCGCACCACGACGATCGGGATGGCGGGCCGCTCCGCCACGAGCAAGACGGCCCCGTTGGGGAGGACCTCGCGCCGAGCCAGAGGCCCCGCCGCCCGGGCGGGCGCCGTCACGGTCAGGGCGAGCGCGACATCGAGCGCGAGCGCAACCAGGATCCGGAATCCGCCGGGGCGCCTCATCGGGCGGCCGCCGCGGCGGGCTCGGCCGGGAGCAGGATCGAGATGTTCTTGCGGTCGACCAGGAAGTAGCGCTGGGCGACCTGCTGGAGATCGGCCGCGGTGACCTTGCGGATCCGCGGCAGGTAGTCGTCCAGCAGGCGCCACGAGCCCAGCATCTCGAAGCGTCCCAGGACCGAGGCGCGCGAGAAGACCGAGTCCTGCTGCCACACGAACGAGGCCTCGATCTGGTTCCGCGCCCGCTCCAGCTCCTCGGCCGGCACCGGCTCCTTCTTGAGCTGCTCCACCTCGCCGA
>DATGBR010000305.1:0-18942 GCA_035312605.1 Candidatus Methylomirabilota bacterium
CGCGCACGCGGTCCACCACGTTGTCGCTCTTGGCGTTGATGGTGTGGGTCGCGCCGAAGTCCTTGGCGTAGGTGAGCTTGCTGTCGAGCAGGTCGGCCGCCGCGATGATGCCGGCCCCGGCCAGCTTTGCCCCCTGCACCACGTTGAGCCCCACGCCACCGCAGCCGATGACGAGCACGGAAGCGCCCGCCTCCACCTCCGCGCACCGGGTGACCGCGCCGACGCCAGTGGGCACGCAGCAGCCCATCAGGGCCGCCTGGGGCCACGGCATCTCCGGGCGGATGGGCACCAGCATCTCGGCCGGGCACACCACCTTCTCGGAGAAGGTCCCGATGCGCGCCATCTGGAAGATGTCCTGCCCGCCACGCTTCAACCGGTAGCTGCCGTCGAGCATGCCCCAGCGCGGCGAGGCGTGGCCGTCGCACAGGACCGAGCGGCCCATCGAGCAGTAGAGGCAGCGCCCGCACTGCGGTCGGAACGAGAAGATGACGTGGTCGCCGAGCTTCACGTTGGTGACGCCCGCGCCGACCTCCTCGACGATGCCGGCCGCCTCGTGCCCGAGCACCATGGGCAAGGGCGGCGTCCAGTCCCCGTTCATGATGTGCCAGTCGCTGTGGCAGATGCCCGCGGCCTTGACCTTGACCCGGGCCTCCCCGGTCCGTGGGCCCTCCTGGACGAGATCGACGACTTCGAGCGGGGTGTTGGCCTTGTAGAGGACGGCTGCTTTCACGGCACTCTCCGTTTTCCCTCTCCCCTCAAGCGAGAAGGGAGGGTGAGGGGTGGTTCTCGCTCACGCGGGCACGGCGGTCACTTCCACCTTCACCTCGGTCGCGACCGCGACGGTGCGGTAGAGCGGTCAGCGCTCTCTCCAGGTCTCGACCAGGTCTTCGGCCCGGGCCTGGTCCACGCCGCGCAGCTCGAACTTCACGTGGATGGCCTGGAAGCGATTGGGCGCCGCGTTGCTCCGGATACCCTCGATCAACACCTCCATGCTTGCGAGCGGCACTCCGGTGTCGTGGGCGTGCTTCTCGATCAGGGTGACCCCGCAGGACGAGATCCCGGCGAGGAAGGCCTCGCCATTGGTGATGGCCTCGTTGGGCCCGGACGGCGAGTCGAGGACGAAGTGCTGCTGCCGAGCGTGGTTGAGGGAGCGACCGAGCACACCGCTCGACCCGGATCGCACCGAATCGATCTTGACGCCGTCGGCCATGCTCCCTCCGGGCGGGACGGGACACCGCGCGGCCGATGATGAGGCGGCCGCGGGGCCCTGTCAAGCGCGGTATCATCGGGCCTCGATGAGCCGAGGCCTCCTGTACGGGCTGCGCGGATCACACGTGATCTTCCTGCTCTCCACGTGGGCGGTGGTGTCGTTCCTCGCCCTCCTGGTGGTCGGGCTCGCGTGGACACTCAAGCTCAAGCCGCAGGCGCTCGCGGACGCGCGCGCCCAGCGCCAGGAGATCGTGCGCGTGCTGGCCCGCCTGGCCGACGCGCAGGTGCGGGACAAGCTCGACGCGCTCGGCCCGGTGGCGGCCCATCTGGCCCAGACCTGGGCCTCTCACGAGCCGCGCGCCCTGCAGCGGGAGCTCGACATGATGCGCGCGATGATGCAGATGCCCACCCTCTTCGTGGTCGCCCCCGATGGCCGCCCCCTGGCCTTCAGCCCGGCGACCGGGGCTGACGGCAGCTCGAACCTCGACCTCCGTTACGCCGATCGGCCGGTGTTCCAGGAGGCGGTCCGCACCCAGAGGCCGGCCGTCTCGGGCATCGTCTTCGGCCGGGCCACCCGGGACTTCATCGTGGGCGCGGCGGCGCCGATCCGGATCGACCAGCGGATCGCGGCCTACCTGCTCGGGAGCATCCGGCTCCAGGCCTCGATCGAGGCGATCGAGCAGGCCGCGGCCGGGCCGGGGGGCTGGCTCGTGCTGATCGACGGGGACAGGCAGGCGATCTTCCTCGACCCGCGGACGCACCAGGTCACCCAGCAGGACTGGAAGAGCCATCCGGTGGTCGAGGAGCTGGGCCGGCGCCGCTCCGACGGCCTCGTGGCCATCGACGGCGGCGACGAATGGCTCGTGACCCAGGCGTTGATGCCGACGCTGAAGGTCAACCTGGTCTTCGCAGCCTCGGTGCGCCAGATCCTGGAAGGGCAGCGGGCCGTGCTCCTGACCCTGGGGGCCACCCTGCTCGTCTCCCTGGGGACGAGCCTGGCGCTCAGCACGGTGGTGGCAATCCGGTTCCTGCGGGAGCAGCAGGGCGAGGCCCCCCTCGAGAGTGGCGCGGTGGCGCGGAGTTAGCCGGTGGAGACCGGACTCTTTTCACAGCCCGGGGGCACCGGGGTCTCAATGGGCAGGGTGATGGCAGAGGATGCCTTCGAGGCGGTGGTGGGAGCCCATCACGCGGAGATCAGGCGATACCTGTTGCGGGTCACGGCGCGCCCAAGCGATGCCGACGATCTGTCGCAGGAGACCTTCCTTCGCGCGTTCCGGGCGTACCGTGCCCTGCCGCCGGGGGCGAACGTGCGGGCGTGGCTGTTCACGATCGCGACCAACCTCGGCCGCAACCACTTCCGGGCGCAGTCGCGTCGGCGTCGGGCCTACGCGGCGGTGGCGCTGGAGGCGCCCACGGGTGCGCCGGATCGGACCGATGGACGGGTGCTGGCCGACGAGGCGCGGGTGAGGGTGGAGCATGTGATCGGCGGGCTGCCCGAGAAGCAGCGACTGGCCTTCATCATGCGAAAGATGCACGAGCTGGACTACGCGGAGATCGGGACGAGCCTGTGCTGCTCGGAAGAGAGCGCCCGCGCCCACGTGTTCCAGGCGCTGCGGAAGATCCGCAAGGGCCTGGACGGCCAGCTCTCGGCGGGGACGGAGCCGCGATCATGAGCGCGATGCCTACGAGCTGCCGGGAGATCGAGCCGCACCTGCTGGCCTCGGCCATGGGCGAGGCGACGCCGGACGCGGTCGAGCGGGTGCGCACGCACGTGGCGGGGTGCCCCGAGTGCCGCGAGGAGCTCACGCGCTATCGCGCAGTGGACGGCATGGTCGATTCGCTCCGGCGCGCGCCGGGGCCGGACGACGATGCGACGCTCGCGCGGGCCCAGCTCACCTCGCGGCTGGCCGACCTGCGCTCGCGCATGGTGACCTTCGGCGTCTTCCCGTCGCCCCTCGGCCCGCTCCTCATCGGGCGCTCCGAGATGGGGGTGGCCCTCGTGCAGTACCTTCCCGCCTCCGGCTCGCTCACCGCGCGCGTGCGCCGGCTGCTCGGCGACGAGGCGGTGGAGGATCGCGCCGCGACCGAGGGGCTGCGGGCCGAGCTGATCGAGTACATCGAGGGCCGGCGCGCGCGGCTCGCGTGGCCGCTCGACCCGCGGCGGATGCGGAGTGATTTCCAGCGCCGCGTGCTCGAGGCGACCGCCGCGCTGCCCTACGGCGCGGTCACCTCCTACGCGGGCATCGCGGCCCGCATCGGCGCGCCGTCGTCGTTCCGGTCGGTCGCCCAGGCCCTGCGCTGGAACCCGCTGCCGATCGTGATCCCGTGCCACCGGGTGATCGGCGGCAGCGGGGATCTCGTCGGATACGCGGGCAAGCGCGTGGAGCTGAAGCAGCGGCTGCTCGCGGTCGAGGGGGTGCACGCGCGGCCGGCCGGCGACCGCGACTTCAAGGTGCACCGCGAGGCGATGTACACGCTGATGAACGGCGAGGTGGAGTACTGCCTGCCGACCTGTGGGTCGCTCGCGGAGCACCCGCTCTCCGATCTCACGCTGTTCGGCACGCGCGAGCGCGCCGAGGCCGCCGGCTTCGGCCCCTGCTCGAGCTGCCGGCCCGATCTGCATCCGCTCCCCGCCTAGCTCCACGCTTCCTCTCCGTCGTTTCACGCCGCGCCCGTCCCGGTGTCTCAACCGGTGAAGGAACGACGGGTTAGAGGAGGACGACAGATGAGCCTCGAAACGGAGACGACGATCATGATCGCGCTGGTTCCCTTCCTGGCGATCTGGGGCCTGCTCAGATTCGCGCGCGCCGTCGAGCGGCGTCGAGACGCTCGCGTGGCCCGGCAGATCGCGCTGACCGACGCGATCCATCGCGAGCTCGGCGCCGTCGCGGCGCCGAACGTGCGACGGACCTGGTCCGGGGAGTGGGTGGTCTCGATGCGGCTCGCGCTCGCCCGCGAGGGCACCGTGGGCACCATCACCCGGATCACCAACGACCTCTTCCGGCGGCTCGACCGGCAGGATCCGCCCCGCCTGCGCGTGGTGCTGATCCCGCAGGAGCCCCGGCCGGCCGGGCGGATCCTGGCGACCGATTCGCCCCGGTCCGCCGGCCGTCTCAGCCGGGCCGCCTAGTGAAAGGAGAATGATCATGGACTTCGGCGACTACGTCACGGAGAAGGTGGCGGCGGCTCGCCTCGGCGAGCTCCGGGAGCAGTGTGCCCGCCTGACCCTTCTCGATCAGGCCCGGCGGGGTCGGCGGGGCCTGATCCCGCGCCTCGGAATCGGCCTGATCCGACTCGGCCGCTGGCTCGCCCGCGGCGGGGACCCGGTCGGGAATGGGCGGGTGCGCGCCGCCCGGGTGAGGTAGTATGCTTGCCGCAGGCCAGAGGAGGGGCCCGGGCCATGGCGGCGATGACCTACGATCGGCGGGAGCAAGACCTCGGTAACATCCTTCTGCTGGAGCACGTGAACGTGCGCGTGCCGGACCAGCAGGCGGCCACGCTCTTCTACATCGCGGGGCTCGGGTTGACGCGCGACCCGTACCTGATGGTGAGCGTGGAGAACATGTGGGCCAATGCGGGGCAGACCCAGTTCCACCTGCCCACCGGCAAGCCCAACGTGGTGCAGGGACACGTGGAGCTGATCGTCCCGGACCTGGACGCGCTCACGCGGCGGCTCGCCTCGGTGCGCCAGGCCCTCGCGGGTACCCAGTTCGCCTACGAGGTGCGGGACAAGCACGTGGCGGTGACGTGCCCGTGGGGGAACCAGTTCCGCTGTGTGGGACCCGGCCCCGAATGGGCGGACATCACGCTCGGCATCGGGCGCGTCGAGGTCCCGGTGGCGCGCGGCGCCGCCGCCGGCATCGCCCGCTTCTACCAGCAGGCGCTGCGCGCGACCGCGAGCGTGACCCAGGACGACCAGGGCGCGGCCGCGCGGGTGTCCGTCGGCTACCACCAGGAGCTGGTGTTCCGCGAGACCGACGCGAAATTCGCGCCCTTCGACGGCCACCACATCGCGATCTACATCGCCGACTTCTCCGGCCCTCACGACTGGCTGGTGCAGCGGAGCCTCGTCACCGAGGAGAGCAACCCGTACCAGTATCGCTTCCAGGTGATCGTCGACCCGGACGGCGGTCAGCAGCGGTCCGAGCTGGAGCACGAGGTGCGCTGCGCGACGCATCCGATGTACATGCGTCCGCTGGTGAACCGGAATGCGGCCCAGCGCCAGGCGACGTACGTGCGCGGACGCGACGCCTTCGTGCCCGGCCTGCTTTAACCCGGCCCAAGCCCGAGCTCAAGCCCAAGCTCACAAGGAGGTTGCGCATGCCCTCGGACCGCTACGTGAAAGGTGCGCTCACCGTCATCGCGCTGGCCCTCGTGGCCATCGCGGGCAACCTCTGGCTCACCGAGCTGCGTCCGCGGGCCGCGGTGGCCGAGACGCCGGCCAAGTACGAGATTGGGGTGCCGAAGGCGTGGGGCAAGCTCGTCGGCTTCTCCAACAACAACCTCCTGCTCGAGAGCAGCGACGGGCTCCTCCGCATCGTGGACGTGGAAGGTCGGGAGCCGGAGTATCCAAAGATCAAGGTGCAGATCAGCCGGCGATAGCCTGATCGCCCGCTTCGCGTCGCCCCTGGCGCGCGTCGCGCTCGGGATCCTGCTGGCCGCCGGCCCCGCGTGGGCCGGCTTCGAGGACGGGCGGCGCGCGTACGACCGGGCCGACTATCCCGCCGCCTACCGCGAGTGGCTCCCGCTCGCCGAGGGCGGTGACCCCTCCGCGCAGTTCATGGTGGGCTTCATGCACGAGCGCGGGCAGAACGTGCCCGCCGATCCCGCGGCCGCGGTGACGTGGTATCGCCGCGCGGCTCAGCAGGGCGACGTCCAGGCCCAGTTCCGCCTGGGATTCCTGTACGCGTACGGGCGCGGGGTCGACCGCGACGACGTGGAAGCCGCGGTGTGGTACAGCCGCGCCGCCGAGCAGGGCAACCAGGCGGCCCGCGCCGCGCTGGAGCAGCTCCGGTCCGAGGGCCGGCTGGCCGGGCCGGCCGGCTCGCGCGAGGTCCTGGTCCTGCGCGCGGCCGCCGAGCGGGGCGCCGCCGCCGCCCAGTATCAGCTCGCCCTCCGCTACGCCGCCGGCGAGGGCGTGCCCCGGGATCCCGCCGAGGCGGTGCGCTGGTATCATGAGGCCGCGCAGCAGGGCCTGGCCCCCGCGCAGTACCAGTTGGGTCTCCGCTACGCCAACGGGGACGGAGTGACGCGGGACTTCGAGGAGGCGGTGAAGTGGTACCAGCGCGCCGCCGCCCAGGGGGTGGCCTTCGCCCAGTTCAACCTCGGCGTGCGATACGCCAACGGTCAGGGCGTCGAGCGCGACCCGGTGAAGGCGTATCAGTGGTTCTCGCTCGCGGCCCAGGGCCTGCTCGGCCGGGAGGCCGACACCGCCCGCCAGGCCCGGGAATCGATCCGCGGCCAGATGAGCCCGGAGCAGGTGGCACAGGGCGACGCGATGGTGAAGGCGTGGCGAGCCAAGCCGGAGCGTCCGGGCGCGGCGGTGGCTACGCCTCGAAGCTGATGTCCTGCGCGCCCTCCCAGCCGAGCAGCCGACCCACCTCGCCGAGCCGCTCGCGCCCCTCCACGATCGTGAGGAAGTGGTTGCCGGCCAGCGGCCCCTTCACGCTGGCGAAGCGCGCGGTCCCGTAGGGGAAGAGGATCTCGGTCTCGCTGGTCCCGCCCGGGTAGAAGAGCAGCGCGCCCGGGGCCGGCTCGCTCGTGGCGTTCTCGGGTCCCACTCCCAGGTCGAGGTCGCCGAGCGGGATCCAACCCGCCTCGCCGCTCCAGCGCGCCTGGATGATGCGCTGGCGATAAGGCAGGAGCCGCCGGAACGCGGCGCAGGTGCGGGGCGCGTTCGTCTCCTCCCAGCGCGCCGCGAAGGCGAGCGGCCCCACCCGGATCCCGACCGCGCCCATCAGAACTGCAGGCGCACGCCGCCGTGGGCCAGGAACGGGGCCCCGATGGAGACGACGCCGTCGCTGGTGCGTCCGGTGGTGTAGGTGGTGTCGAGCAGGTTCTGGACCGCGAAGAAGACCTCGGCCCACTTGGTCACCCGGCGCGAAACGAAGAGGTCGACCAGGACATAGCTGCCGAGCAGCAGGGTGTTGAGGTCGTCCTCGAACTGCTTCCCCACGTAGCGCGCGGTGACCGCGGCGGTGAACAGCGCTGGGTTGTCGTAGCGCACCGTGAGCGCGGCGCCGTGTCGCGCCACCTGGGCCAGGCGCTTACCCTCGAGGCTGCGCTGCTGCGGGGAGTCGATGACCTCGGTGTCGGTGTAGGTGTAGCTGCCGATGATCCGCCAGTCGCGCGCCGGTCGCAGCTCGAGCTCGGTCTCGATGCCGCGAATGCGGGCCAGGTCCACGTTCTGCCGCTGACGGCAGATGGTGCCGACCGGGCAGTCGGGCAGCGGGTTGACCTGGGTCACGTTGATGACCAAGTCTCGCACGTCGTTCCAGAACGCGGTGGCCCGCGCCTCGAACGGGCCGACCCGCTGCGCCACCCCGAGCTCGCCGCCGGTGAGCCGCTCGGGGCGGAGATGCTCGTTGGCGACGGTGACGTCGTTGCGCACGCGGAAGACCCGGTACAGCTCGTTGATGGTCGGGACCCGGAAGCCCTGGTAGACGGACGCGCGCAGGTCGGTGGAGGGCGTGGCGTGGTAGAGCAGCGCCAGTCGTGGGCTCGCGCCCATGCGGTCGATGTCGGAGAAGGTCTGACGCGCGGGAACGCCCGCGGGCGGCGGGGTATCGCGCCGGAACGCATCGTAGGCGCGCCAGTAGTCGCCGCGGATGCCGCCCACGATCTCGAGCTGCGGAATCGGGGTGTAGACGTCCTGGAGAAAGAGGCCGTAGAGCTGCTGCTGGCCGCCGGCCACCCGCGTGCGCGAGAAGGCTCCCGCGACGTAGACCCGCTCGTCGGTCTCTCCCTCGATCCAGCGGAAGTCGGTGCCGGCCAGGACGCGGTGGGCCCCGGAGACGTGACTCCAGGTGAGCGCGGCGCCCACCGCCGTCGTGGGCACCCGCTGGTCGAGTGCGAGGGTCTCCGAGTTGCGGTCGGCGGCCTGGGTCGAGAAGGTGCTGTGGAAGCTCTGGAAGTCGGTGAACACGGTGCCGGTCCACTCGCTGCCGTCGCCGGTCCTCGCCCGCGCGCCCGTCGCGAACGAGCCCGCGTCGGTGTTGTTGAACTGCAGCCGGGTCCCGTTGTCGCGGCTCTCCTCGTAGTAGTTGCCGCGCACGAACACCGAGAGATCGGGCGAGGCCTGCAGCTCGATGCGCCCGTTGAAGGTGGTGTGCGCCGAGCCCGCGTCCACGTCGATGGTCCCGCGGCGCGCGGAGCTCACCACCGGGTAGCCGTCGGTGGCGAAGTGGCTGCCCTCGAGGCTCAGGCGGAAGGGCCCGAGGGCGTCGGTCAGGAGCAGGTCCACGTTGTGGGTGTCGTTGGTGCCGTAGCTCCCCTCGAAGTAGGCGGCGCGCTCGGTGGGCCGTCGGGTGATGATGTTGATCACCCCGCTGAGGGCGTAGTTGCCCCAGAGGCTCGCGCCGCCGCCCCGCACGACCTCCACCTGCTCCACGCTCTGGAGCGGGATCCGGTCCCAGTACACCCAGCCGCCGAACGGGTCGTTGACCGGCACCCCGTCGAGGAGGACGAGGGCGCGACTCGCCCCGCTGGGCCCGATGCCGCGTAGCGACACACCCTGTGTGGTCGGGTGGGAGACGAGGCTGGAGGAGCGGCGGAAGAGGCTGAAGCCCGGCACCTGGCGCAGAAGGTCGTCGAGGCTCTGTCCCGCCCCCTGGCGGATGTCCTCGCGGGAGAGCACGGTCACGCTGGCCGGCGCCTCGCCGATCGGCTGCTCGGCGCGGGTCGCGGTCACCACCACCGGCTCGAGGCGCTCCGCCTCCTGCGCGTGGGCGGGGAGTGGCGAGGCCGCGGGCAAGAGGAGCAGGAAGACGAGGCCCCGGCGCGTCATCGTGGGCCAGGATGCTACGCGCCGATTCATGGAGTGTCAACGCGGGCAGGTGTCGACGCGGTGTTAGTATCCGGCCCGTGGATCGGATCTGGCAGGCGCACTGGCCCCCCGGTGTCGACGAGGCGCGCATCCGGCTTCCCGACGACTCGCTGCCCGCGCGGCTCAAGGCCACCGCCGCGCGCCTTCCGCGCAAGACGGCGCTGGTCTTCTACGGGCGGGAGATCTCGTTCGCCGAGCTGGACGAGGCGAGCGACCGGTTCGCGGCCTGGCTCCGCGGCCGCGGCGTCGGGCCGGGCGACCGGGTGGCGCTCTACCTCGAGAACTGCCCCCAGTTCGCCATGGCCCACTTCGGCGCGCTCAAGGTGGGAGCCATCACCGTCGCGCTCAATCCGATGCACAAGGCCCACGAGCTGGGGCACGAGCTGGAGGATTCGGGCGCCCGCGTAGTCGTGGCGGCCGACGCGGGCCGCGAGGTCGTGGAGGGCGTGCGCGACCGGACCGCCCTCGACACGGCGGTGCTCGTCTCCTACCGCGACTACCTGCCGGAGGAGCCCACCCTGCCCCTGCCGCCGTCGCTGCTCGAGGACGCGCCCCGGCGGCCGCGCGGCTGGGAGGACTTCCGGGCCACCGTCGGGAGCGCCGCCACCCTCCGCGCGCTCGAGCCGCGGGCGCGTCACGACACCGCGCTGATCCAGTACACGTCCGGCACCACCGGCGCGCCCAAGGGGGCGGAGCTGACCCACGGCAACGTCACCGCCAACTGCGAGCTGATCCGCGCCTTCTTCGGTATCGGGGCGGCCGACGTGCTCCTGGGCGTCGTGCCGTGGTTCCACATCACCGGCATGGAGGTGCAGCTCAACCTGATGGCCTACACCGGGGCGACCCTGGTGGCTCTCCATCGCTTCGACGTGGAGACCGCGCTGCGCGCCATCCAGCGCTACCGGTGCACGGTCACCACCCTCATCGCGACGATCAACGTGGCCATCCTCAATCACGAGGCGACGCCGAGCTACGACCTCACCTCGCTCCGCCTGTGCACCTCGGGCGGCGCGCCGGTGCCCGCGGAGATCGCGCGGCGATGGGAAGCGACCACCGGCCATCCCCTGGTGGAAGGCTACGGGCTCACCGAGACCACCGCGCCCACCCATTCCAACCCGCCCCACCGTCCGCGCTACGGGACCGTCGGGGTGCCGCTGCCATACACGGGGGTGCGCATCGTGAGCCTCGAGGACGGCGTGACCGAGGTGGCGCCGGGCGAGTCGGGCGAGATCGCGGTTCGCGGACCGATGGTCACCAAGGGCTACTGGGGCCGACCGGAGGCGACCACGGAGACGATCCCGGACGGCTGGCTCCGGACCGGCGACATCGGCCGGGTGGACGAGGAGGGCTACTTCACGATCGAGGAGCGCAAGAAGGACCTGATCAAGGCCTCCGGCTACAGCGTCTTCCCGGCGGAGGTGGAGGCCATCATGTACCGCCACCCCGCGGTGGCCGAGGTCGGGGTGGTGGGCGTGCCCGATCCCTACCGCGGCGAGGACGTGCTGGCCTTCGTGGTGCGGCGGCCGGGCGCGACGGCGACCGAGCGCGAGCTGGTCGAGTGGTGCCGCGCCGAGATGGCGGTCTACAAGGCGCCGCGCGCGGTGCGCTTCGTGCCCGCCCTGCCCAAGACCGGCTCGGGCAAGATCGTCAAGCGCGCCCTGCGCGAGCAGGCCCGCGCCGGCTCGGGCTGAGGCGTGCGTACCGACGCTCCGGCCCGCTCCCTCGGCTCAGCGCCGCCGGCGCTTCCGGGGCGCGGCACGCCGCGCGGGCTTCCGCCGGCCGGGCTTCGCCGCGCTCCGTTCGGGGAGCACCGCCACCGCCTCGACCTCGATCAGCAGGTCCGGCCTCACGAACTGGGAGATCTCGATGAGGGTGCTGGCCGGGCGGCTCGCCCCGAAGTACTCCTTCCGCACCGAGTTGACCTTTTCCCGGTCGCCCACGTTCTTGAGGTACACCGTCACCTTGCAGACGTCGGCGAAGGTCGCCCCCGCCGCGGCCAGGCAGCGCTTGATGTTCTCGTGCACCTGCCGGGTCTGGGCCACGATGTCGCTGCCGCCCACCGTCTGCCCGTGGTCGTCGCTGGCCACGCAGCCGGACACGAACACGAGCCGGCCGGCCCGGACCACGTGGACGAAGTGGCTGATCGGCTCGGGCATGCCCGGCACCCAGATCTCTTCACGGTGAGCGCTCGTGGCCATCGGAATCTCCTCTGTCGGGTGAGGGTGAGGGGGGTCGCGTCGCGCGGCGATTATTCTCCGCCCGGCGCGGCCGGTCAAGCGGTGACCGCCGAGGGCCAATGGTCTGACACCGCGTGTCAGCCGACCGCCGGCGACCCCCGGCGACGGTGCGGATTTACGGTGGATTTCAAGCGGCCTGGCTGGTCCGACTCTTGCTGATCCTGGACGCCATGATCAGCCGACTCGCCACCGCCTTGCTCGCCGCGCTCCTCCTCCTGATCTGCTCCGCCACGCCGACGCACTCGCAGGCGCTCGACCCCGCCTCCGCCGATGCCCTGGCGACCACGCTCCGTATGCTGGCCGACCCGGCCGCGCGGGGCCGGATCATCGCCAGCGACCCGAGCGCGGCCGAGATTGACCGCCAGGTGCAGGGGATGGCGGGCTCCTCCGCTCTGGTCCAGGAGGTCTACGGGCTCGCGGCGGAGGTGTTCGCCGACCTGACCCGGAACTCCAACGGCGACCCCCGGGCCATGAGCGAGGCGCTCGATCGGGCCAAGTCCGACCCGGCCGGCTTCGCGGCCATGCTCCGCCCGGAGACACTCGAGCGGCTCCGCGCGCTGTCCATCAAGATCTCCGACGCCCAGCGATGACCCCAGCATGACCATCGATCCGATCAGCCTGCTGAAGGGGCGCATGGCCGAGGCGCTGGTCGAGGCGGTCTTCAAGCGGGCGAGGTACACGGTGGCCCGGGTCGGCCGTGAGACGCAGATGCCGGCGCTCGTGCGGAGTGGCCGCACCGAGTTCATGCCGGACTTCGTGGTGTGGCGGGCCCTCGACGAGCCGAGCCTCGGCCATCACTCCTACCGCCTGGTCGCCATCGAGGTGAAGTACCGCGCGGACCTGGCGGATTACCTGTGCCGCGACTCGCCCTCGCGCTCGGCGGAGGTGGCCCAGCAGTGGCCGGAGCTGTACGAGATTCTCGTGACCGATCGGCCCGAGGGCGGCCGCTCCTGCTTCCAGGCGATCCAGGTCTCCGCGCTGCAGGCGGGGACGATGCCGGTCACGCTCGACCTGCACCAGGTATCGGGCCTCGACATCTTCCGCCGGACGGTGGAGGAGTACGAGGGGCTCGTGCGGGAGATCTTTCCGATTCTTGGATCACATCAGGGCGCCCGCCAGGGCTCGGGCCACGCGCGCGTGGAGCCGGAGCGGAAGCCGGGGGCGCGGATGCCCGGCCGGAACGAGGGGCGCGGCCACCGGCTCAGCCGGCCGGCCCACGACCCGCACCGCTACCGTCCGTCGGTGGTCAGCGAGCACCGACCGGGCGCGAGCGAGTAGCGCAGCCCCGACGTCTCCACCACGCTCGTCACCTGCCAGCCGGCCAGCAGCGAGAAGCCGATCCGGAAGTAGTGGTCGGTCGCATCGAGCCCCACGCTCTGCCCGTTCACCACGTAGCGCGCGCGGCAGGTCATCCCTCCGAGCACGCTCGGTCCGCAGGTGAGCGCGGTGACGTGCACGTCGGTCCGCGAGGCCAGGACCTCGCGGTCGGTCGCCTTCAGCACCCGGGCCATCCGCCGCACGTGCTTGCCCTTGATGTGGGTCTCGATGGCGGCCCGCGCCCCGTCGAGGCTCATGCAGGAGCGCGCGAATCGGGCGGCGTGAAAGCCGACCAGACCGAGCGCGGCCGCCAGCAGGAGCAGCAGGATGCCGTGCGCCACGGACGTGGGACGGAGGACGCGGGGAACCGGGGCAGTGACCATCGCGATGACCTTAGCCAAGCAAGCCTCCCTGGAGCGCGAGGCCGGCGAAGGGATCCAGCAGGGACTGGCCCTCGCGGCGGAATGGAATCCAGGCGAGCCGCGCGCCCTGGAACGTGGGCTCGTCCTTGGCCGCGGCTCTCACCGCGTCCGGAGTGCGGCGCCGGCCCGCCGCCGTGAAGCGGGCCAGCAGCACCGCGTCCTCGACGTCGTAGAAGCAGCCGTGCACGGTGGGGCGCTCGCCCGTCCACGGCTCGTACGCGGGCGGCTTTGCCGTGAAGCGTGCGGCCAGGTCTTGAAGGGCCTTGAGCCGCCGGTAGCGAAACGCGGGCACCCACGCGGGTCCGCCCGCGCTCGGGGAGCCGGATTCGAGCCGCCAGAATGGCAGGTAGACGGGATCGGCCGGCCGGCCGGCGGGCGGGGATTTCGAGGTGACCTGGGCGATCTCGTGCGGGGTCTCGGTCAGATCCGTGCCGTGGATCTGCCAGGCCCGGCTGCACGTGATGCAGAAGAAGATGACGTCGTCGGGCTCGACCGGGAGATCACCGCCGCAGTTGGGGCACACGAGAGGCCGCAGGCCGACCGTGCGAGACTCCTCGGTGGCGGCGCGCGCGAGGACGTCGTAGAGGGCGAGCGGCGCGCGGGGCTGCACCACGCTCTCGGCTACCGCGTCGACCACGGTGAGCCACCGCTCCGACCCCTGCGTCAGCTCGACGACCCAGAGCGGGAAGTAGATCACCGAGAGGATGCGTCCGAGGACCTGGCGGTAGACCACGTGCTCGAAGCCGCTGGCCGAGAGGCCCTGCGCCATGGCGGCGGCCAGATCCACCTGCACCGGGACGACGGTGCCGAGGGCGGCCAGCGCTTCACGCTGGAAGAGCGCGACGTGCAGCGCCTGGGTGCGGATGCCGAGCGAGTAGATCCCGAGGCCCGGCAGGTCGGCGGCCGGGAAGCTCTTCTCCACGTAGCGATCCAGGAACTGCACGGTCGCCTCGCCGCTCGCGGTGATGAGCGGGCGCGCGGGCGCCATGAGGATCGCGGCCTCGGGCGAGCGGTCGGGCTTCGACGGAGCGCCCAGCAGGTCGCGCACCACGTCCCCGGCGTGCCGGCCGAGCAGCAGGTCGGCTCCCCAGCCGAGCACGGAGCCGATCGGGATCTCGAGCTCGGCCCGATCGACCGTGCGGTCGCTGCCCCCGACGACCATCGTGGGGAATGCGCCGTTCTCCGGCTCGGGCCTGGGCGGGACGTCCTGCCACTGGAAGTCGTGGCCGGTCAGCCGGTAGAAGGGCACGAAGAAGAGCTGGGTGCGCGCGACGCGCGCCTCGAGCCGCCCGGTGCGGGCGGCGGCGCCCGCCACCTCGGCCCGGACACGGGGCTTCACCCAGTAGCTCAGCACCTGCTTGCGTCCGGTGACCAGGAGGTGAGAGCCGCAGCTCGGGCAGCGGATCGCGTTGGACCCCTCCGAGAAGTCGAGGGGGCCACTGCAGGTGGGGCACTCCGTCGAGACGACGAGCTGGCTCATTGCCAGCCGGCCCGGCGTCAGCTACCGGGGACGGCCTGACCGCACGACGCGCAGAAGCGGGCGCCGCCCGGCAGCTCGGACTGGCAGCGCGAGCACCGCGCGGTCGCGGCCAGCTGGCGGCCGCAGCGCGGGCAGAAGTGGCTGTCGGAGGCCACCGCCGACTGGCAACCCGGGCAGGTGATGACCGCCCTTGCGGGCGCGGCGGCAGGCTCGGCGCCCAGGCTCTTGGCGAGCATGCCCGGCATCATCATGCCAAGCCCGGCCCCGACTCCCACCCCCACGCCGGCGGCCGCGCCGTTGCCGACTCCACCGCCGCCGCCCTGCGCGGCGTCGCCCATGGCCTTGGCCGCCTTGAACTTGAGGAAGCGATCCAGGTCGCCGACCGCGCCCATGCCGGAGCGCTCGTCGATCATCCGCTCCACTTCCTCGGGCGGCGTGATGCGGTTGATGTAGAAGTCGACCAGCTCGGCGCCGTACTTCCGGAACTCGTCCACGAGACGGGTCTTCAGCGCGACCGCCATCTCGTCGTAGTGCGGGGGCAGGTCGATCAGGCTCTGCACCTTCTCACCCAGGAAGTCGTTGAGGCGCGCGACGATGACGTCGCGCAGGTACTCCTCGATCTGGTCGGTGGTGTAGGAGCCCTGGGTACCCACCAGGCTGTTGACGAAGAGAAGCGGCTGGGTGACGCGCATCGTGAAGTTGCCGAAGGCGCGCAGGCGGATGAGACCGAGCTGGGTGTCCTTGAAGGCCACCGGATCGCGCGTGCCCCACCGCATGTTGGTGAAGACCTTCAGGTTGACGAAGTACACCTCGGCCCGGAAGGGGCTCGTGAAGCCCCACGGCAGGGAGAGCAGCCGGGTCAGGATCGGCAAGTTCTGGGTGGAGAGGGTATGGCGGCCCGGCCCGAAGACGTCGAGCCCCTGGCCGTCGCGGAAGAACACCGCGGCCTGGTTCTCGCGCACCACGAGCTGCGCCCCCATCTTGATGTCACCCGAGCCGCCCTCGGGATAGCGCTGGACGATCCCGGTGCCGGTCTGATCAAACCACTCGATGACTTCCATCATGATGGGGGCCATGGCGTCTCCTCCTTCAGTCCGCTTCCACGATGCGCTGCCGCTTGTCCCAGAGCTGCCCGAAGTCGTCGAGGGCCTCGGTCATGTGCTCGATCGCGGTGTCGAGCGCGGCCGCGTCGGCGCGCGCGGCCCGGACCGCCTCGGCCTTGGCGCGGACCACGCTCAGCGCATCGAAGAGTCCCAGGTCGAAGGCGTAGAGCTGATCGAGCGTCTCCTCGTCCACGTGGTGGAGATCGAAGAGCCCGGTGTACCCGCGGCTCGCGAACTCGACGATCCGGCCCTGGCGCTCGAGACGGCCGGCGAGCCGATCGAGACGGGGCAGGGTGGAGAGATCGGTCGATCGCGCGAGACGCTCCTTGTCGTCATCCAGGCCCTGGATCAGCCGGCGGATCTCCTGGACGAGCCGCATCCGCACCTGCTTGTCGGTGGCCCGGGAGTGCTCCCGATCCTGGTAACCGGCCACTCCGGGGACGAAGCGAACGAGCCGCTCCAGCCTGCTTGCGACGGTGACGCCCATGAAAGCCTCCTCTTGATGGGTCCGGACGTGCCCAGGCCAGGGCGAGCAGTGTGCAAGCCAATTGCCAGTGGATCTAGCGTATAACTACTTGAATAAAAAGGAGAGTAGACCCATCAGACCCCCCTCAGGGTGGCGACCAGTGTCAGTCTGCTGACACTTCTCGGCGAGGCTGCGGGGAAACGGAGAGGGCTCCCGCGGCGCTCATCCGACGGCGCCAGCCGCGGAACCGCCGCCGGGCGAGGGCGAGGCCGGTCCAGACGAGAACCGCGCCGCCGCCCGAGGCCACCAGCGCGATCGCCTGGCCCGCGGGCCCGCCAGCCTCGCCGGTGTGAAGCGGTCGCACCCAGCTCCGTAGTCGTCGCCCGAGGCTCTGGCCGGCGAACGGCTCCCAGCGCACGACCTCGGCCGTGACCGGGTCGAGGGTGAGCTGCGAGCGAGGCGTCGGATGCCACCCGGTCGGTTCCTGGATGACGAAGGTGGGGGCGCCGTCGGGCCGCGTCGGAACGCGCACGCTGATCAGCACCCAGCCGGGCACCTGGCGCTCGGCTCGCGCCCAGAGCGCGTCGGGGTCCGCGAGTGCGCGCCCCTCGGCCGGGCGGGGCGATCGCTCCTCGCGCATGCGGCCCTCCGCGCCTCGGGCGCGTCCGGCCGGCAGCGTGGGGCGCTCGGCTCCCGGTGCGGGCGGGGGCGGCTCGGAGAAGGTCACCCGGTAGAGCAGATCGTTCGCCCACTGGTAGGACATGACGAGGCCGGTCAGGGTCACCACGAGGAGCACCGGCGCGCACCAGATGCCGATCACGTTGTGCCAGTTGAAGTCGCGCGCCCGGCCGCGCAGGCTCGCATCGAAGCGGGTGACCCGCCGGAGCGCCGCGCTCGTCCAGCACCGGGGCCACCAGAGGAAGGCGCCGAGCGAGACCAGTCCCAGGAAGCCCAGGTTGGCGGCGCCGGTGATCGGCCGGCCGATCTCGCGTGAGCCGAGCCACCGGTGCCACTCGACCACCTCGTGGAGCATGTCGTGCACCCGGGAGAAGCCGCCCAGCACGGTGCCGCGGTAGGGATCGACGAAGAGCGCGCCGCCGTCGCGGCCGAAGCTCACGACCAGGGCGGCCGTCGGGTCCGAACGGAGCGTGACGATGGAGGGGCGCACGTCTGGCCGTGCCTCCCGGGCACGGGCCACCAGTGTCTCCACCGGCAAGCGGGAGGCCCCGGGCGGCGGCACGACGATCCGGCGGTCGCGCTCGAGCCACTCGGTGATCTGCGGCTCGAAGGCCAGCAGCACGCCGGTCACCGACATGAAGGCGATCACCGTCCCGGTGGTCACGCCCACCAGCAGGTGCGGCCAGAAGACGACGGGACGGATGGACACCGCGACCCTAGTAGCGGCGAGTCGGTACCGGCTGGCCGGGCGTGCTGCCCGGCATCGCACGATCGGGCGCGGTCCCGGCGGTCGGCTGCTTCATGGCCTCGCGCACCTTGGCCACTTCCTTCTGGGCCGGCTCCCGTGTCTCGCCGTGCTGGGCCGCCTTCTCGAAGGCCTGAAGCGCGCCGGGCAGGTCGTTCAGGCGCGTGCGCACCACGCCCAGGTTGAACCACGTCCGTCCGTCGTCACGCAGGGCGGCCGCGCGGGTGAAGCTCTTCTCGGCCGCCGGCAGATCGCTCTTCTCGTAGGCCTCGCGGGCGAGGGCGCTCCACACCTCGGGAGCCTTGGAGTCGCGGTCGGCCAGCGTCTGCAGATGGGGCAGGGCGCGGGGCTGCTGGTTGGCCTTGATCAGCATGAACGCCAGGCGCACGCGCAGGTCGTCCTGGTCGCGCAGTGCGATGGCCGCCTCGTACTCGCGGGCCGCGTCGTCGACGCGGTTGAGCTGCTCATAGGCGGAGCCCAAGTCGCGGTGCCCCGCGAAGGAGCCGGGGTAGAGCTCCACCACCTTACCGAAGGCGGCGGCCGCGTCGTCCCAGCGCGACTGGTACATCGCGGCCTGGCCGCGGAGGTAATGGGCGAGCACGTGCGTCGGCTGCTGGGCGATGGCCTGCCCGCTCAGCTCGCTCGCCCGGGCGTAGTCCTTCTTGTCCATGGCCTCGGCGGCCTGGCGATAGAGGGAGAAGGCCGGGTCGTCCCAGATGCCCTGGGCGGACGCGGTGCCCACGGTGGCGATGGCGCAGAAGGCCAGGCCCACCGCGGTCCAGTGGTGGCCACCCGGGAAGCGCGGGGATCGGGTGCGGCTCAGCGGGCGTTCAGCTCGAAGCGTACCGGTAGGGTGACCCATACGGCGACTGCCTCCTTTCCTCGACGGGCGGACTCGAAGAGCCAGGTCTTGATCGCCTCGACGGCGGCGCGGTCCATGTCCGGGCGCCCCGCGGAGCGCTGCACCTGCACGGTGCCGACCTTGCCGCTGGCGAGCACCTCGAACCGGAGGGTGACCGTGCCCTCGACGCCTTCGCGTCGCGCGGCCTCCGGGTAGTGGGGAGTGGTCTGATAGCCGCCCAGCGGACGCGCGAACGACGTCACGCCCTCGCCGCCCCCGCGGGCCACGTCGGTGCCCATGCTCGACCTACCGCTCGGCGCGCCCGGGATCTCGGCCGAGGGGAGCAAGAGGCCGCCGTCCCCGGCCGGGCCCGGGATCGGCAGCGCGGGGCCGGGCACCT
>DATGBR010000306.1:0-4991 GCA_035312605.1 Candidatus Methylomirabilota bacterium
ACCGGGGGAAACATCTTCCAGGGCGCGATGACCCCGGGCCAGCTCTTCTCGCTGCGCCCGGTGCCCGGCCACGCCGGCTATCGCACCCCGATCGGCGGCCTCTTCCTCTGCGGGGCGGCGGCCCATCCCGGCGGCGGGGTCATGGGCACGCCGGGCTACAACGCGGCGCGGGAGATCCTCCGCGCGCGCCGGCCGCGCCTCACCACTTGAAGACCGACAGGAGATTGTGGAAGTCGTCGGTCCAGGCGGACACGGCCGGCTCCACGTCGAGGTGCGCCGCGGTCCAGCGGGCGTCGGACGCCATCTCGCCGAAGTCCTCCGGCCGCCGGGCCAGGATCGCCCAGCTCGCCTCGACGCCGCCGCGGACATCGCCGGTGTCGCCGTGCTCGACCATGCGCGCGTAGCGCCCGTCCTCGGCCAGCGCGGCCACCACCGGCTCGAGGCGCAGGTAGCGGTTCGAGATGTGCAGCGCGAGGATGCCGCGCGGTCCCAGCAGATCGAAGTAGAGGCGGAGCGCCTCGCGGGTGAGCAGGTGGACCGGGATGGCGTCCGAGCTGAAGGCGTCCACCAGGATCACGTCGTAGCGCTCCTCGGGCCGGTCCCGCTTCACCGCCTCCATCCGGATGCGCGCGTCGCCCAGCTCGAGCCGCATGGTCACCCCGCGGTCGCGGGCGTCGGTGGCGTAGGAGAAATAGGCCGGATCGAAGGCGATGTCGCGCACGAGCCGGTCGATCTCGTAGAACGTGACCCGATCGCCTGGTCGCGCGTAGGCCGCGAGGGTGCCGGTGCCGAGCCCGACCACCGCCATGTGCACGCTGCCGGCGCGCCGGTCGAGCTCGGCGAAGAGCTGGCCGATCGGGCCCTTACGCTGGTAGTAGGACAGCGGCTCCGCGCGCCGGGAGGGCTCGAGGCTCTGGCGCCCGTGCAGCGTGGTGCCGTGGCGCAGCTCGGTGTAGCCCTTGGGGTCGCGGTCGCGCGAGATGCGCAGCACGCCGAAGAAGGAGCGGCTCTGGCGGATCTGGTCGTTGTTGCGCGCGTCCACGAAGCCCGAGATCAGGAGCACCGAGGCCAGGGCCAGGCCCAGGTGAAGCGGGCGGCGGCGCAGGAACCACGTCACCACGAGGGGCGGCCCGTAGATCAGGAGCTTGTTGAGCAGGCGCTCGGCGGGATCGAGCCACTCGCTCACCCGCTCGCTGCTGAGATCGAGCACCCGGGCCAGGAACGCGAAGTCGACGCGCAGGGTGACCGACTCCGAGTAGAGCACCACCGTGAGCAGGACCGCGGCCGCCACCGCGAGCAGCGCGCGCCGGGCCCCGACGCCCAGCCCGAGCCCGGGGCTGCTCGGCGCGGCGAGGAGCACGCAGGCCAGCACCATCATCAGCGGATACTCGATCAGCGAGGAGAAGACGAGCGGGGCCACCAGAGCGTTGAAGAGCCCGCCCAGCACGCCGCCCACCGAGATCAGCAGGTAGAACTCGGTGAGGTGAAGCGGTCCCGGACGGTCCAGCGCCAGGGCGCCGTGGCAGGCGAGCGCGATGACGAAGAGCAGACCGAAGTGCCAGAGCACGATGACCCAGATGCGCTCGGGCAGGGCGGAGACCATCAGGAAGATCACGAGCAGGCTGAGGGGCAGCGCGAGCGCCACCACCACGTGATGGAGCAGCCGCGGCCAGCGGCCGAAGGCGAGGATGAAGGTCAGCAGGTAGATCGCGAGCGGCAGCACCCAGAGCAGCGGCACCGCGGCCAGGTCGGTGGTGATGTAGGTGGTGACCCCGAGGAGCAGGCTCGACGGCACGAAGGCGAGCACGACCCAGTGAATCCGCCGCGGCCATCGCGGGCGCCTCTCGGCCGGGGCCGGCGCGCTCTCCGTCTCCGCGACGGCCGGCGCCGGTGCGGGCGCGGGCTTCCACCAGAGGGTCAGCGCGCAGAGCGCGATGAGAACGGCCAGCGTCGCGTAGCCCAGGCTCCAGAGCGCGGTCTGGGTGAGCCAGGTCGATCCCTGCAGGTGCAGGTGCGGCTCCACCAGGGTGGGATAGCCCAGGAGGGCCAGCATGCTGCCCAGGTTGCTGGCCGCGTAGAGAAAGTAGGGATCGCGCGCGGCCGGGTGCCCGCTGTGGGTGAACCACCGCTGGAGCAGCGGCGCGGTGGCGCTCACCACCAGGAAGGGCAGGCCCACCGACAGCGAGAGGATCGTGAGCACGTCCAGCACCGGGTTGGCCTCGCCGCCGCGCAGCAGGCGCGGGCTCACCGCGAGGGGCAGGACCGCGAAGGGCAGCGCGAGGACGACGAGGTGGACGAGGACCTGGCGCGCGGGCCGGACGCGGGCGGTGAGGGCGTGCGCGTAGGCGTACCCGCCGAGGAGCGCAGCCTGGAAGAACACCATGCAGGTGCTCCACACCGCGGGGGTGCCGCCCAGGAGCGGCAGGATCATCTTGCCCACCATCGGCTGCATCACGAAGAGAAGAGTGGCCCCCGTGAACAGGGTGAGCGCGTAGAGCAGCAGGACGGCGGTCAGACGGAAGATCCCCCAGTGGCCGCCTCGGGCGGCGGCCCGTAGCATAGCCGTATCCGGGTCCGCGAGTCACGGTAGAATCGACCCCGCGATGCTCGCCTTGCCGCCCTCGCCCGGCCCCGTCCTCGGGTTCGGCGTGGACACCTTCGCGTTTCGCAACGACAGCCGGATCCACCACCGGGGCAAGCCGGACATCTACTGCAACCGGTGCTTCCTGATGGCGCGGGCGGTCGGGCAGTTCCAGCGCTTCGCGCGCTTCGCGGCCGACGAGACCCGCCTGACGCCCGAGGCGTACGCCGCGCGCGTGTGGCAGGTGATCCGCCGCGGCGCGTGGCGGGCCCCGCTGCCCGCCGACCGTCGCGTGGTGATCCCGGGCTATCCGTCGCTCCACGCCTTCACCGGCGCGGAGGAGGCGGCGGTCAAGGCGGGGCTGCGAGGACGGCTGTGGACGCTCGTGCACCCCACGAACTGGCGGATGACCTTCCCCTCGCTCCCGGGACAGCAGGAACGAGTGGCTCGCGAGACGATGACCGAGCTGCGGGCGGGCCGGGCGGTGCAGCTCTTCCTCACCGACTTCCCGCGCATCGAGATGAACCACTCGGTGCTGGCCTTCGACTATCGAGCGAGCGGCCCGGCGACGGTGGACTTCGAGGTCTACGATCCCAACGACCCGTCGGGGCCGGGGATCGTCCGCTTCGACGGCCGCGACGAGCGCTTCCATCCCGCGCCGCTCTGCGGGGTGTCCGTTCCGCGCTTTCGCGCCTTCCGCCAGTACTACTCGCCGCTGTTCTAGGGCCCCGGCCCTTCGAGCCGCCAGGCCGCGCCCTCGCGCCGCGCGACGTCCGGCTCGCGCTCCCACGAGAGCAAGGTCGTCCACACCCCGAGGCCGCGCAGTCGCCCCGAGATCTCCCCGGTGGAGTAGACCCACGCCGCGCCGTTCACCACGCGCACCTCGTCGAGGCGCACCTGCGCCCGGACGGTGTCGTAGAGGGCGAACATGGCCAGGAGGTTGTCGCGGACGCTCGACTTGGTGATGGGCCCGTTGCGATAGCGGTCGGAGACGTAGGCGAGCACGCCCGCGGTGTCCATCGCCTGGAAGCGGCCGCTGGCGGCCGTCAGGGTCTGCTGTAGCTCGCTCACCGTCGCGGTGGGAGCCGGCGTGCCCGGCGGCGCGGCCGGCGCCTGGGCCTCCAGCGGGGAGTGAGCGGCGGCGGTCAGGGTCAGGGCGAGGACCAGGGCGGGCATCCGCAGCCCCGGCCACCGCCCGGGGCGGTTACGAATGCGCGGCTCCGTTCTGCCGTCGCCAGCGCGCCACCGCGCGACCGAAGCGCAGCGCGCGCAGCGGGGACTGGCCGCGACGCCGGCCCTCCCGGTAGCTACGCAGCACCGCCCACGCGAAGGCCACCGCGCGCGAGCGCCGCGCCAGCCGTCTGAAGCGTCGTGTCATCGATTCCCCTCCTGGAACAACTTACGTCCCATGCTCGTGTAAGGCTTACATCCTCCCGCGCGGGGAGGAGGCGATTCGCTGCCTGGAGGCGGCCTTTCCCTCGTCTGGTATCGCCCTTGCTCTTCTATATGCGGGAGCGGGGCCAATTGCCCCGAGGAAAAAACGCAGAGGAGGGCCGGGTCATGACGCATTACATCAGCTTGAGGATCGCCGCAGGCATGGCCGTCGCGGGGCTCGTCGCATTGCCGGGCGGAGCGGTCGCGGCCTCGGGCGCGGCCCAGCCGGCGCACCCGCTGCAGCCGACGGGGCGCATCGCCCGGCTCGACCGGGGTGCCGGGGTGATCGAGGGCAAGCTGACCCGGGTGGATGGCCGCACCGAGACGGTCGACGTCTCGATCGGCCTGCTGGGCCTCCTCGGCAAGACGATCGAGGTGAACCACGACACCCTGATCCAGGTGAACGGCCGCGAGGCGAGGTTCGCCGATCTGCAGGAAGGGGCGAAGGTGAAGGCGTTCTACGAGGAGCGCGGGGCCAAGCTGGTCGGCACTCGCCTCGAGGTGACGACCGGCGGCTAGCCGCGCTCGCCTAGAAGTACTCCCCTAGAAGTATTCTAGGGTCCCGGGCTCGGCGAGCATCTTGAGCCGGAGCCCGGCCATGAACACGAGGTAGGGATGGGCGCCGCGGGCCACCAGCGCGTCGCGATCCATGCGGCGCAGGTCGGCCCGCTCGCCCTCCGTCAATCCCAGCGCTTCGGTGACCGCCTCCGCGTCGGCGAGGAAGCGCTCCGCGAACTCCCGGTCCGACTTGAGCGCGTAGAGGCACCGGTTCAGTGCGTAGGCGCTCGACGGCGGGAAGCGGTAATGGGCGGTCTCGCTCATCGTGGGCTCAGAGCGGCCACTCCACCACCGCGTTGCCGTGGTGCCACGAGGGCTCGTAGCAGTACACCTGTGCCCGCGCGTCGCCCACCGCGCCGAGCAGGGTGATCCAGGTCCGCAGCTCGATGTTGCCCCGCTTGTCGAGCTCCTCGCCGGT
>DATGBR010000307.1:0-5388 GCA_035312605.1 Candidatus Methylomirabilota bacterium
CGTCTGCTCCGGCAGCCCCTCCTGCTGGGCTACATCGCGGGTGGCGTCCTGCTCAGCTCCCAGATGGGCTTCGGCCTCGTCACCGACGCGGAGAGCATCGAGCTGATCTCCGAGATCGGCCTCATCCTGCTCCTGTTCATCATCGGGCTCGAGATCGACCTGCGCGAGCTCCGGCGCCTCGGGCGCTCGATGTTGGCCCTCGGGGTCGGCCAGTTCGTCATCAACGCGCTCCTGGGCGTCGCCTTCTTCTCCTGGCTCGGCTACCGGGTCGGCGACGGCCGCTTCGATCTCGTCTACCTGGCCATCGTCATCTCGCTCAGCTCGACCCTGATCGTGGTCAAGCTGCTGCGCGAGAAGTTCGAGCTCAAGATCCTGTCCGGGCGCCTCACCCTGGGCGTGCTGGTGGTGCAGGACATCTGGGCCATCCTCTTCATGGCGGTGCAGCCGAGCCTGGCCGAGCCGGGCGTGCTGCGCATCGCCCAGTCCATCGCAGGGGGCGGGGTGCTGGTGGGCGTCGCGTTCCTGGCCAGCCGGTTCATCCTGGCCCCGCTGCTGGAGATCTCCGCGAGCCGTCCGGAGCTGGTGCTGATCTCCTCGGTGGCGTGGTGCTTCGGCATCGCGGGCTTCGCGGACCAGCTCGGCCTGTCGCGGGAGATGGGAGCGCTGATCGCGGGGGTGAGCATCTCCGCCTTCCCCTACGGCTCCGACGTGATCTCCAAGGTCACCGGGGTGCGTGACTTCTTCGTCACCCTGTTCTTCGTGGCGCTCGGCATGAAGGTGCCCGTCCCGACCGGGGACGTGCTCGGCCAGGCGGTGCTCATCGTGCTGTTCGTGATCGCGAGCCGGCTCGTGTCGGTGGTCCCCACCGCGCGACTCCTGGGCAACGGCCTCTACGCGGGGACGGTCACCGCGCTCAACCTGGCCCAGATCAGCGAGTTCTCGCTGGTCATCCTCACCCTCGGGGCCGGCTACGGCCACGTGTCGGACCACGCGAGCGCGGTGGTGCTGACCGCGATGATCCTGACCTCGCTGCTCGCCCCCTACCTGATCACGTGGAACGACCACATCGCGCGGGTGCTCGTGCGGCCCTTCGGGCGCCGGTTCGCGGTGGCCGCGCCGGTCCCGGGCGCGGCGCGCGGCGCCCCCGAGATCGTGCTGCTCGGGCACTTCCGCATCGCGCAGGCGGTGCTCGACCTGGTGGAGGCGCAGGTCCCCGACATGAAGGCGCGCATCACCCTCATCGACTACGACGCCAATCGCGCCCACGGGGTGATGGCGCGGGGCTTCCGGTGGGAGTACGGCGACCTCGCCAATCCCGACGCCCTCGAGCACCTCGGCATCGAGGAGGCGCGCGTGGTGGTGACGACGATCTCGGACACCTTCCTGAAGGGCATCAGCACCCGGCGCCTGGTCGGCAACCTGCGCCGCCTGGCGCCCCGGGCGATCATCGTGATGACCGGAGAGGAGAAGAGCGACGCGGTCGACCTGCTGCGCGCAGGCGCCGACCACGTGCTGATCCCCGGGGAGATCACCGGCGAGCGCATTCTCGAAATCCTCACCGACGGCAGACCGCCCGCCTCACGCTGAGCCGCGAAGGGGCGGTCCGTTCCAGCGATCGAGCATGGCGAACTCCTCCACCGGCTTGCGCTTGAGGCGGGTGAGACGCTTCACCGGCCGGCCGAGCGGCATCACCGCGGCGAGCGCCACGTGCGACGGCAGGCCGAGCAGCGCCTGCACCGCGGACTCGCGGGCCGCGGCCAGCGTGGTGATGGTGCCGGCGAAGCCCTCGTGGCGCGCGGCGAGCAGGATGTTCCACGCGAACGGATAGATGGACGCCCCGCTGATGACCCCGACGCGGTCGAGTTCTGCGTCCATCGAGGCCACCAGCTTGAGATCGACCCCGATCACCAGCACCACCGCGGCCTTGAGCACCGGCTCGATCAGGCGTGCGGGCGGCGGGGTCCGCTCGATGGTGGCCGCGTCCACGCGGGTGCGGTCGATGGTGTTCCACGGGCTCTCGCCGACCTGCACCTGCGCCGCGTAGCGCTTGGCTGCGGGCTCGGTGGCGGCGGCCAGGCCCTCGCGGGTCTTGCGGTCGCGCACCACGATCACCTTCCAGCCCTGGCGGTTGCCGCCGCTCGGGGCGAAGCGCGCGCGGTCGAGGATGCGGTACAGGGTCTCGTCGGGCAGCGGCTCGTCGGTGTAGTCGCGGCCCGAGAACGTGGTGGTCATCACGTCGTAGAGCTCCATTGGCGCATCCTCCTCGGATGGTCTGGCTCTGATGGTCTGGCGGGAGGTGAATATACACCGCCAACGGCGGTATAGTACGCGCCATGAGCACACCCTTCCCGACCTCGTCGCTCTCCCTCGACGGCATCCGCGTCATCGATCTCTCCCGCGTCATCGCCGGACCCTGGTGCGGCGCGCTGCTCGCCGACCTGGGCGCGGACGTCGTGAAGGTGGAGGACACCGGGCCCGGCGACGAGTCGCGCACCTGGCCGCCGCACAAGGACGGGGAGGCCGCCGCGTACCTGCTCTTCAACCGGAACAAGCGCGGCATCGCGCTCGACCTGAAGACGCCGGAGGCCGTCGAGGTGGTCAAGCGGCTGGTGAAGGACGCGGACGTGGTCATCGAGAACTTCCGCACCGGCACCATGGAGTCCTTCGGGCTCGGCTACGACGTGCTGTCGCAGATCAACCGGCGGCTCATCTACTGCTCGGTCTCCGCGTTCGGGCGCACCGGCCCGCGCAAGGACAGCCCAGGCTACGAGGCGCTGATGCAGGCCTTCAGCGGCATCATGTCCATCACCGGCGAGCCGGGTGGCCAGCCGGTGCGGGCCGGCGTCTCGTTCCTCGACCTGACCACCGGCATCCTGTGCGCGCTCGGCGTCTCCAACGCGATCATCCAGCGGCAGCGCACCGGACTGGGCCAGCGGGTCGACGGCTCGCTGCTCGAGACCGCGGTGAGCCTGCTCGCCTTCCACGCCGAGGGCTATCTGCTCACCGGCGCGCTGCCGCGCGCGCTCGGGTCGGGCCACCCGTCGCTCTCGCCCTATCGAAACTTCAAGTGCCGCGACGGGCAGTGGATCTTCATCGCGGCGGCCAACGACCGCTTCTGGCAGAAGCTCGCCAAGGTGCTCGGGCTCAGCGACCTGGCCGCCGACCCGCGCTTCCAGAGGAACCAGGGGCGGGTGGCCAATCGCGCGGAGCTGGAGGGCATCCTCGAGACCACGATCGGCGCGCTCGACCGCGAGCTCCTGCTCAAGCGCCTGGAGGAGGCCGACGTGCCGGCCACTCCGGTCAACACGGTGGACCAGGTGATGAACGACCCGCAGACCGCCGAGCGCGGCATCGTGCAGCGGGTCACGCACCCCAAGCTCGGCGAGATCCCGGTCGTCGGCACCCCGCTCCACTTCTCCCGCATGTCCCCCGGCGTCCGCCGCGCGGCCCCTCTCCGCGGCGAGCACACCGACACCATCCTCGCCGACCTCGGCTACTCCGCCGCCGAGATCAGGACCCTCCGCGAGAAGAAGGCCACCGCGTAGTCTAGCCGAACTTGCGGGATTCCTCGCGGCGGTAGGCGCGGAAGGCGATGGCGAGGAACAGCGCGGTGTAGCCCGCGAGCCAGGCGAGGCTCACCGCCATCGGCTCGGTGCCGGCTCCGACCGCGCTCCAGGCGAGCTGGCCGTAGTGGTAGGCGGGCAGGTACGGCGCGACGGTGCGCACGAAGCCCGGGAGCTGGGAGAGCGGCAGGAAGAGGCCCGACGCGAACGAGAGCGGCAGGTAGACCAGGTTCGCCGCCGCGGGCGCCACGTTGGGCCCGCACGAGTAGCCGATGGCGAAGCCCAGGGCGATGAACGGCACCGAGCCGGCCAGCAGTCGCGCGATCATGTCGAGCCACACGAGCAGGTCCTGGCGGATGCCGCCCACCACCACCCCGTAGACGATCAGCACGATCAGCGACAGCAGCGCGTAGGCCAGCGCGTTCAGCACCTTGGCCAGGATCGCGATCAGCGGCGGCAGCGGCGTCGCGCGCATCAGCACGTCCACCTTGAGCCCGCGCTCGGTGGCGACCCCGATGCCGAAGCCGAAGACCATCACGCTCCCCACGCTGTAGGCCGCGAACGAGGCGATCAGGTACGCGCCCAGGTTGATGCCGTTCGGGCCCGTCTGCTTGACGTAGGGCAGGCCGAAGAAGGTGAAGAACAGCACCGGGAGCGCGACGATGGTCACGCTGAACGCGGGGATGCGCCAACGCATCCGCATCTCGCTCCGCGCCTGCACCAGCAGCATGCGCCCGAGCGGCGCGACCTCCGGTCTCGGGCCCGTGCTCACGGGGTGGCCGCCTCCGCGCGCCGGGTGAGCGCGAGGAACGCCTCCTCCAGGTCCGCGCCGGTCACCTCCAGGTCCACCACGTCCACCCCGCGGCGGAACAGCTCGCGCAGCACCGCGGCCGGCTCGTTGCTGAGCAGGCTCGCGCGCTCCCCGGTGGCGCTGATCACGCGGGCGGGCAGGCCCTCCAGGTCTTTGCCGGTGAACGGCCGCCCCGCGACCAGGGTGATCTTCTTGCCCGGCACGCGCGATTTCAGCTCCTGCGGGCTCGCGTCCGCGATCACGGTGCCGCGGTCGATCACGATGATTCGCCGGGCGAGCTCCTCCGCTTCGCGCAGGTAGTGGCTGGTGAACACGATGGTCTTACCCGCGGCGGCCAGGGTCTGGATGCTGGTCACGAAGGCCCGGCGGGCCTCCACGTCCATCCCCACGGTGGGCTCGTCGAGGAAGAGGATGTCGGGATCGCCGCAGATCGCGAGCGCGAAGTAGAGCCGCTGCCGTTGACCGCCCGAGAGCGTGCCGATCCGCACCGCGGCCTGCTCGGTGAGGCCCGCCATCAAGATTGCTCGCTCGGCGGGCAGTGGGGCGGGGTAGTAGACGCGAAAGACGTCGACGATCTCGCGCACCGTGAGCACCGAGGTGGTGCCCGACTCCTGCAGCATGACCCCGCAGCGGCTCCGTGCGCGGCGGTCGGTGGGCGGGAGCCCGAAGAGGCGCACCTGGCCCGCGGTGGGCTGGCGCAGCCCGAGCATGAGGCTGATCGAGGTGGTCTTGCCCGCCCCGTTGGGGCCGAGCATCGCGACGACCTCGCCCGCGCGGATGACGAGGTCGACGCCGCACAGCGCCTCGACAGACCCGTAACGCTTGCGCGCGCCGACGAGAGCTACGGCCGGGGCGGACGCCCCCGCCTCATCCCTTGAGGCCGTAGAGCCTCCGCGCGTTGTCGGCGAAGAGCTTGCGCTTCTGGACGTCGGTGATGTCGCCCCGGTCGCGGATCTCGTCGAGCGAGGCGGGATAGCTGTGATCCCAGTGCGGGAAGTCGGAGGCGTAGACGAT